>NZ_JBIIPN010000136.1:0-6876 GCF_044342615.1 Daejeonella sp. | reverse complement strand
AGTCTGCTTGACCGTCAGCGTGATGAGGCATGGATTGGCGGACCAGGCATTGGTGGTGGGAATATTGGCTGGACCGATCTAAACACCATTTACTTCCAAAGTGAGGCAACAGGTTATTCTCATATCTATACCATAAACCTAAAATCAGGGGAGAAAAAACAAATTACTTCCGGTAAATATGAAGTTCAAACGCTACAATTATCAAATGATAAAAAGAGTTTTTACTTCACTGCAAATATGGAGCATCCGGGAATTACCCATTTTTATAAAGTTCCAGTTTTGGGTGGAAGCTCTACTAAAATAACTACCATGACTGGCGGTAATGAAGTGAGCCTTTCGCCAGATGAAAAATGGTTAGCTTTCAGACATTCTACTTCAAACAAGCCATGGGAACTTTTTATTCAGGAAAATAAAGCAGGAGCAAAAGCTGAGCAAATTACCAGTTCGGTAAGTGCTGAATTTAAATCGTATGCTTGGAGAGAGCCAGAAATGGTTAAATTCAGCAATCGCCATGGCGATGATGTGTATGCACGTGTTTACAAACCAGAAAATCCAGCTCCATCAAAGCCAGCTGTAGTTTTTGTACATGGAGCAGGTTATCTGCAAAACGTTCACTATTGGTGGAGTCAGTATTTTAGAGAATACATGTTCAATAATTTATTAGCTGATAATGGCTATACCGTAATTGATATCGACTATACAGCAAGCTCTGGTTATGGACGAGATCATCGCACCGGAATTTATCGCCACATGGGGGGTAAAGACCTTACAGATCAAGTGGATGGGGTGAAAATGTTGGTTGAAAAATATGGTGTTAATCCAGATAATGTAGGATTGTATGGTGGATCTTATGGTGGATTCATAACATTAATGGGGTTATTTACTACACCCGAAGTATTTAAATCGGGCGGAGCTTTACGCTCAGTAACCGATTGGGCACACTATAATCATGGATATACTGCCAATATTTTAAATGAGCCAATTAACGATGAGTTAGCTTATAAAAGAAGTTCGCCAATTTATTTTGCTGAAGGATTTAAAGGCAATCTATTGATGGCACATGGAATGGTGGATGTAAATGTTCATTTTCAGGATATTGTTCGATTATCACAAAGACTAATTGAGCTTAAAAAAGATAATTGGGAGCTCGCTGTTTATCCTATTGAAGATCATGGTTTTGTTGAGCCTTCGAGCTGGACTGATGAGTATAAGCGAATTTTTAAATTGTTTGAAAGCACATTAAAAAATAAATAAAACACATACAATTTTATTAATGAAACAAATTCCTGAATAAACGAATAGAATTGTGGAAAACTTATTTGATACAAATACCGAAAATTCGTAATTTTATAAAATAAAGGTTAATCACAATAAGGCTATTTATCAGACATTAGTCAAACTCCTTACAATCATGCAGCGATTGTACATTGTAAGAAGGTTAAAAGCTTTCAATTTCATTTTAAAACTGTAATTTTTGGGAAAGCGGTCAGATTTTAAAATCTGACCGCTTTTTTCATTTAGGAGCTTTTTAACTTAGCCAATCAAAAAAATCCTCCCAATTTTTTCAGCCACAATCTAACAAAAAGCATTCTTTTTCTTTATTTTCGATTTTTATGATCAAGCAATTATGAATTTTCGCCAATTAAGATTTTATATTATTTTTCTTGTTCCTTTTAGTGTTTCTGCGCAAACATCGCCGCAATTTAACTCGGCAGAGCTTAAATTGGGACTTAAAAAATTAAATGTACTTGGCTCTGCTCTATATATTGCCGCACATCCAGATGATGAAAATACTCGTTTATTAGCCTATTTCGCCAAGGAGAAAAAATTTAGAACGGGGTATCTCTCGCTTACTAGAGGTGATGGCGGACAAAATCTCATTGGGAATGAGCAATCAGAGTTATTGGGTTTGATACGTACTCAAGAGTTATTGGCCGCACGCCGGACTGATGGTGCTGAGCAGTTTTTCTCAAGGGCCATCGACTTTGGATTCTCAAAAACCTCAGATGAAACCTTTCGCATTTGGAATAAAGAACAAATTTTAGCGGATGCCGTTTGGGTAATCCGTAATTTCAGACCTGATGTAATTATTACACGTTTCCCAGAAGATGCACGTGCTGGACATGGACACCATGCCGCATCAGCCATCATCGCTCGTGAAGCATTTATTGCCGCTGCAGACCCAAATCGTTTTCCGGAACAATTGAAATTTGTTGAAGTATGGGCCACAAAACGCCTCGTTTGGAATACCTTTAACTTTGGAGGATTAAATACCACATCTAATGATCAAATTAAATTAGATGTTGGAGGTTTTAATCCACTCTTGGGTAAAGGCTATGGCGAAATCGCAGCCGAAAGTCGCACGAACCATAAAAGCCAAGGTTTTGGAAGTGCAAAACAACGTGGCCAGTCCTTCGAGTATTTTTCTCATACGCAGGGTATCGCTGGAAAAGCGGATATTTTGGAGGATATTAACTCCAATTGGAATAGAATCCCTCGAGGTGAAGAAATTAGTCGCATGATTACTCTTGCCGATAAGAATTTCGATATCGATAATCCCTCCAAATCTATCCCAAGCCTAATTAATATCCTAAACGCTATCGAAAAACTACCAAATTCTTATTGGAAAGAACAAAAAACAAAGGAATTAAAGGATCTAATCGCAGGAGCGGCAGGATTATGGTTCGAAACATACGCTAACGCGCCCACATATG
Organism: Daejeonella sp.; assembly: GCF_044342615.1. Lineage (GTDB taxonomy): Bacteria > Bacteroidota > Bacteroidia > Sphingobacteriales > Sphingobacteriaceae > Daejeonella. The sequence goes on along the minus strand of NZ_JBIIPN010000136.1, from coordinate 4,162 downwards.
CCCTAGGCGACCAGATTAAGCTTCGAAGCGATATTGTTGTTCAATCTGATGTTCAAATCAACCTGGGTGCTATAAATGACCAAAAACAGGATATTGAATTAGAAAATGGTCTTTTAAAAAACATTGAAGGAATAGCCACTGCACAAGCCATAACTGAACCCTATTGGCTTTTAAACAGACATGAATTAGGCACATTCCAAGTCGCAGACCAGCACTTAATTGGGAAAGCTGAAAACCCAGCCCCCATAACTGTAAAATTCACCTTTAATATTGCTGGTAAAGAAATTAGCTATGAACGTTCCCTAGTATTTAAATCAACTGACTTAGTCCGAGGGGAAGTTTACCAAGCCTTAGTCATAGCCCCAGCAATTACGGCAACTATTTCCGAGAAAGCCTTTATATTCATTGGAAACACGCCCAAAAAAGTTCAAGTTCAATTAAAAAGCTTCCGCAACGCAAACAAAGGAACTGTTATTCCGGAAATCCCACAAGGTTGGACGGTAAAGCCCGAAAAAATCATATTTGAACTCCTGAAAAAAGGAGATGAGAAAGCAATTGAATTTGAAATAATTCCAACAAATAACTCGCAAGCTGGGAATTTGGCAATCAATATCCAAACAGATCAAGGAATCTCTAACCGCGGAAATAAAGTGATTAACTATGAGCATATTCCTTTGCAAAACTTATTCCCAATTACTGAAGCAAAAATTGAACGCATCGACTTACAAACTGGTGGTAAAAAAATAGGCTATCTCACAGGAGCAGGCGATTTAATTCCTGAGTCGCTACAACAAATTGGTTTTCAGGTAAATACACTCAACGAAGCCGATGTGATGAGTGGAAATCTTTCGCAGTACGATGCAATTATTGCTGGAGTGAGAGCCTATAATGTGAACGAGCGATTAAGTTTAATGCAGCCAAAACTGATGGAATATGTAAAAAATGGCGGGACTTATTTAGTTCAGTATAACGTTAGCTCGCCACTTTTGGTAGAAAATGTCGGCCCCTATCCTTTTAAAATTTCTCGCGATCGGGTTACAGAAGAAAATTCCGTAGTAACATTTTTAGAAAAAGATCATCCAGTTTTAAACTATCCCAATAAAATTACGAGCACAGATTTTGAAGGATGGGTACAGGAAAGAGGCTTATATTTTATTAGTTCCGCCGACCCAAAATACAAGCGTATTTTAAGTATGAATGATCAGGGGGAATCAGCTAAAGATGGTTCATTACTAGTTGCTGAATATGGCAAAGGCCGATTTGTATATACTTCTTTAGCATTTTTCAGAGAATTACCAGCCGGAATACCCGGAGCATACAGATTATTTGTAAATTTGATTACTAAATAATAAGAACATGAAAAGCGAAAACACCTCAATTTATTACATCGTTCCAGCAGTAGTTTGTGGTATTGCAACTGCATGCGTAGTGACCGGTTCTGTGGCTTATATGGTTTTAGGCGCAGTTTTGGGATTACTTTCTGCAGGTTTCTGGATGAATGTTGTTGTTCCAAAAGATGGAGAAGCCTAATCAGGATCCCATTCCATTTGTTAAGACTTGGAACCAGTTTTATATTCTTTTGATTATTTGGCTGGTTCTTTTAGTCGGACTTTTTTATCTGTTCACAAAGACTTTTGAATGAGCGGCATAGATTGGTTAGTACTTTTTTTAACCCTCTTTGTAATTGTCGCATACGGCATTTATAAAAGTCGCGGTACCCAAAATATAGACGGTTTCCTTCTCGGAAATAAAGCTTTTCCTTGGTATAGCGTAACCCTTTCGGTGATGGCTACACAAGCTAGTGCCATTACTTTTCTTTCGGCTCCGGGACTTGCATTTTCATCGGGAATGTCATTTGTACAGTTTTATTTTGGCCTTCCGCTGGCCATGATTGTGCTCAGCATCACCTTTGTCCCAATTTTTCATAAATTAAAGGTTTATACCGCCTACGAATTCCTAGAAAAGCGATTCGACCTAAAAACTAGAGCCTTAACAGCCTTTTTATTTTTAGTACAACGCGGATTATCAACTGGAATTACTATTTATGCACCATCCATCATTCTATCTACTATTTTAGATATTGATACCACTTATACCACCTTGTTTATTGGTGGATTAGTGGTCACTTATACCGTTTATGGCGGCACAAAAGCGGTTTCTTATACGCAAATGCTGCAAATGACAGTAATATTTTCTGGTTTATTAATTGCCGGAATTTTAGTGGTGAAACTCCTTCCAGAAAGTATTGGTTTTGGCAAAGCACTGCAAATTGCCGGAAAAATGGGACGTACCAATGCCATTGATTTCTCCTTTGATTGGAATAATCAGTACACCGTTTGGAGCGGATTAATTGGCGGTTTCTTTTTGCAATTATCCTATTTCGGAACTGATCAAAGTCAGGTAGGACGTTATCTTACAGGTTCATCTATCGGCCAAAGCCGATTAGGTTTATTGATGAATGGACTCGTAAAAATCCCGATGCAGTTTTTAATTCTGCTTATTGGGGTTCTTGTTTTTACCTTTTATCAATATCATCAACCCCCTGTTTTTTTCAATAGTTATGAATTGGGAAAGCTCGAAAAAAGCGCATATAGTGCTGATTTACAAAAAATTAAGAACGATTATTCAGATGCATTTACCGATAAGCAAAAGGAAATTAATCGTTTGGAGATTGCTTTAGACGCGAAAGATGAAAAGGCCATCAATACACAACGAACGATTCTAGCTGCCGCAGATAAGAAAACAAAAGAAATTAGGCAACAGGCAGTCGATTTGATGAAGAAAAATGACCCTGAAGCCGAAACAAACGATAATAATTATGTTTTTCTGAGCTTTGTGACCAAATATCTCCCTCAAGGATTAATAGGATTGCTCATTGCAATCATTTTTCTGGCCTCTATGGGATCAACCGCTAGTGCCTTAAACTCGCTTGCCTCAACCACCGTAGTGGATATTTATAAACGCCTAATCAATACAAATGCAAGCGACGAAAAATACCTTTCCGTATCGAGGTGGCTAACCATTGCTTGGGGTGTTTTGAGTATTTTTATGGCATTATTTGCGAGTAAAATGGGAAATCTACTAGAAGCCGTAAATATTTTAGGATCTCTATTTTATGGTACCATTCTCGGCATCTTTCTAGTGGCCTTTTACTTCAAAAAGATTGGGGGATCTGCCACCTTTATTGCTGCTATAATTACCGAAATCATCATTTTCACCTGCTGGATGATGGATGCCATGGCCTTCCTTTGGCTAAATGTTGTGGGATGCACTTTGGTGATTCTAATCGCAATGCTTTTGCAACGGTTTCAAAAGAAAGCACTAGAAAAAGCAGCCTTTTAACAATTATTAATCGTGATCATTCTTTGATTTCATCTTTTTGCTGATAAAAGCATCAAAAAAGTAGAGCACAACAATTATATCCACAAAAACAAAGAGATTAATTAAAAAGCTGTAAGAACTACTATCAAGGGCAAATTGGGGCATGGTAAATTCAAACCAGGCTGTTTCCGGCGACTGGCTCCATTCTATTTTAAAGAATAGAATTCCTAAAACACATAGGATTGCGGCTAAAAAAAATAGGGAAATCGTATTGATAAGCCATTTGCCAAGCAATGATTTTTGAGGTACCGGGCTATGTTCAAACTGAATTTTTTCCATCAAATTACGACCAAAGCTCATCGATGGTTCATCGAGTTCGAGTGTAGAAACTTGGAGATGAATCGACTTTATTTCCTCAAAAAGACTAATAAATTCAGCATCTGATTTCAATAATTGCTCAATAAGTACTTTTTCCTCAACAGAAACATGTCCATCCAGATAATTCCAAATTATTTGTTCAAAATTGTTCATAATAAGTCCCTCACTTCCTGCTTTAAAACTCCTTCAATTTTCTCTTTCAAACGCTGTCTTGCTCGATGCAATTTTACTTTTACAGTATTTGATTCCATGCCTAGCGCCTGGGCAATTTCTTCTAGCGATTGCTCCCCTTGATAAAAAAGGGTAATTATTGCCGCATCCAATGGTGATAATTGAGAAATCGCCAAATTTACAAATTGCATTTTCGATTTATGTTCGACATCAATTACTGTATGATCAGATGAATAAGCTTCTAGTTGAATTAGGCTTGTTTCATCATCAATTGATTGTGTATCAAGCTTTT
>NZ_JBIIPN010000135.1:0-6992 GCF_044342615.1 Daejeonella sp. | reverse complement strand
AATTAAATTATGCTTAATGCTTGGCACATCTTTATAAGGCTTTGCATCAATATTTTGATAAATTGGGCAAATAGGCTCTTTTATTTCGGTGTTTTCAATAGCAGCTTGCAATTCAACACGAGCAAGCTCCATCAATGGTGAATGGAAAGCACCGCCCACATTTAGCTTTAAAGCGCGTTTAGCGCCTGCTGCTAGCAAAAGTTCACATGCTTTATCCACACCCTCAATACTTCCAGAAATTACTAGCTGCCCCGGACAGTTATAGTTTGCTGGTACAACTACATCGCTTACACGCTGACAAATATCTTCTACAGTAAAATCGTCTAAACCCAAAATAGCTGCCATCGTGGAAGGCTGAATTTCACAAGCCTTTTGCATGGCATTTGCACGAGCACTTACCAAACGTAATCCATCTTCAAAAGATAGCGCTTCGGCGGCTACTAAAGCAGAAAACTCGCCTAAGGAATGACCAGCAACCATATCCGGATTAAAATTGCTTTTTAACTCTTTAGCCAAAATAACCGAATGTAAAAAAATAGCAGGTTGTGTAACATTAGTCTGCTTTAAATCTTCATCAGTCCCCGAAAACATAATATCAGTTATTCTGAAACCTAAAATCTCATTGGCACGCTCAAATAAGTCCTTAGCACTAGAGGAATGCTCATAAAGATCTTTTCCCATACCAATAAATTGGGCTCCCTGCCCAGGAAATATATATGATTTCATATCAATCTAATTTTATAATTATAAAAAACGGCTTAAATTAAGCTCGCTGTAATCAACCTTAAAAATTCTTTACGTGTTGTTTCATTTACGAAAGCTCCTGTAAATGCTGAAGTTGTAGTTACCGAATTTTGTTTCTGTATTCCACGCATCGACATGCATAAATGCTTACATTCAATCACAACTGCCACTCCAGCCGCATCAAGGGTATCTTGAATACAATCGCGAATCTCATTAGTTAAACGCTCCTGTACCTGCAAACGACGGGCAAAGGCATCTACAACACGTGGTATTTTACTCAATCCTACAATATGCCCATTGGGAATATAGGCTATATGAGCCTTCCCAAAAAATGGGAGCATGTGATGTTCGCACATCGAAAATACTTCGATATCCTTTACCACAACCATTTGGTTATAATCTTCCTTGAACATTGCGCTACGTAGGATATCCTCTGGCTTGGCATCATAACCATGTGTTAAAAATTGTAAAGCCTTTGCAACACGTACTGGTGTTTGAATCAAACCCTCTCTTGTAGGATCTTCGCCCAACTCAAGTAAAATCTCCTTATAGTGAGCTGCAATACGTTCAATCCTAGCGGGATCATAATGGTCAATTTTGGTATAACCATCTAATTTTTCTTCTGAGGAGTGCTTGTTTTCTTGCATTTATAAACCTAATTTATTTGAAATTAACCGAAATATTCAACGAAATTATTCTCGGTTTCATACAGTTTTACCGAATGTAAGGTAGCAAACTGATCGTTTATATGAGTTTTTAAAACCTCAAAAATAGTTACAGCTAACACCTCTGTGGAAGCCATTTTGCCTTTCATAAATGCTACATCAAGATTAATATTTCTATGATCAATAACATCTGTTACATGCAATCTGATGATTCGTTTTAACTCTTTTAAATCAATCACAAAACCAGTTTCGGGATTAATTTCGCCCTTTACCGTTACAAAAAGCTCATAATTATGGCCATGCCAATTAGGATTTGAGCATTTTCCGAAAGTTTCCAAATTCTTTTCATCGCTCCATTCTTCGCGGAATAGCTTATGGGCCGCATTAAACTTCTCTTTTCGAGTTATATAGATCATTTTTTATCAATTAAAACACAAATATACTGAAAGTAAAATATGCCTTAATAACAAATGAAGCTAATTGCGTAAATTGCAACATGAAAATACTACTTGTAGCCGCCACAAAGGCCGAGATAGAACCATTTTTAACTCATTTCTCTTTTAGAGATGAGCTTCCATATGATAAAAGCTTTGGCAATTATCAAATAAAGGTTTTAATTGGCGGAGTTGGGATGGTCCCTACCGCATTTTCTGTCGGGAAAGCTCTCAGCGAGCATCATTTCGACCTAGCCATCAATGTCGGAATTGCTGGCAGTTTCATTGCAGAGCTTAATCCTGGTGATATTTGCCAAGTAAAAGAAGATACCTTTTCTGAACTAGGTGCCGAAAATGGGGATGAATTTTTAACCATAGAAGCCCTCGGATTAGGAAGAAGCACCTATTTTTCAAAACCTAACCTGCTATTTCCAAAACTGAATAATTTAATGTCAGTGAAGGCAATTACAGTTAATAAAGTGCATGGAAACGAAAATTCTATTTCCAAAATAGTCGCTCGATTTAATCCTGATATCGAAAATATGGAAGGAGCTGCCTTTTTCTATGCCTGTGAGCAGACCAAAACATGCTGCATGCAAATTCGCGCCATTTCTAATATTGTGGAAAAACGCAATCGCGAAAAATGGAAAATCGGATTAGCCATAAAAAAACTAAATGATACTTTAATCCAGATTTTTGAGTCATGAAATTAAGTCTCGGATTTTCACCCTGCCCTAACGATACCTTTATTTTTGATGCCATGATTCATCAAAAAATTGATACCGAAGGTTTAGAATTTGAGGTGCTTTATGAGGATGTTGAAACGCTCAACCAAAAAGCATTCAAAAATGAACTCGATATCACCAAATTAAGCTACCATGCTTATGCACACCTTTGCGAACATTATGTTTTACTACATTCAGGCAGTGCATTGGGCTTCGGAGTTGGGCCACTGTTAATCTGTAAAAATGAGGATATTGCCCAAGCTTTCGAGACAAAAAGCAGCAAGGATAGCATAAAAAGGCTAAATAAGCCTGTAGAAGATCTTCTCATTGGTATTCCAGGGAAATATACTACCGCTAATTTTTTGTTGAGCTTAGCCTTTCCGGATGCAAAAAATAAACAGGAAATGAAATTTTTTGAGATCGAATCGGCGCTAATTAATCAGGAAATTGATTTGGGTGTGATTATCCATGAAAACCGATTTATTTACCAAGAAAAGGGGCTTCTAAAAATTATTGATTTAGGTGAGTTTTGGGAAAATCTTACCCATGGACCAATCCCACTTGGTGGTATTATGATTAAAAGGAAGCTTCCTGATGATATAAAACAAAAAGTAAACCGCATCATTAAACGCAGTGTTCAATATGCTTTTGATAATCCTTCATCAGGCATGGATTTTATTTGCTCACTTTCTCAAGAAATGAGTAAAGATGTAGTTAATAAACACATCGAATTATATGTAAATCAATTTTCGCTTGATTTAGGCGATGTTGGGCGTAAAGCCGTAGAGACTTTCTTTGAGCATGCCCAAAAAGTGGGGATTATTCCACAAACCCAACAAAACTTATTCTTATAATTGCACACAATCATTTTTTATCATGATCATCATAACAGGAGCAGCAGGATTTATTGGTAGTTGTTTAATTCAAAAACTAAACGATGAGGGTTATTATGACCTAATCCTAGTTGATGATTTCTCAAATGAATTAAAGAATAAAAACTTTGAAGGCAAGAAATTCAGAAGTAAGGTGGAACGCGATATTTTTCCAACATGGCTGCGCGAAAATCACCTACACGTTCAATTTATCTTTCATATCGGCGCCCGTACAGACACTACCGAAATGGATAGCGAATTACTTAACCGCTTAAATCTGGATTATACCAAGAGCCTTTGGAATATCTGCACAGAATTTGGATTACCATTGGTATATGCTTCATCAGCAGCCACCTACGGGCTAGGCGAATTGGGTTATGATGATGATGAAAGTAAAATACCAATGCTTAAGCCTTTAAATCCTTATGGCGACTCAAAGAATGAGTTTGATATTTGGGCATTAAAACAAGACAAAAAGCCATATTTCTGGTCGTGATTAAAATTCTTTAATGTTTATGGTCCTAATGAGTACCACAAGGGCAGAATGGCCTCTGTGATTTTCCATACTTTCAATCAGATTCAAAAAACTGGATCCATGAAGTTGTTCCAATCACATAATCCTGAATTTAAGGATGGCGAACAGATGCGTGATTTTGTATATGTTAAAGATGTAGTCAATATCTTATATTTTTTAATGCATCACCGCAAAGATTCAGGCATTTATAATTTGGGTACCGGCAAAGCTAGAACCTTCCTAGACCTCGCTAAAAGTACTTTTTATGCCTTAAACAAAGACCCAGAAATTTCCTTTGTCCCAACACCTGAAGATATCCGCGAAAAGTACCAATACTTCACCGAAGCAAATATGAACAAACTACGCTCCATCGGTTATAATCAAGATTTTTATAGCTTAGAAGAGGGGGTTAAGGATTATGTTACTAATTATTTGGTTGGTAATCGATATTATTAAATACTAACGATGTAGCATCCCCAAGCCCTGAAAAGGCATAATACCCTAACGATTAGGTATAGCCCATCGCTAATAAATCGTTATAGAACATCGCTAACGTCATCCCCAAGCCCTGAAAAGGCGTAATACCCTAACGATGAGGTATCGCCCATCGCTAATAAATCGTTATAGCCCATCGCTAACGTCATCCCCAAGCCCTGAAAAGGCGTAATACCCTAACGATGAGGTATCGCCCATCGCTAATAACTCGTTATAGAACATCGCTAACGTCATCCCCAAGCCCTGAAAGGGCGTAATACCCTAATGACGCGGTATCTCGCCCATCGCTAATAAAATCATAAAACCACATAAAGCAAGGGGCTTTACCTTCTTGCTAAAATATATTACGCCCCTTCAGGGCTTTTATGCAAGCTATCACTAATTGCGAATTAATATAGAGATAATTATATTAGGATTTAATACCATTTCATGGCTATACAAATTCTCCATTAATAAATAAAAATGGGACAGTCACTAGTAAAAAACTACATACACCTTGTATTCAGCACCAAGCATCGCCAACCGCTTATACATCCACCTGTGGAAGCAGAACTACATGCCTATCTTGGCGGCATCTGTAATAAACTCGAATGTACAGTTATAAAAGTTGGCGGCTAAAGCGACCATATCCACATACTCTGCATGCTATCAAAAAAGATAGCCTTGATGAAGCTGATGGAAGAATTAAAATCACATTCTTCCAAATGGATAAAAACAAAAGGAACAGGCTACGAAAACTTTTATTGGCAAGATGGTTATGGAGCATTTTCTGTAAATCCGGCAGACGTTGATACTGTTATCAGGTACATCGCCAATCAGCACAAACATCACAGTAAAAAAATATTTCAGGATGAATATCGAGCTATTTTGAAAAAAAATAATGTTGATTATGACGAAAAGTATGTTTGGGATTGATACATCAACTATTCAGCGTTTTGAATTTTATGGCTTGTGAAAGATAAACACATAGCCCTGAAAGGGCGAAATATTCTAGCGAGGTGGTATCGCCCCTCGCTTGTAAAAAATAAAACACATAGCCCTGAAAGGGCGAAATTAAACAACGTGGCGGTATCGCCCCTCGCTTTTGAAAAATAAATATAGCAGGTAGAAAATAGTAGTTAAAGACCTAGGCAAGTTTTAATTTATTCCTCTCACTTAAATACCAGGTTATTACTATCCCATATTCAAGCAATAATACCCAAACATTTTCCTCATAAGGTATGGAAGCATAAGTTAAATAAGTTATAAAAATAAGTAAGGACCATATGAGTGCGAATCGATGGGTTGAAAACACACTGATTAATACCAAAAAAGTTAAGTACCAAGGATGTATTATTAATGAAAACAGATAATATACAAAGAGTATTGTTAGCGCACTCTCAAAAAATATTTTATCGCTTTGCTTGAGTTTAGATTTGAACGAGATAAACATAATTAGCGCAAAAGATATGATAGGAAATAGTTTGCCAATTATTGCAATTTCATTATAACCTGAAATTTGAAACCCTACCCATCGTGCTAAATAATAAATGCTTGCATTAAATTCAAATTTCTGGAAATACAATCCTACACTAGTTCCAATATTGCTTATTAGTTCTTGATTTATAAAAGGCAGGAACAAAACAGAGATTAACATTAGGACAAGCAAAGAATAAATAAAGCCTTTTTTTAAGCCAACCTTTTTAATGATTAATGGTAATAAAACTAAAGGAAGCAGTTTTGTGCTTACTGCCAATGAAAACAAGATTGAAGAAAAAATAATGTTATTTGCCAATAAAAAATAAAAGGAAGAAACAATAAAAAATAACATTACTCCTTCAAAATGCAGATTACCGCTGATTTCAATAATCACCAATGGATTTAATAGATAAATAAGAATTCTGTTTTTGGGTAATTTTAATAAAGAAATGATTTTTCGGAGAAAAAAATAGCTGCCAATTTCAGCTAGTAAAATAACTACTCGTAAAACAATTATAGCTCCATAATTGCTTGAAAATGAAAGCTTTGAGGAAATAAAAAAAATAAATTGTAGTACAGGTGGATATACAGAATAATAATTGGGGGAATTCATTTTAAGATAAAGCGCGTTATTCATTTCACCGACAAGTAAAGATTGCTTTTGAACTTCATCAGGCAAATACAAAAACGGATTGATACCTTCTTCAATCAAACGACCATCCCAAATAAATCGAAAGTAATCATCAGAAAGTGCGGGAACAGCCAGAATGAATATGGCTCTAAATAAAAAAGAGGATATTAAGATAAAATTAAAGTTCCTGTCAGATAAACTGGGCTTGAAAACAACAAATAAATAGAAAGAAAAAAGCAAGATAATTCCGGTAAACAATTGAATAGTTTCAGTTCGTTCGGTATAGTATCCTAATAGCAAATAACAAATCACAGAGATAAACACGCCTATACTCAGGATTATGTTTTCTGAACTAAGTATGCTTTTATTACAATTGAACATTAATTTATAAATACTTAAAGATCGTAGTAATGATTTTATAACCAGCACCAATGGTGCCTTTAATAGTTCCGCT
>NZ_JBIIPN010000033.1:0-22818 GCF_044342615.1 Daejeonella sp. | reverse complement strand
GAGGTAAGAAAATCGCCAAAATCTTCAAAAACTTCTCACTTTTTGTCTACGGAGGGGTAAATTTTGAGCCTTATCGTGCTCGTTTAGAGGAAAGTATCGGTAGGAGAGTAGATTCTATTGAAACTTACCCTGCTTCCGAAGGATTTATCGCTTTTCAGGATTCCCAAGAAGAAAAAGGATTGCTTTTACTCGTTGATGCGGGTATTTTCTATGAATTTATTCCTACTGATGAGTATTTTAATGAAAATCCAACACGTATATCTTTGGAAGAGGTTGAGTTAAATAAAAATTACGCCATCATTCTGAATACAAGCGCTGGTTTATGGGGATATAGTATCGGTGATACCGTAAAATTTGTATCGCAAGATCCTTATCGAATTATTGTTTCTGGAAGAATAAAACACTTTATTTCTGCTTTTGGGGAGCATGTAATTGGGGAAGAGGTTGAACATGCTATTTTGTCGGTAGCAAGCCAGGAAGGTGTAGAAATCACCGAATTTACAGTCGCCCCGCAGGTAAGTCCCGCAAGCTCTGAACTACCCTACCACGAATGGTATGTTGAATTTGCACGCCCACCAGCCGACTTAGCGAGTTTTAGTCTGAAGGTTGATCAAGCCCTACAAAAGAAAAACGTTTACTATCTTGATCTGATTGAAGGGAAGATTTTGAGGCCTTTGGTCATGCAGAAACTAGAAAAAGACGCTTTCCGGAATTATATGAAGAGTCAGGGTAAGCTGGGCGGACAAAATAAAGTCCCGCGTTTGTCAAATGACAGACATATAGCAGAAGAATTGAATAAATGGATTATCAAATAGTGTAAATTCCTCAAAAAATTAATATTTTAACCAATTCCTGATTTTCAGGCTTAAAAAATAACCGATTTCCTTTGATGGCAACAAATTTTGGCGAAGCATATAATATGAAACATATTGCTATTCTAGGCTCTACAGGAAGCATTGGCACCCAGGCATTGGAGGTGGTTCGTCAAAATTCGGATCGCTTTAAAGTTTTTGTGCTTACCGCCAATAATAATGCTGATTTACTCGTTAAACAGGCATTGGAGTTTAATCCTCCATTTGTTGTGGTGACTAATGAATCTAAATTCGCGGAGGTTAAAAATGCTTTGAGCGCAACCCAGACTAAGGTTTTATGTGGGATAGATGAGCTTTGCGAGGTACTTTCGAAGCCAGAAATCACCTTAGTTTTAACAGCGATGGTCGGTTTTGCGGGATTGATTCCCACCTTAGCTGCCATTAAAGCTGGGAAAGACATCGCTTTAGCAAATAAAGAAACTTTAGTGGTTGCGGGCGAATTAGTTTATAGTCTTGCGAAGGAGCATGGCGTAAAGATTTTACCCGTAGATTCGGAACATTCTGCCATTTTTCAATGTTTGGCAGGTGAGGATCATAATCCCATTGAGAAAATATATTTAACGGCTTCTGGCGGACCATTCCGTGGGCGGGATGCCGAATTTCTATCAACTATTTCTCGCAAGGAGGCCCTGAAACACCCCAATTGGGTGATGGGTGAAAAGATTACGATCGATTCGGCGAGTTTGATGAACAAGGGTCTGGAAGTGATTGAAGCGAAGTGGCTTTTTGATCTAGATGTCTCTCAAATTGATGTTATCGTTCATCCCCAATCCATTGTACATTCCATCGTACAGTTCAAAGACGGCTCAATGAAGGCGCAAATGGGACTTCCCGACATGAAATTGCCTATTCAGTATGCATTGGCATATCCGCAAAGGATAGAAAATAGTTTCCCAAGATTTAACTTTATGGATTACCCCAATTTAAGTTTTGAGGAGGCTGACAAAAAGACGTTCCGCAACCTGGCTTTAGCGTTTGAGGCCTTAAATAAGGGCGGAAATATGCCATGTGTGATCAATGCAGCTAATGAAGTGGTTGTGGCAGAATTTTTGAACATGCGTATAGGATTCCTACAAATGAGTGATGTGATTGAGAAATGTATGCGCGAAATGGCCTTTGTGGAAAATCCGACACTTGAAGATTATATGGAGAGCGACAAAAATACACGCATTTATGCGCAAGAATTAGTGATAAATAATAGTTTTTAAATTAAATAAAATAGAAGAAAAGGCATGGATGGATTAGTAATGACGGGTCAGCTGTTATTGGGATTATCAATTTTAATCATTTTACATGAGGCAGGGCACTTTTTTGCGGCTCGTGCTTTTGGCATCAGGGTAGAGAAATTTTACTTGTTTTTTGATGCTTGGGGGTTTAAATTATTCAGTTTTAATTATAAAGGCTGCGAATACGGTATCGGCTGGCTTCCTTTGGGAGGCTATGTGAAGATCTCAGGGATGATCGATGAGTCGATGGATACCGAACAATTGGCCGGTCCGCCAGAACCATGGGAATTCCGTTCAAAACCAGCTTGGCAGCGCTTAATTGTGATGCTTGGTGGCGTAACAGTAAACATTGTTTTAGGTATTTTTATTTTCTGGATGCTAACCCTAAAGAATGGAGAAACATTCATTCCCAATGATAAATTGCCCGATGGAATTGCGCCAGGATTAATTGGAAAGGAAATCGGACTTCAAAGTGGAGATAAAATTACAGCGGTAAATGGTAAGCCTGTTGCCCGTTTTGATGAATTAACGAGCTCTAAAGTCCTGCTAGGAAATACCGAGCTGAGTGTTGCACGTGGTGCTGAGACAAAAACAATTCAGGTGCCTGGCAATATCCTTGAAAAAGTATCCGACTTAGGTATCGCACAGTTTGTGGAGCCAAGAGTAAAATTATCAGGAATAGCTCAAATTGCACCGGGAGGGAATGCAGAAAAAGCAGGAATTCAGGTGGGTGATAGTATTTTAGCCGTAAATACAAAGCCAGTAGTATTTTACGATGAGTTTAAATCGGAAGTTCAAGCCAATAAAAACAAGGTAATTACGCTAAGTCTTGTGCGTGATAATAAAACTTTGGAAGTACCAACTAATGTAGCAGAGGATGGAACTATTGGAATTGCTGTCCCTCAATATTTTAATCTCCCAATTGAGACTGTTGAATACGGATTTATAGGTTCATTACCTGTTGGAGCTTCAAAAGCTTGGGGTTCATTCATGGATAATGCCAAAGGTTTAGGAAAAGTGGCTACGGGTCAGGTGCAGGCAAATAAAGCTTTCACTGGACCAATTGGCATTGCGACTATGTTTGGCGGGACCGTTAATTGGGTGAAATTTTGGAGCCTTGTTGGATTACTTTCTATGGCCCTAGCCTTAATGAATTTATTGCCAATACCAGCTTTGGATGGTGGTCATGCAGTCTTTTTGATCATTGAAATGATTAAAGGTAAGCCTCTTGGCGATAAATTTATGGAACGCGCTCAAATGGTTGGATTCGTAATTTTAGTCACCCTGATGGTATTTGTTTTTGGAAGTGATATTTTCAAACACATCATCAATTAAAACCGATTTAAAGCGAATTAATTAGAATCATTTGAATGCATCATGAGCGAGATTAATTATTTCGAATTTTATGATTTACCCATTAGTTTTGCTATAGACGAGCAAAAGTTGAAGAAGAAATTCTACGAACTGAGCAAGCGCTATCACCCCGATTTTTATGTGAATGAAGATGAGGAGAAGCAGGCCGAAATATTAGAACTTTCAACCTTAAATAACAAGGCTTTTCAGGTGATTTCTGATCCTTTAAAGCGCATTGAATATATTCTTGGTTTGCAGAATTTGCTTGCCGATGGCGATAAATATGTATTGCCGCAGGACTTCCTGATGGATATGATGGATGTGAATGAAGCTTTGATGGAGATGGAATTTGACCATGATGAGATAAAATTAGCCGAATTAACACAGATGGTGGATGGTATGGAGCTCAGCCTTTTTGATGAGTTGAAGCAATCTACAGACGAGTTTGATAGGAGAGAGGGCAAAGATGTGGATACTATCCTTCTGACTATCAAAGATATATGGTATCGACAAAAATATTTACTCCGTATTAGGGAGAGCATGAATAAATTTAGAGGCTAAAATTGGAGCGAATTTGCTCAAAAGGCATTTAAAATATTAAAATTTTATTTATGTTTGTCCCGAAGAATTTTTCTTCAAAATACCGCTAAGGTTTGTGAATTTAGATCAAGCCTAATCAAAATGCCCAGCTGGCGGAACTGGTAGACGCGTCGGTCTCAAACACCGATAGGAAACTGTGCCGGTTCGATTCCGGCGCTGGGTACGAAACCTCCGATGAAAATCGGGGGTTTTTTTGTTTGATGGGGATCGGGTTTTTACACGGTAGAGACACACGGCCGTGTGTCTCTCTACGACCACCGATTCATTCCATTTTAACCACCTGTAATGGCATTTAATTTCATTGAAACGAATAATTGTGTTTGATGTGGGATTATGGGAGACACACGGCCGTGTGCCTCTACGACGACCGATTCATTCCATTTTAACCACCTGTAATGGGGTTTGATTTGATTGAAATGTATAATTGTGTTTGATTTGGTATGAAACGAGACACACGGCCGTGTGTCTCTACCTAAATATCCCAACCCCAACCTCATGCTCTACCTTAAAATCCAGCCCCATTAAATCCAGCATGGTGGCGGCTAATTGCTTCTGGAAAACCTTATTCCCACCTTCCTGTTCGCCTAATTTACCTTTAGTAGCCAAATTCGGACCCATTAAAGCAAACCAAACATAATTGGCATCCTTTATACTTGCACCATGGCTAGTCCACTCATTTTTCCAACCTCTACCATGGTCCGTTGCAATTAAAATATAGGTATTATCCTTATAACCGGGAGTGTTTTGCACCCAAGTCCAGATATCACCAATCCATTGATCCACTTGATGCGCGGCATCTAAATAATTTGCATATTTATCATAATGCGCCCATTCATCCGTCTCGCCATAAGAGATGTACATCGCCTTTGGCTTCTGAGTTTTCAAATAATGAAGAGCCTGGTAATGAGTAAATACATCCAAACATTCCACTTCATGGAAAGGCTTATAGCTATCTTTTAACATGGCCGACATTTGATCGCTCACTTCATCTTTCACAATACTATTTACAGGCTCAAAAGCATTGATAACCGGAAAACCTGAATTTTCTTCGTTCAAAATACGGTTGAAAGCATTCCAAGCTCCAAAAGCGGCTACTTTTCCCTTGTAAGCATTCTGCTTGTTTAAAAAGGCAAATAAATTGCTATGCGGATTTGGTTTATAGTCGTTCGTGTTGATTAAAGTATCAACATATCCTGTTAGCAATTCGCTATATCCTGGATAGGAAAACCAGTAGGGGTTAGATACTTCCGCCAGACTATTTAGATTTCTATTTCCAAAAATTATACCCTTTTCCTTCCCGATTGACCATAAAAACGGCATTAATTTCTTCCTGCTTTCCTGAGGATTGTTCGCCGAATAGTTCTTAGCAATGGCTGCGCTATCGCTTTTATTCACACTTCTGCTGGTCAATATATCTTTATCTACGCCATTAAACACTTCCTGCCACCTCAATCCATCGGTGGTAATGACGATTAAATTGGGACTTTCCTTGGGGTTGTTTTGCGCAATGGCAAGCTGATGGATGAATAGTAGGAGGATTAGTGTTTTTTTCATGAGTTTGGAATTTGTATTAAAAATAGGGAAAATAGTATTTAGTAGGTAGTATTTAGTATTGAGATATTAGATGTGAGACATGAGATATGAGATTTGAGATCGCTCGTAGGGACAGGTCGCGACCTGTCCTCTTTCATGAAACACAATTGTTCTTTTTTAATACCCTTACTTTCTTAATGTTTTAAGCGCCATGTCATTGCGAGGAGGTACGACGAAGCAAACTCATGCTGGCAGGGAATGGATTGCTTCGCTACGCTCGCAATGACACTGCCACCCACCATGTCATTGCGAGGAGGTACGACGAAGCAAACTCATATTGGCAGGGCATGGATTGCTTCGCTGCGCTCGCAATGACAAGTAATAAAAACTCTATTTAATCCGTTTTAGTTGGGTTTTAATGAAAATATTGCTATATTTTAGTATTTTTGTAAATATTCCTATATGAGAGCTGTATTTCTGCTATTCTTTTTTTTCTCTGTTTTTTCTTCATTTGGGAATGATGATCCTAAGTCTACTCAGCCACGGAAATTTACTTTGCCAATCGGTGTAAGCTCTAAGAATTATCTTCCAAATACCATTATCATCAAATTTAGAGAAGCTAAATCTAACACTGAGCTTCGTTCAATTATCCAAAGTTTTAGTGTGAAAGATTTGAAATTGAAGTCGGCCAATATAAATACATTCAAAGCTCTTTTTCAGGATGCTTTGCAAACAAATGCTAATCCAGAATTCAATAATTCGCCACAGCTAGATAGCATCGGTTTAAACCGAATTTATGAGCTTAATTATTCTTCTAAAAAAAGTATTGTTGAGCTAATAAACGAACTGCTTTTAGATCCTATGGTCGAGTATGCAGAGCCCAGCTACATTTATTATACAGATTTTGTCCCAAATGATCCATTTTATTTATCTAATCAGAATTTTTTACGTCAGGTTAAGGCAGATCAGGCTTGGGATATCATTCGGAACTCCTCAAATTCAATTATTGCCATTGTTGATTCGGGTTCGGATTTAGACCATGTGGACCTCAAGGCCAATATTATTTTGCCTGGGAAGGATCTGGTAGGCCTTAGCGGAAGTAATCCCATAGAGGATAATGATCCAGATGTGAAGAGCGATAGTACCGATCACGGGGTCCGCGTGAGTGGTGTTGCTTCGGCGGTTTCAAACAATGGAATTGGTATTTCGAGTGTGGCCTTTAATGCCAAATTAATGATTGTGAAGGCTGGTGCTGATAATAATGCGAAGGCAATTTATAGGGGTTATGAGGGCATTAAATATGCTGCTGATAATGGAGCTCATATTATCAATTGTTCATGGGGCGGACCAGGAGGTGGTTCTTTCGGGCAGGATATTATCAATTATGCAATTTCGCGTGGGAGTCTTGTTATTGCTGCCTCAGGAAATGAAAATAGTCGCACGCCCAGTTTCCCAGCAAGTTACCTCGGAGTGCTAGGGGTAGCGGCAGTAGATGCTAGCGACCGCAAAGCCAGTTATTCTAATTATGGAAGCACGATTTCTATCGCAGCACCTGGTGATGTGTTTACTACTGCCAATGCAAATAGATATGGTATTAGTCGCGGGACTTCCTTATCTGCTCCCATAGTTTCAAGTGCCGCCGCATTGGTGAAAGCTCGTTTTCCTCTTTTTGATATGGTGCAGGTGCGTGAACAGTTATTGGCTACCGCAGATAATATTGATGCCTTAAATCCCAATTTTGTTGGGAACCTGGGTAGAGGTCGATTGAATGTTTTTCGTGCCGTTTCGGAGGCAGTACCTGCTATTCGCAATCAAAAATTAACTGTTTTGGATAAGGGTAATGGCTCCCGGCCAGCAGGGGATACCTTACGTTTATTTTTCGACCTCAAGAATATTTTATCACCAGCTACCTCAGTGTTAGCTAAATTAAGCTCTAGCAATCCCAATATTCAAATTTTGGATCAAGAATTTGCCTTGGGTAATATGGCCACCTCAGAGATTAAAAGAATGGTTGGCCCATTCCGAGTTTATTTAAAACCAACAATTACTGAAAATGAGCTTGTTGATTTTATAATTACTTACACTGCATCAAATCCATATACTGATCAAGAAAAATTTCAGATTAATGTCGCACTTGACTACCTAAATATTGAAGTAAATCAGGTTTCTAGCAGTATGACTAGCATTGGTCGTATTGGTTTTAGTGATGGCAATGCCGAAAAGGGATTAGGTTTTATCTATAAAAATGATCCTTTATTGTATGAAGCCTCATTGATGATTGGTGCTTCTTCATCCCAAGTTTCAAATAATACAAGAAATGATTCGGGGAGTGCCGATGAACATTTTCTTAAGAAAATTAAGGTCTTTGAAAATGATGCTGTAGATGTTGCTTTTCTAGGTCAAAGCGAGTTTGATGATTCTGCGAGTCCCAAGCCCATTAATATCTCTATTAAAAACACTATTAGAGCCTACTCTAAGTCGCCAGATGATAAGTATATCCTCGCCGAATATGAGCTTAAGAACAAAAGTTTCATAGCTTTAAATGGTATCTATTTGGGGCTTTTTACGGATTGGGATGTGGATGCCAATGGAAGAGATATCACTCAATATGATGTTTTTAATCGATTGGGATATGTTTATGGCAAGTTTGGTGCTACGCCCTATGCAGGTGTCAAGCAACTTACTACCACTGGCAGACCGAATTATTATCCGATGTCATATCAAGTTGTGGGCGACCCACTGGAGACGGGTAATGGTTTCAGTATTTCAGAGAAGTTTTTAAGTTTATCAAGTGGCATTAAGTCGACAAGCTTAGGTGAAAATTCTGCAAATGGTTATGATGTGATGTTTGTTTCGGGCAACGGACCATTTAATATTCCTCCGAACGGTTCTGTGAAGGTGGCTTTTGCCTTGTTGGCAGGCGATAATTTGACTGATTTGCAGGCATCTGCTGCAGCTGCTCAGAAAAAATACGATGAATTAAATAAGGAACTAAATGATCTCAATGCTGCTGGATTCATACTCAAGCAAAATTATCCCAACCCAGCAATTAATTTAAGTACCATTGAATTTGGTGTCGCTGTTGAGGGAATGGTTTCTATTCAATTGTATAATTCACTTGGTCAGTCGGTAAGGGAATTATATAATGGGTTGACTACTAGAGGTTTTCATACTATTAGCCCTAGTTTAACCGATTTGACTCCTGGTATTTATATCTATAAAATGCTTTATGGAGGCAAGGAGAAATCATTGAGAATGATTATTTCTAGATAATTAAGCCTTAATTTTTTTAAATTACTCTAGTCTACCTTATTGTAGCATGTTCTGCAACGAGGTTCATAGCTTTCTTTTTCGCCAAGAAGTATTTTAGCATCACTGTTAGAAGTCCGGAACGAATAAGTTGCTGGTCCGCCACATTGCAAACAAACAGCATGTACTTTTGTTACTATTTCGGCAATTGACATGAGGGCAGGCATCGGACCGAAAGGATTTCCAAGATAATCCATATCCAATCCGGCAATCACCACGCGAATGCCGCGGTTTGCCAGTTTATTGCATACATCGGGTAGTTCGTCGTCAAAAAACTGGGCTTCGTCGATTCCTACAACTTCTGTATTTGCACCCAATAGAAGTATGGATGCGGCATTTTCAACGGGAGTGGAGTGAATGGAGTTTTGGTCGTGGGAAACAACCGAGTTTTCATCGTAGCGAGTGTCTGTTTTAGGCTTAAAAATTTCAACGTTCAACTTGGCAATTTGTGCGCGACGAAGTCTTCGGATTAGTTCTTCCGTTTTTCCGGAAAACATAGATCCACAAATAACTTCAATACTTCCGCCAAGTTCATTTCTACGTTTAAAATTTTGCTCACTAAACAACATGCTATTTTCCCTGTTTTTCTTTGTGCTAATATCCGAAATTTCTTGCAGATTGAGGGCTAAGCGCTTTTAATATTAATATCTATTTAAGATAAATGTGCTTATATTTGAACCAATCTATTTTACCCAAAGCCCATTGGAGGCATTTTTGAGACCCAAAAACATGTTGTAATGATGATGAATAAGAGAGAGATTTTTAATAGAGTTGCTGGTATTATTTCTGAGCTTAACGAACAATTTGAATACCTGTCCAAAAATCCAGATCATTTAAATGATTTGGAGCTTGAACTTTTTGCAGCAAACGCTGATTTTCTATCCAACCATATTTCAATTCTTTTAAAGCTAAATGCTGAATCTTCAAAGGATTCGGAAGCGGTTTTAACAGAGCCTCTTGTTTCAAAACCTATCGTTTCTGAGGTAGAGCCGGAGGAAGAGCAAATGCCGGTGGTTCATAACTTTACGATTGAAGCTCAGGAAATTGAGGCTTTTGAAGAGGAAAAAATAGAAGTTAAAATTCCGGAATGGAAATTAGAAATTCAAGATGACCTGGTCGAAACTTTTGAATTTGAGGATAAGTCGGCAGAGGAGCTTTTTGACCGCCCTTTAACCGAAGAAGAGATGCGGGTGATTGATGAAAAAACAAGATTGAAAACCATACCTGAAGAAGAGTTTTTACCTGAAGTTTCTTTCAAGCCGATTGTTTCACAAATTGAAAAGCCACAAGAGGAGGTTAAGCCAATTGAAAATGAGCATCCAATTAGGGCGTCTGAACCAGAGGCTCAATCACTTACCTTAAATGAGGTGCTTTCTGCTCAAACATCTCAAAATACAGTTTCGGGTCAATTTAGTCAAAGACAAGTAAAAGATTTAAAGAGTTTAATTAGCCTAAATGATAAACTTCAATTTGTGCGTGATCTTTTTAACGGGTATAGCCTAGCTTACAGCGAAGCGATTGAGCTTATCAATCGTTTTGATAGCTTTGATGCCGCCGATAATTTCTTGAAGCAAAATTATGCTGTCAAGAATAATTGGGCTGAAAAGCAGGATGTTGCAGATAAATTCTACGAAATTTTAAATCGCCGATTTTCTAATTAATTCCCATTCGATTAGAGTCGAATTTGAGGAGAATAAATAATAAAATCGTAAAACTCCACAGCGAAGAGCCTCCATAGCTTAAAAATGGCAGTGGTATTCCAATTACTGGGATTAATCCGATAGTCATTCCAATATTTATGAAAATATGGAAAAATAAGATGGATGCCACTCCATAGCCATAAATTCGCGACATGGATGATCTTTGTCGCTCTGCGATATTAACAATTCTCATGAGGAGGAAGAGGTAGAGAATCACAACTATAAAGCTTCCTGCAAATCCCCATTCTTCACCTACTGTACAAAAAATGAAATCGGTACTCTGCTCAGGCACAAAATCGTATTTTGTTTGTGTTCCTTGAAGGTAACCTTTGCCCCATAGTCCGCCAGAGCCAATTGCAATTTTTGATTGATTGAGATTATAGCCAATTCCGCGGGGATCATCAACTTTCCCTAGTATCAGGTCAATTCGGTTTCTTTGATGTGGCTTCAGTATTTTATTGTAGGCAAAATCGACTGAAAAGATAAAAAGTACCGAAAAAAGTACGCCCCAGCCTGTCACTTTAATCATATTTCGGCTTTTTCGGTTGAAATAGACCCAAGTTCCTGCTGCGATTAAAACACCTGTAAGCACTAAATATTTATTGTATAGCACCGTCAAAATAAAGAGAATTATAGCTAATCCTTCAAT
The DNA here is from genome assembly GCF_044342615.1 of Daejeonella sp. Taxonomy (GTDB): domain Bacteria; phylum Bacteroidota; class Bacteroidia; order Sphingobacteriales; family Sphingobacteriaceae; genus Daejeonella. The sequence continues at coordinate 11,576 of NZ_JBIIPN010000033.1, read as the reverse complement.
AAGCAAGAAATAGCCCGAGAGTCCCTCACGATATAAAACCAATATTAAAGAGCTAAATGTTAGTGCAGAACCTGCATCGGGTTGTAGGAGTATGAGCGCTGTAGGAATAAGAATGATGAATGCAGCAAATAACTGTGTTTTAATATCCTGAATTTTTATGGTTCCAGAGCTTAGGTATCTAGCTAGCATTAGGCAGGTTGCAAATTTGGCAAATTCGGAGGGTTGAAGTCGGAAATTACCAATAGGAATCCATGCTTGGTTACCACCCACATTCCGACCGATTATGAGCACTAAAATCAGTAGCAGGATGGTTATCCCATAAAAAATAGGTGAAAATGTATTAAAAAATCGGCTATCGAGCAATAAAATAGCCAATCCGATTATGAAAGCCGAAATAATAAAAAAGAACTGCTTACCATAATTGGTGTCTAGGTCAATGATGCTGGGATTTGAGGGATCGTAAACTGCAGCATGAATATTGAACCAGCCAATAATGCATAGCGTGATATAAGTCAAGATAATGGGCCAATCGACATTGAAAAATAGGCTTCTTTGATTATTCATTTTTTACATTATCTTTTTTAGGCGTATTTATTTGTTTAGCGGCAATGCTATCGCTTACACTTTTATTCTTAGGCTTGCTTTTAACTGCTGCACCGGGTAATAAGTTCGCTTCCAGAATGCGATCTACATAAATCTGGGGCCTGCTAATGCTCTTTTTAATATATTTTTCTACCATGAGGCTGGCAATTGGTGCCGACCATGTAGAACCGTATCCGGCATTTTCTACTACCACGGCAATAGCTATTTTAGGATTATCACGCGGAGCAAATGCAATAAATACGGAGTGATCTTTCCCATGGGGATTTTGAACGGTACCTGTTTTACCACACATCTCAATATCCACAATTTTTGAATACCATGCTGTACCATTGGGCTGGTTTACCACATCGCTCATGCCATCAATTACAGTTTTAAAATACTGTGGCTTGATTCCTGCATCGTTTTTCTTTACAAATTCTTCTTTGATGATTTTATTTTCTCCAATAGCTTTTATAAGATGTGGTTTATAGAAAAACCCTCGATTAGCCACAATAGCTGCAATATTTGCCATCTGTAGCGGTGTAATTCCTAGCTCTCCTTGACCAATTGAAAGAGAAATAGTAAAAGCTGATCCCCAGCGATCACTTTTAAATCGTTTGGTATAAAGTTCATCACTAGGTAACAGTCCATTACGTTCTCCAGGAAGGTCAATTCCAAGTTTAGAACCAACACCGAAGGCTGAAACTGAATTTCGCCATCTTTTAAATGCATTTACAGGGCGCATACCAGCAAAATCAATCATGCGACTGTAGGCATATCCATAATAAGTATTACAAGACTCAGAGATAGACTTTCTAAGGGCCACAGCACCATGAACGTGAGTACATCCCATAAATCCCTTACGGCCATATCGATAACCTCCAGGGCAGGAAAAGACTGTGTTTTCATTAATCAATCCATATTGCTGAGCAATTAGAGCATTTACAAGCTTAAAAATTGATCCTGGTGGATATTCTGCTTGTATGGGCCTAACAAACATTGGCTTGTATGGGTCATTAAGAAGCTCCATGTAATTATTACCTCTTTGACGGCCAACCATTAAATTTGGATCGTAAGTGGGACTGCTAACAAAGGATAAAATTTCACCTGTAGCAGGTTCGATGGCGACAATGCTACCGATTTTGTTTTGCATCAATTGCTCTCCAAACTTTTGAAGGTCCTTATCTAATGAGGATATTAAATTTTCACCAGAAACGGCCACAGTATCATATTTGCCCTCTGCATATTTACCTTGTGGTCTGTTCAAAGCATCCACCATGAAGTTTGAAACACCCCGCTGGCCTCTCAATAATTCTTCATAAGATCGTTCAATGCCCGTAATACCATGATAATCCGACTGGCTATAAAAGCCTTTAGATCTTTCGATTACTTTTTGATTTACCTCCCCAATATAACCTAGAAAATGCGCCGCAATACTGTCGGGATACCTTCTTACCGTTCTTTTTTGGACATAAAAGCCTGGAAATTCACTAAGCTTCTCCTGAAATGACGCATAAGTTTGTACAGATAATTGCTTCTCGAAAATAGAGGCCTTATAAGGAGAATAATTCTTTGCTTTTTTAAAGCGTTTATCAAATCCCTTTTTGTCGATTCCTATTAATTCGCAAAATTTTAAAGTGTCAAAAGGTTTTACCTCGCGAGGGATAAGCATCAGGTCATAAACTGGTTCGTTCTGAGTAAGGATTTTGTTATTACGATCTAAAATTACTCCTCGAGCAGGATAAATGGGTAATCTTCGGATTACATTGTTTTCTGCCGAAAGAAAATATTCGTCGCTTATTACCTGAATGTAAAACAGTCGGCTAAGTAAAATAAGGATGATTACAATGAATATTCCTTGGACTACATACTTTCGGGCAAAAAAACTATTCATTAAATTTAGGAAATTGTATTTTGTGTTTCTCTAATTTTAGATTTAATTATTCTCATACAATTTAAATCATTTAAGAAAATTGTATTGTTCTTTTACAAAAGTACAAAAGAAATTGTATGCGAATATTGCTAAGACAAAATAGATTAACGTGATTTTTTGCTAAAGAATGCAAATTCGCTAATCAAAATGAGTGTAACTGTAAAAATAGAACTTAGTAAAACTCTAATAAGGGTATATCCTAATTCACCAAACTTAAAATTTTCGAAAGTGAAAAGGATTAAATGATGAGAAATGGTGAGGATGGTGGAGTAGAAAATAAACCATCTAAAACCCATAATGCCCAAACTTGGTTCAGGTTCATTATCAAATCCGTCGCGTTGTACCGTTATACTGATGTAAAGAATTCTGATAAAGGCCATAAAGGTGCATGCAGCAGCATTTAATCCCAAGGTATCGTAAAACATATCAATTGTTATTCCTGTAGAAAATGCTAAGAAAAATAAAAGCCAATTCGGAATTCCAAAGGGAAGTAGAAGTATAAAAAGGATGTATAAATAGGGGATGCTGAGATTGTAATAGCCAATATTTTTCAATAAAAATACCTGAGTGGCAATTAGTAGAAAAAAGCGAATGAAGTTAATGATTACTACTCGTTCCATTATTCAATTTTATTTTGAGATTCTAAAGCAATTTGTTGAGCAGATAGCAGATTGTTTATCACATAAACATATTGTAAAGTCGAAAAATCTGCATCTAGCTTCACCTTAATGTCCATTTCACCATTGCCTCCTTTTTTCCTGTTTTCAACCACATAACCGATATTGGTTCCTTCAGGAAATAATGAAAATTCAGATGTAACTACTTTATCTCCTTTTTTTATAATCAAATGACTCTGAATGTCTTTCAAATAAACATATCGGGAGTCGTTATTACCTTCCCCCCAAACTAAAGAGCCTATGTTTCCATTAACTTGAGCGCTCACTTTTGTTTCGCTATGTAAAATAGAACGTATGGTAGCGAAATCTTCACTCACATTTAAGACAATTCCTACAATACCTTTAGCAGAAGTAATACCCATGCCTTTTGCAATGCCATGTTTCGACCCGCGATCTATTGTTAAATAATTGTTTTTTTGGTGAATTGAGTTGTTGATAACCTTGGCTAAAGTATAGGTGTATTGCTGTTTTAGGGTGCTATCACGGACTGTTACCTGTTTTATGCTATCGCTTTTAAATGAAGAGGCCAATTGATTTCTCAAGAGCGCATTTTCTGCTGCCAGACTATCATTTATGCTTCCAAGTGATAGATAACTTTTTACTTCATTCACCTGCTCATAGGCAGAGCCCACCATTTTGTTGGATGAATTCCATACACTAGCTCGCTGAAAAGAATTGTTTTTAATAAGCAGGGATAGCGATATTAAAAAATAAATAACCAGCAGAAAAAATGCATTGTACTTAACAAAAAATAGCCAAATGTTACGCATGTGTTATCCTACAAATATGGGCTTGAATCCTGTAAAAATTGACATAAAACGTTCATAGCTTTAAATAGTATCTTTTGAATTATTTTTCTAATTCAAAAGATATTTAATTTCTTACTGCATTAAGAATTTAAAGTTTCCAATATTTTTCAATGCGATACCAGTTCCACGTACAACTGCGCGTAATGGATCTTCAGCAACATGAACAGGAAGCTTAGTTTTTGACGAAATTCTTTTGTCTAGTCCGCGTAATAATGCACCACCACCAGTTAAGTAAATACCTGTTTGGTAGATATCAGCTGAAAGTTCTGGGGGAGTCATCTCTAGTGCTTTCAAGATAGCTTCTTCAATTTTTGAGATGGATTTATCTAGGCAATGTGCAATTTCAGTATAAGAAACGGTAATCTGTTTAGGCACACCAGTCATTAAATCACGCCCTTGAACGGCAAAATCAGCAGGTGGATCTGTAAGCTCAGGCAATGCAGCACCTACTTCGATTTTGATTTTCTCAGCAGTACGGTCGCCAATCATAATATTGTGTTGTCTACGAATATACTGAACAATATCACTATCAAAATTATCTCCAGCCACACGAATAGATTGATCACAAACAATTCCAGAAAGTGCAATTACTGCAATTTCAGTTGTTCCACCACCAATATCGATAATCATATTACCCATTGGTTCTTCCACGTCAATACCGATACCTACTGCAGCGGCCATTGGTTCGTGAATGAGGTAAACTTCTTTTGCTCCAGCAATCTCGGCAGAGTCGCGCACAGCTCTTTTTTCAACTTCTGTGATTCCTGAAGGGATACAAATAACCATACGTAAAGAAGGGAAAAACCATCCTTTACCATTATTGATCATTTTTATCATACCACGAATCATGTATTCTGCAGCGTTGAAATCAGCAATTACACCATCTTTCAATGGTCTAACTGTATGTATATTATCATGGGTTTTGCCTTCCATCTGCATAGCCTGCTTGCCAATGGCAATAACCTTGTTGGTAGTACGGTCAAATGCAACAATTGATGGTTCATCAACTACAACTTTATCATTATGAATAATAAGGGTATTTGCTGTGCCTAAGTCGATGGCAATTTCTTGTGTAAACCAATTAAATAATCCCATTTTGTATTTGTTATTGTTTTGAAATGTATGCTAATATAAACTCTTTTTATGAATGATTGTTATCTAGATGCTAATCATTCTTTTTTTTAATAAATCGATTAATGTTTGAAATGTCTAACTCCTGTGGTAACCATGCCAATACCTTTTTGGTTTGCCATATCAATAGACTCTTGATCTTTTATTGATCCACCTGGTTGTAAAACCATCACAACTCCAGCATCGGCTGCTATTTCCACGCAATCAGGGAAAGGGAAGAATGCATCGGATGCCATTACACTACCTTCTACACTAAAATTAAATGCTTTGGCCTTTAATAGTGCTTGCTGCAAGGCATCAACACGTGATGTTTGTCCCACGCCACTAGCAATCAAGCATGCATTTTTTGCAAGCACAATGGTATTTGATTTGGTATGTTTAACAATTTTATTCGCAAATGCTAAATCTTTCAATTGCTGCACATTTGGTTTTAGCGTGGTAACTGCCATCATTTGATCTGGCTTTTCCATAACTAGATCCTTGTCTTGCTCAATGATGCCATTCAAGAGGGTTTTGAACTGTTTTTTAGGTAGCTCAACATCATTTCTTTTTAATAGGATGCGGTTCTTTTTCCCACATAATATCTGTTTTGCTTGCTGATCAAATGAAGGTGCAATTAACACTTCAAAGAATAAATTGTTTATTTCTTTGGCTGTTTCTTCATTTATTTCACGGTTGCAGATTAATACACCACCGAATGCAGAAACTGGGTCGCAGGCTAGTGCCGCATTCCAGGCCTCTAGAATGCTATCACACGATGCAATACCACAAGCATTAGTATGTTTTAAAATGGCAAATGTTGGATCTTCAAATTCATCAATTAATGCAACAGCTGCATCCACATCTACTAAATTATTGTAGGATAGCTCTTTACCGTTTAGCTTCTCAAACATATTGTCTAAATCGCCATAGAAAACTCCTTTTTGATGCGGATTTTCTCCATAACGAAGACTCATTGCTTTTTGCTCGCTGTATTTGAATACACTTATTGGATCTTCCTGATTAAAATAATTGAATATTGCGGTATCGTAATGAGATGAAACATTAAATGCTTGACGTGCAAAGGATTTACGTTGACTCAATGTAGTTGAGCCATTATTTTCGCTCAGAATGTTACCTAATGTAGTATAATCGTTTTTTGATGCGATAATTACCACATCATTGTAGTTTTTTGCAGCGGCACGAATCAAGGAAATACCACCAATATCTATTTTTTCAATAATATCTTCTTCCGTTGCTCCCGATGCTAATGTCTCCTCAAAAGGGTAGAGGTCAACAATCACTAAATCGATTTGTGGAATTTCATACTGAGCAATTTGAGCCTGATCTTCTAGATGTTCTCTGCGGTTTAAGATTCCACCAAATACCTTGGGGTGTAAGGTTTTCACGCGACCACCAAGTATGGAGGGATAACCTGTTAAATCTTCAACGGCAATAACGTCAATTCCCAAATCACGGATAAATTTTTCTGTCCCACCAGTAGAGTAAAAAACTACCCCATCCTGGTGCAATTGCTTGATTAAGGGCTCTAGATTATCTTTGTAATAAACTGAAATTAAGGCGTTTTTGATCTTTACGGTCTGGCTCATTTAGATAAAGGTTATAAAGCCGCAAAGATAAGGTTTTTTGATGGATTTGACGTTAAGGATTTAGCAAAAAAGGGCTGCTTTTTCAAAAAATTAATTCTTGTTTTTAATCTTTTTCAGGATTTGCTCCACCACTTTTGGATAATGTAAATGTTCCAATTGTTGTCCTTTGAATTTGATCATTTCTAAATCATCTCCTTTTTCGATTTTAAATCGCGATTGATGAATCATTTCTCCTTCATCAAAATGTTCGTTTACATAATGAATGGTGATTCCAGATTCTTCTTCGCCGGCATTTAATACTGCTTTATGGACTTTATCGCCATACATGCCTTTACCGCCATATTTGGGGAGTAGGGCAGGGTGAATATTGATAATTCGATTCGGGAATGCGGAAATTAGGTTTTCAGGAATTAACCATAAAAAGCCGGCAAGTACAATCAGGTCGATTTGTAAATTTTTTAAAAGGCTTACAATATCGTCGCTTTTATAAAATTCTTGTTTATCGAAAATATGTGATGGGATCTCAAAATTATCGGCTCTCTGCAAAACGTAAGCTTCAGGATTATTGCTGAGCACTAGGGCGACCTCAGCTTCTGGATGTTTTTTAAAAAACTCCAAAATCTTTTGAGCATTCGATCCTGATCCGGAAGCAAAAATGGCAATACGTTTTTTCAAAATGATTAAATTTTAACAAAGATATTATTTTTTGAGTGTTTTATTGAAATGAAATATCAAAATACATTGATTGACAGTACTTTCCAATTGATGATAATAGCTTATGTCCCGTGGCTAATAAATAAAAAATGAATCTTCATCACCATAATTATGGGATAAAGATCCATTCTGGGAACAATATTGAATTATAAATTACCTCTCAATTCTTGCTCACGCTCCAATGCCTCAAATAGGGCTTTGAAATTTCCGGCTCCAAATGATCTAGCTCCCTTACGCTGAATAATTTCAAAAAATAAGGTTGGGCGATCTTCAACAGGTTTTGTGAAAATCTGTAAAAGGTAGCCTTCTTCGTCGCGGTCGACTAAAATACCTAGATTTTTTAGGGGCTCAATATCTTCTTCAATCTTACCTACACGTGCTTCTAAAGTGTCGTAATAGGTAGTTGGGACTTTCAAGAATTCTATACCACGATCTTGAAGTTTTGTAACTGTATCTACAATATTATTGGTGGCGATGGCAATGTGCTGCACTCCCTCATCTCCGTAAAAATCAAGGTATTCTTCAACTTGAGATCTCTTTTTACCTTCTGCGGGTTCATTGATTGGGAATTTTACATAACCGTTTCCATTGCTCATTACCTTGCTCATCAAAGCCGAATACTCAGTCGAAATTTGTTTGTCGTCAAAGGTTAGAATATTACGGAAACCCATTACTTCTTCATAAAATTTAACCCATTTATCCATTTGATTCCATCCTACATTTCCTACACAATGATCTACATAAAGTAGGCCTGCTGGCTCCGGGTTATAATGGCTTTCCCACTTTTTATAGCCAGGCATAAAGGGGCCATTATATTTTGAACGATCGATGAATAAATGTACAGTTTCACCGTAGGTATAAATTCCGCTCATGCGTAATGTTCCGTGTTCATCTTCTAAAGTTTGCGGTTCCATATAACTTTCAGCACCTCTTGTAGTAGTCTGATTATAAGCATCATAGGCATCGTCAACCCACAGTGCAATAATTTTTACGCCATCACCATGCTTCGTTAATTGCTCAGAAATTGGATGATTTGGATATAATGGTGTGGTTAAAACTAACCTTATTTTTTCTTGAACAAGCACATAGGAAGCACGGTCTTTAACCCCAGTTTCGGGTCCGGCATAAGCTAAACTCTGAAATCCAAAAGCTGTTTTATAGAAATGTGCGGCCTGCTTTGCATTTCCCACATATAATTCAATATAATCGGTCCCTTTTAAGGGAAGAAAGTCTATTTCTTGCGTATTTTTTTCAACTATTTCTGTTTTCATGTCTTTTTTGAATCTACATTGCTAGCCAATTATTGTGGCATGCATTTTTCCTAAAATTGAAATTATGAATTCTCTTGCCAGCTTTTATGGTAGTTTTCATCCTCAATGCTGATGGCATAATCTGTGAGCATCAATGGCTTGAAGGGATCAATCATCACCGCTAATTCTTCCGTTTTTTCTTTGCCAATTGATTTTTCTACCGTTCCTGGATGCGGTCCATGGGGTATTCCTCCCGGATGCAGTGTTATTTGCCCTTTTACTACACTCTTGCGACTCATAAAATCACCATCAACGTAATATAAAACCTCATCGCTATCAACATTGCTGTGATTGTATGGGGCAGGAATAGCCTGAGGATGATAGTCGTATTTTCTTGGCACAAAGGAGCATATCACAAAATTATGCCCTTCAAATGTTTGATGTACAGGCGGTGGTTGATGCACTCTACCCGTGATTGGTTCAAAATCATGAATGGAGAATGCCCATGGATAGTGGAAACCATCCCAACCAACAAAATCGAATGGGTGTGTACCATAAATGTAAGGGTAAATCAATCCTTGCTTTTTGATCAGAATTTTAAAATCTCCTTTTTGATCTATCGTTTCTAGGTTTTGTGGTCTCTTGATATCGCGCTCGCAGAATGGAGAATGCTCCATTAACTGACCCCATTGGTTACGGTATCTTTTAGGGGTGCGTATCGGACTAAAACTTTCGATGATGAAGAGGCGGTTATCTTCGGTATTGAACTCCATTTGATAGATGGTACCACGTGGAATAACCAAATAATCGCCATACTCAAAAGGAATTTTTCCGAAGCCTGTTTTTAAGGTTCCACTACCTTCGTGGATAAAAATCACTTCATCTGCTTGACTGTTTTTATAAAAATAATCAGTCATGGAGTGTCGCGGTGCGGCCAATGAAATATGAAGGTCGCTATTCACTAAAACAGGCTTTCGGCTCTCTAGGTAATCATCTTCAGGCTTAATCTTAAATCCGACAAGGCTGGTATGGCGTAAATGCTTTTCTCTAGCAATTTTTGGTTCCACAGAATAAGGCTCACCCAATTCCTTCACAATTGTTGGAGGGTGGCAATGATAAACCAGCGAATATAGGCTAGAAAAGCCTTCAGTTGAGACCAATTCCTCAGCATACAGTGCACCATCCGGCTTACGGAAGACAGTATGACGTTTGTGAGGAATAGATCCTAAAGTATGATAAATAGGCATAAATTAGAATTTATTGTTTTTATAATTGGTTATTGCAAAGGTAATGTTTTCTTTTTGTGAAATATAAATCATTGATTATGTGTATGTCAAAATTTTATTTGACTAGAAATTCATGCATCAAGCCAAAATTCATTAGTTTTGATAAGCTACAACCAAATTATAAACATTCATGAAACTAGTTTCCTATAAAACTGAAGACCGAGAGCATTTAGGATTGTTCGTTAAAGGTCATATTTATAATCTAAATTCTTGTGATAAGCTTATTCCCGATTCAATGAATGAATTCTTGAATGGCGGTGAGGAATTGATGGATCGTGCAAAAAATGTAGATCAACAAATTAAGTCGGGCGAAAAAATAGCCAAAGAGGAGATTTTCTTTGAGATTTTAGCTCCTGTGCCTCATCCAACATCATGTAGAGATGGTTATGCTTTTAGGCAGCATGTGGCTTCGGCACGTAGAAACCGTAGGGTAGACATGATTCCAGAATTTGATCAATATCCGATATTTTATTTTACTAATCATAATGCCATTCAGGGTGTAGGCGATATTGAATGTATGCCTGATCATTTTGAAAAGCTTGATTTTGAGCTTGAAGCCTCTATTGTAATCGGCAAAAAAGGTAGAAATATCAAAGCTTCTGAAGCGGATAATTATATCGCTGGCTACATGATTATGAATGATATGAGTGCGCGCACCCTTCAAATGGAGGAAATGCTTCTTAATTTGGGCCCTGCAAAAGGAAAGGATTTCTCCACTGTTATTGGTCCCTGGTTAGTTACCCCCGACGAGCTTGAAGCTTATAAAATACCCGCAAAAGCTGGACATACTGGTAATTCTTACGCTCTCGACATGAAGTGTTGGGTAAATGGTGTGGAAGTTTCTTCGGGTTCGATGGGAGATATGGATTGGACATTTGCCGAAATTATTGAGCGTTGCTCTTATGGTGTGGATTTATTACCTGGGGATGTTATAGGTTCTGGGACCGTTGGTACGGGCTGTTTTCTGGAGCTAAACGGGACTGGTCTGCTGAATGATCCTAACTTTAAACCACAGTGGTTGCAAGATGGGGATATCGTTGAGATGGAAATTACCGGTTTAGGTAGATTAACCAATACCATTCGAAAAGTAGATAGCGACTGGTCGATTTTAAAGTTGAAAAAATTGAATAGCTAAATTCTATGCTCAGTATTAAAGTTTCTGATTTAAAAACTGCCGAGTTGCAAAATTATTTGCAGTATGCCATTGCGCCTCGCCCTATTTGTTTTGTCTCTACAATCGACAAAGAAGGAAATGTGAATTTAAGTCCCTTTAGTTTTTTCAATATGTTCAGTACAAATCCACCGATTTGTATTTTTTCCCCAGCAAGGCGTGTTCGTGATAATACCACAAAGCATAGCCTTGAAAATGTGTTGGAAGTGCCTGAATGTGTGATAAATATTGTGAATTATGACATGGTGCAGCAGACTTCATTAGCGAGTGTAGAGTATCCAAAAGGAACCAATGAGTTTATAAAGGCGGGATTTACAGAATTAGCTTCAGAGCTTGTGAAGCCACCTAGAGTTGCCGAATCGCCAGTCCAAATGGAATGTGTAGTTAGGGAGGTGATTAGCTTAGGCAAGGAAGCGGGTGCCGGAAATTTAGTT
>NZ_JBIIPN010000134.1:0-7043 GCF_044342615.1 Daejeonella sp. | reverse complement strand
GTTGGTTTCTTCGCTATTAAAATCGATAAATTAGACCTTTATATACCTCAATTTGAGACTAAAAATCAAAAAAATGAAGGGGGATATTATGCTGGATTAAATGTTGATAAAGACTTACCAGATGATGTAACAAGAGATTTTGGGGATCCTAACGAGTCTCTTTTAGCAGCTGCTTTATCTTATTCTGAGAAAGGTACTTTTTCATTTAGTCCCAAAGGTAATACTCTTACTAGTCTTTCTCCTATTTCTTCTAATCAGGAAAAGGTTTTAAATGAAGCTTTAGCTGAGAAAGATAAATTTGAAGGTATGATTTATGATAAACCTCTAAAGCTTAAAAAGCAATAATTTAGTTTGTGTTTTTTATTTAATGCCCTGGATAATAGATCTAGGGCATTTTTATTAGTTATAGAATTCGTTCACAGTTTATAACTAATAATTCATTGTTCAATCCAGTACAAAATAAAAGATATTCGTCGCTTCCATCTTTGATTTTAAGTTTTTTCTTTATTTCCTCTGGACTTAAACCAAAATTGCGACAGATAATATTAGCTTTTTTGATTTCATTTTCTTTTGAAAATTGACCGAAAGTCCACAGTTTTTTAATTTTAAATTTCCTGCCTGGAAACTCATTTATTAACTTCTTAGAAGTGTATAAATGGGTATGTTGATGTAATTTTTCTATTTTAAAATCACGACAAATCAATTTAAAACATCCCGCTTTTAAAAGGGCAGTATCAGGTTCATAAAGATAATCGAGAGGCTCAGAATAGTTTGAAATATTGTAATTCTTTTCATCAGATAGTTTAAAAGTATATTTTTTTTCCTGGTCACCAATTAATATGCAAGTGATTAAAGGATCATTATTTGCATTATTTTTATTGATTACTATTAATAATTCTTTGCAGTCGTTTTTAATGCTAATTACATGAATTTCACTGATTTTTTTTAATTCGCGAATAGCAGATTGAATATCTAATAGCGGTGCTGTTTTAATAATAATACGATCAGAATGTTCATTTAATAGCTCTAAATTGCTAATAATGTCTGGTTCACAATCTTTTAAAAGAAATACTTTTTTTGATTCAACCCTCCGCGAGGGATCAATGTATATTGTGCTAAAGTTTTTGTTTGAATCTTTTAAATAATCAATTCCATTCGTGTTAACATAGTTTATGCTTACACCTAGGACTTTTGAATTATGCTTTGATATTTCAGATAGCTCTTGATTTAATTCACAATGTGTTACAAAGTCTGCTTTTAGCGCAAAAAAATGACTATCAACACCAAACCCGCCAGTTAGATCGATTATGTTATTCCCTTGAATTAAGCCCGCTTTATATTTTGCAGCTATTTCTGAAGATGCTTGTTCAATGGATAATTTTGCTGGGTAGTAAATGTTTTCTGTATTAAACCAAAGTGGAAGTTTAAATTCGCAGCGTTTTTTACTATCTATTTGTTCAGCTAATTCTTTTGAGCTTATTTCTTCAAAAGGACTTTTTTTAAGAATTATTCCGGGGATATCATCTTGCAAATGTTCTTTAATGAACTCCCGTACTTCGCTATGTAATATCCTTTTATTCAATGCTTTACTTTAAAATTATTTGTGCAGTATTACGACTGAATTGTTCCATAATAATTGTTTTTCCTGAGCAAATAGCATTCAAATTCTCTTTTTTGAAATGTCTAACAGTTAATAAACTTAATTCCTGATTGTATTTACAATTAAATTTATCCTTTAAAGTATTTAGAAGTTTATTAAACTTTAAATCATCTTGGTTAAAGCAGACTGATAAACTCATTGCAGATCGTTGCATCATATTTATTTTGATGTTAGACTGTGAAACACATTGCAAAAGGTGAATAAGAATTTGTTCATCTATGAATGAAAAATCTTTAGTTGACATGGATAAAAGCATTTGATTATTCTTAACAATTTTTGCAGCTATATCCGTATTTAGTATCGCCATTGAATGAATGATTGTGCCTTTTTGATTTGGTTCTAAAAAAGGTTTTACATATAATGGCACATTGGCATTTTGTAAAGGTTTAATTGTTTTGGGATGTATGATTGTTGCCCCATAATAAGCCATTTCTAAGGCTTCTGAATAAGGTAATTCATCGTATTTTTGTGCATCAGGAAATAATCTTGGGTCAGCATTCATAATTCCGGGAACATCTTTCCAAACAGTTAGTGATTCGGCTTGTAAGCAGGAAGCAAAAATTGCAGCAGAATAATCGGAGCCCTCACGCCCTAAAGTTGTTGTGAAATTTTCTGATGTCCCGCCAATAAAACCTTGAGTTACAATCACTTGTTTTTTAAGTTGATTTTGTAAGTGAGGCATGCATAATCTAGTTTTATCCATGTCAATTATACCCTCACGATACGAATTGTCGGTATGGATAAAATCTCTTGCATCCAACCATTTAGTACTTATTTCATTTTGATTTAAATAAGCTGCTACTATTCTACTAGAGAGAAATTCGCCAATTGATACTATTTGATCATAGTTGAAATCATAGTCCGGATGAGGTTCATCCTCCAACATCCATTCAATTTCTACAAAGGTATTGGCTATCTCATTAAAAACCTGGTGGTTTTTATTTTCAAATAGATCAAGCATGATGTTTTCATGAAATTGCTTAATGTTTTTAAGAATTTCATGTGCATCTTCATCACCTTTTACGTATTCCTTACAAAGATTCTCGAGGGCGTCCGTAGTCTTACCCATGGCAGAAACAATAATTAATATCTGATCATTAGCATGTGATGCAATAATGTTTGCTAGATTTTTAACGGACTGGGCATCAGAAACAGCAAATCCTCCAAATTTAAATACCTTAATCAAGACTTTAATTTTATTTATAAATATTAGTTCAATGATAAATCTACGACAGTTTTTTAAGTTGATCTTCTGAAAGTGCTACATTTAGCCATCCACCATCAAAATCGGAATTGTACTTTTTGTAAAAATTAATTGCCGGTTCATTCCAGTCTAATACTTGCCATGTCATCCCTTTAAATTTCATTTCAATGGCTTCTTCAATAAGTCTGTTGAATATCAATTTCCCTATTCCTTTACCACGCATTTTTTCTGTTACGAGCAAATCCTCCAGATACATTCTGCAACCTTTCCAAGTAGAATAACGAATATAATATAGACCGAAACCTTGTATAATCCCATTTTCTTCGGCTACAAATGCTTTCCAAACAGGATTTTTGCCAAAGCCTGCATCTTGAAATTCTTCAAGGCGCACTGTTACTTCGTGGGGTGCCTTCTCATAAACTGCGAGTTCATGAATTAATTCTAATAATCTATGGCAGTCTTCTTTTACTGCTACTCTAATCTTGATTTCCATTAATAATTATTTTGATTTCGCTTGACGGGTACCAAAAATAGTGCTTCCAAGCCTAATCATTGTGCTCCCTTTCTCAATTGCCAACTTATAATCTCCAGACATTCCCATTGATATTTCTTTAAAGGCATCATCTTTTCTGAAAAAAGTATCTTTTAATCCTTGGAAAAATATACCTAGTTCATAAAATTCTTCAGCAGTTATTTTAGGATTATCTGTTAATGTTGCAATTCCCATCACTCCACAAATTCGGATATTTTTCATTTCTTTAAACTCATCAGAACGCAATAATTCTATGGCCTCGGCTAAATCTAACCCAAACTTAGTTTCTTCATCTGCAATTTCTAATTGAAGCAGACAATCAATAATTCGATTATTTTTTAAGGCTTGTTTATTTATTTCTTGTAATAATTTTAAACTATCTACAGAATGAATTAGACTTATAAATGAAGCGATATATTTAACTTTATTGCTCTGTAAATGTCCTATTAAATGCCATTCGATGTCTTTAGGTAGTTTTTCATATTTATCTACCAATTCTTGAACCATGTTTTCACCGAATAAACGCTGTCCAGCTTCGTAAGCTTCAGTAATACTTTCAATTGGTTTTGTTTTAGAAACGGCAATTAGCTTTACACTACTATTTCCTATTTCTTTCTTTATCGCTGATATATTAGCTGTAATGCTCATTTATCTGTATTTTTGATTAAAATTTTGAAAAGTTAAACCTACGGGATAGTACTTTAATATGCAATTTATTCTCATCATTATATTCCTAATTAAAATTTAAAATGAAAGGATTTTATTTATTTATTCTGTGCCTATTATTTTTGGCCTCTTGTAAAGATGATAATTTACCAAAGGACTTGATTGAGGAGCAAAAAATGATCCAAATTATGTCAGAATTGCATATTATTGATGGATACATGTCAAGTTTAAGCTATACAGATTCAATCCGTATTAATGGTAAAAATTTTTATAATACAGTTTATAAAAACAATGGAATTACTAAAACCCAATATGAGAAAAGTTTAAAGCACTATAGTATGGATCCAGTGAAATTGGATAGTATGTATAGTGTTGTAATAAAACTTATATCTTACAAAGAAGAGATGTTTAAAAAAAATCCATCGAAAAATATTGAATTAGAAGAATGATATATCCCAATAATGCCGCTGAAAAGTTAGGCTTTCTAGATATTAAAGAATTAATCAAATCCTACTGTCTTAGTACTATGGGGCAGCAAATGGTTGATAAAATTCAGGTAATGACCAACTTTGATTATATCAATAAGTTTTTGCGTCAGACCCATGAATTTAAAAATATCTTACAAAATGATTCGCCTTTACCCATTCAAAACTTTTTCGATATAAAAACTTTGGTCGAGAAGGTTAGGATTGAGGGGACATATCTTACTGAAGAAGAATTTTTTAAGGTTTCTGCTTCTTTAACAACAGTTTTTTCTGTTTTACAATATTTCTCCGATCGAGAAGGACAGTACCCCAATCTAGAAGCTTTATTTGAACATCTTCCAATTGAGAAAGCAATAATTCAAAAGATTGAACAAATTATTGATCCTAAAGGGAAAATTAAAAATAATGCCTCTCCTGAATTAATGAGTATTACTTCAGGAATAGCAAAAGCTGAGCAAGAAGCTCGAAAAAAGATCGATCAAATTTTTAAAAGTGCACAAAATAATGGCTGGACAGCAGATGGTAACCTTACTGTAAGAGATGGAAGATTATGTATTCCTGTTCTTTCTGAGAATAAAAGAAAATTAAAGGGTTTTATTCATGATGAATCTTCATCAGGGCAAACAGTTTTTCTAGAACCTGAAGAGGTCTTTCATCTCAACAATATATTTCGTGATTTGGAATTTGAAAGAAGAAGAGAGATTATTAAATTACTTGTTGCACTAACTAATGAATTAAGGCCCTATGTGCCACTTTTATTATCCTATCATGGATTACTTACTAAGCTTGACTTTGTTAGGGCAAAGGCTCTTTTTGCATTAAATATTGAAGCTGAGATGCCTATCTTGATTAAGGAAGCTGAAATTGATTTGATTAATGCCCGACATCCATTATTATACTTAAATCTTAAGAAAGAAAAGCAAATTGTTGTTCCTTTAAACATTAAAATTGATCAGGAAGCGCGTGTAGTTGTTGTTTCTGGTCCCAATGCTGGTGGTAAATCTGTTTGTATGAAAACAGTAGGTTTACTTCAAATTATGCTTCAATCTGGTTTATTAATTCCAGTAGATGAGCATTCAAAAGTTGGTGTTTTTAAGCAGATTTTTGCGGATATTGGAGATGATCAATCCATAGAAAGCGACTTAAGTACTTACAGCGCTCATTTGTCAAAAATGAAATACTTTATTGAGTTTGCTAATGCTAAAACTCTTGTTTTGATTGATGAGTTTGGGACTGGGACTGATCCACAGTTTGGAGGACCAATTGCGGAAGCAGTTTTGGAGAATTTAAATAAGAAAAATGTTAGGGGAGTGGTAACTACACATTATTCTAATTTAAAGACTTTTGCTAATTCTACACTTGGTTTGGAGAATGCATCCATGCTATTCGATAATGATAAAATGTTGCCTCTTTATATTCTTTCTTTAGGAAAACCAGGAAGTTCTTACGCTTTTGAAATTGCTCAAAAAATCGGCTTAAATGCAAGTGTTTTAGAGTCGGCAAGGCGTAAAATCGGCAATTATCAAAAGAAAGTTGATACCTTATTAGTTGATTTAGAAAGAGATAAAAAAGAACTTATTGATACCAGAAATTCTGTAGAAAAGAGGGAACAAAAAGTAAAAGCTTTACTTGCAGAAAATGAACAATTAAAGGCTTATTTAGAGGAAAACAAAAAGCATATCCTTAAAAATGCTAAGATTGAAGCCCAAAGCATTATTAAAAATGCCAATAAGCTAATAGAAAACACTATTTCAGAAATAAAGGAGAGTAATGCTGATAAAGCTAAGACTCAGCAATTAAGACAAAATCTTGATTTAGAGCTTAAAAAGCATGAAATACAGGAAAAAAAGGTTCATAAAATACCTGAGAAAGAAGAGTTGAAGCAAGGGGATTGGGTTAAGTTCTTGGATTCTGAAAATATTGGTCAAGTATTAGAAATTGCTAGAGATAATGTCATTCTTGCAATGGGTGATCTGCGTTCAGTTGTTAAACTAAATAGGGTCGAAAAAGTATCAAATAGATCAGTTCCTAAGGAGATTAGGAAATCTCATGGTGCTGATTTGACTGAAAGTTTCTCAACATTTAAAACAGAAATTGATCTTCGTGGAATGAGAGGAGATGAGGCAATTTATGAGATTGAAAAGTATCTTGACAGGGCAGTTATGCTTGGTTTATCCAGTTTGAAGATCATTCACGGTAAAGGTGATGGCATTTTACGTAAACTTATTCGCGAATATTTAAAAAAATATTCTTCAGTTAGTCGCATTGAAGATGAGCACCCAGATAGAGGTGGAGATGGCATTACTTTTGTATATCTAAAATAGATTGTCTGTTTTTTATATTAAGAAAATGTATAGGTCATGGAAAATAAGATTAAACTATTGGGTATTCTAATTCTCTTGATTTTCATAACATGTAAAAAATCATCTAAATCGCCTGAAATAGCAATTCAGACTCCTGAAATTGAGATTCAGGTGTTAAGTCAAAATTTATCCT
>NZ_JBIIPN010000032.1:0-22891 GCF_044342615.1 Daejeonella sp. | reverse complement strand
AGAGACACACGGCCGTGCGTCTCCAACATTATCATTTATTTGATTTGCGGTAGAGACACACTGCCGTGTGTCTCCAACATTATCATTTATTTGATTTGCCGTAGAGACACACGGCCGTGCGTCTCCAACATTATCATTTATTTGATTTGCCGTAGAGACACACGGCCGTGCGTCTCCAACATTATCATTTATTTGATTTGCGGTAGAGACACACTGCCGTGTGTCTCCAACATTATCATTTATTTGATTTGCGATAGAGACACACGGCCGTGTGTCTCTACTAATTTCAACAATGCCATGTAAATGATTAGGCATGATTATAAATTCGTGTGGAATTAATTCTTTTCTAATGTCAAATGATTTAAACCATTCCTGTTCAACGATTTCGCCGAAACTTGATAATTTTGAATGCACATGATCTCCGTAATTTACAATTTCTGCTAGATTACATTCCCTGTTTTGTGTAACAAGGGTCAAAAAATAAAGGGCATTTGCCGAATAATCCCAATCTGGTTTTCGATGTGATGCTATTCTATATTTATTTTTGAATTTGTCCAATTGCGATTTATTTGTTTATTTTATTAAATATAAATAAAATAATTTATCGCAAATAGAAATAAAATGTCGTAGAGACACACGGTCGTGTGTCTCATAAATTATCATTTAATTGAAATGTGATGGGCGGGTAGAGGCACACGGTCGTGTGTCTCTATAACATCATCCAGATCAATTATTTAATATCAAGGAGACACACGGCCGTGTGTCTCTACTTGTGTATACGAACATGATAGATGTTGAAATTTAAACCTACAATGAATTTTTAAAGCCCAAAAACATTATTGTTAAATGGTGTATCAAATATGTTATTACCTGTTTTAGATTGATTTTTTTTTAAATTTTTGATATTTTTAGTAGTTTAGAATATTCAACTATGAAAAAAAAATACCTAATATTCATCATTTATTTTTTATTGATCCTTAATTCTGCAAAATCGCAAAACCGTTATTTCGAATGGATGAATCCCAAAACACATTCGAGAGATCGAATTGATGTAGATAGTAAAACCTACTTTCGCGAGAAACAAGCTGGAATATGGAATAGTATTGGGACTTTTACTCTTGATTCCAATGTATTAGATGATTTACCTCAGAAATTTTCAAGCCAGTTTTTTTATTCAAGTAAACAGGACAGTATTTTATTTACGGTAGCTGGCACAGGCAAGGTGTACCAATTTGATCAAGCTAAAAAACTGCTAACTCGTTTAGATAAAACTTATTCTAAGGGTTATAATTATAATGCCCCACAATTTGTGAGAAATGATACCTTATATAATTTTGGTGGATATGGATTTTGGAGCTATAGTAAGGTTTTGACTTATTATGATCAAACGAATCAAGAATGGCAAAACATTCGGACGGAAAATTTTGGTCCAGAGTCATTTTCGGAAGGATACCAAGGTTATGCTAAACAAAATGATACCTTTTATTCAGGCGCTTCAGAAATAGAGTTAGGTTTAAAAAAATTCAACAGAGTTATTAGTGATAGGCTATATGCTTTTGATTTTAAATCCCTTAAATGGACAGAACTTGGAGAAATAAATTCTTTACTGCCTTTCAAATCCGTTAGAATTGTGTATTGGGATGGCGCACATTTTATTCAAATGCTACCTGATAAAATGTATATCATTGATCCTATAAAAAATGAAGTTTCAGTTGTAGCTAACCCTAAATACTTTCACTTAAAAAGTTTTTATACCGTAGGTGATTCTATTTTTAGTTATTGGGAGAATCAAAAGACACAGGTAAAATTGTCCAAAAAGGCATTGCTTAAAGAAGCCAAGTATATTGGTAAATTTTATGAAGATATCAACTATACACTTTATGGCTATCTCGTTGCAGGCTTATTTCTGATTGGCTTGGGAGCAGTGACTTATTTACGTTTTAAAAAACCTCAACAACATTCGCCAACTATTGTTAAAAACGGACATCATTTCGGGCTCTTAGAGCATATGTTACTTAAGAAATTAATAGAAGCTGAAGCAGATGGACAAGCTACAAAGTTCATTTCTGTAATACAGATTAATGAAATATTAAAGTTAGAGGAAAAAACACCAGAAAATCAGCGCCGAATACGCACCAAATTTCTAAACAATCTTAACATGAAGCTGCTTTTATATTTTCAGGTTCAAGATGCCATAGAACGTTTCCAGTTTGAAGAGGATAAGCGGCTTACTTTATATCGTTTAAAAGATGAGGTGAAGCCAGTATTAATTGCCTTGCTTTAAGTTTTTTTTATAAATTATGCCTGTCGATTCCAAATCTGCAATGAATGTTTATGTGGATTTGGTTGACTAGGATTGCCTGATTTTTATTCGATGATGTTTTCGTAGAGACACACGGCCGTGTGTCTCTGTACCATCATCCAGATCAATTATTTAATATCAAGGAGACACACGGCCGTGTGTCTCTGCCGAAACCCACACAAACAAAAAAACCACCCACGATTTAACGTAAGTGGTTCTTCAATCGTAGCGGGGAGCAGGATCGAACTGCCGACCTCAGGGTTATGAATCCTGCGCTCTAACCATCTGAGCTACCCCGCCAGGGGTATGGTTATATTTTACTATTTGCAATGATTTATCTTAGAGAAAATCAAAAAAATCTAAAGAAAAAAGATTCTTTATGAAGATTTATATTAACAAGCTTCGTAAAACTGTTGCAAATATAGAGTAATTTACTTTTCTTTAGAAAAAAGATGAAAAAAAATCGCCAAGCGATATAAATAATAAAGAAATGGCCGAAAAGATAAAGTTTAATGTAGAGTATGAGATTAAATCGTCTCCTAAAATATTGTTTGGTTTTTTAAATGAACCCAATGGTCTTTCGCAGTGGTTTGCCGATGATGTAACTTATAGAGACCAAGTGTACACCTTTACATGGGATGGAGAAGAGCAAAAAGCAAAATTGCTTTCAATAAAAGAAAATAAATGGGTCAAATTCAAATGGCTTGATGATGAACCTCACTGCTATTTTGAAATGGAAATTGTGCAGGATGAGTTAACCAACGATGTCGCGCTGGCCATTACAGATTTCGCTACTGAAGATGCAATTTCGGATCGTAAACTCATTTGGGATAATCAAATTCAATATTTGATTAGCGTTTTAGGAGCATAGAGATAAATTTTCTCTATTTTTGCAAGGTGAAGAAAGTACACCTATTAGTATTTAAGGCCTTTATAAGGCCTTTTATCGTTACCTTTTTCATTGTCATGTTCGTTTTATTGATGTTATTTTTATTTAAATACATCGATGATCTAATAGGAAAGGGCTTTGAGTGGTACGTAATATTGGAATTGCTGATGTATGCTTCAGCAACCAATGTGGCTATGGCATTACCTCTCGCTATACTTCTCTCCTCCATCATGACTTTCGGTAGCCTTGGCGAGAACTATGAACTCGTAGCCATTAAATCGGCCGGAATTTCCCTGCAAAGAGCCATGATGCCTCTAATTATTGGCGTTAGCATGTTAAGTGTTTCCGCTTTCTTCTTTTCTGATTATATGCTTCCCGTTGCCAATTTGAAAATGGGCTCCCTTTTGTACGATGTTCGTAATCAAAAAGCCGCCTTCCTAATCAAAGAGGGTATTTTTAATAATAGTATACCCGGTTATGCTATCCGTGTGAAGAAAAAAGATCCCGATCAAACTTTGCACGATGTACTTATCTATGAACGGAATACCACTAATGGGAATGTCAATGTGTTGATGGCCAAACAAGGTCAGATGTTTATCACAGATGATAATCAACTCTTAGTTTTAAAGCTGAAAGATGGGAAACGCTATGAGGAGACAGCAGGTACTAGTGGGACCTATAATCCTAGGCAAAGACTCATGAGGACTCAGTTTAAGGAAACCGAACAACGTTTCGACTTGTCTGGTTTTCAGTTAAAACGTACAGACGAAGAACTTTTTAAATCGAATTATGCTATGCTTAACATTAAGCAGCTTAAATTTTATAGAGATTCTTTTAACATGAAAGGGGATAGTAATTTGAGATCAACTTATCGAGATCTTAGTATTCTAGCTCGTACTTATCGTACAGATTCCCTTAATCCTAAAGCTCCAACTGTTTTACTGAAAAAGTATAAAAATGTATTGGATCTAATCCCTACCGACAAGAAGATTGCGTCATTACAAACTGCTAATGAGCAGGTAAGGTCTATCAAAGAGGTTCTAAATAGAAAAGAATTGTTTATCGAAGATAATAATGCCCGAATGAGAGGGTTTTTAATCGAGCTAAATAGAAAATTTACACTAGCGTTTTCTTGTCTGGTACTCTTCTTTATCGGTGCGCCACTGGGTGCTATTATTCGTAAAGGTGGACTAGGCCTACCAGTTGTGATGTCGGTTATGTTTTTCCTCGTTTTTCATATCATTTCAACCATAGGTGAAAAATCTGCTAAAGAGGGAAGTTTAACCCCATTTTTAGGGATGTGGATCGCTATCTTTACTTTAAGTCCGCTAGGAGCCTTTCTTACCTATAAAGCAACCATCGATTCAGCTCTATTCGACCTCGATTTCTATAAACGCTGGTTTAAACAACTTTTTGTGAAAAAAGAAGAGTGATTTGGAGTTGTCGTTTTTTTTGAGTATATTAATAATCGTCTCTGGTCGGTGTTGTCCGTACCAGTCGAGTCCTCAAGCTTTCATTTTCTACTAATCTTTTACTCCTCTCACCATCATACTAGTATTATTCTACACCGGTAAGCGTGGTACGGTGATAACACCAACCACAGGAAATCAGAATGTCTTGATACCAGCAGAATGTACATCTCCGCCCAGCCTGACAACTGACAACTGACAACTGACAACTGACAACGGGCTTCGAGAACCTCAGCCAGCGGTAACTGATAACTAAATTGGAACAATGCTTAAGTAAATTCCTAATTCAATGCAACCCAAGTGTTCAGTCTCATATCTCACATCTCATATCTCACATCTCACATCTCACATCTCACATCTCATATCTCACATCTCATATCTCACATCTCATATCTCACATCTCATCTCTCCCCTCTCACATCTAAAAAAATAAATTGCAAACATCTGACCTATTTACATGTAAATGAAATCTTTGATGCAAAAAAATGCGTAAATTTGCGCCCTATTTACAGCGCTTGTTCTTTCAGATTTAAACATTTCTATCATCTGAAAGAACCTGCAAAACAGGCCAAAATTATGTTTAACACGATTGAAGAAGCAATAAACGATATCAAAGAAGGTAAAGTTATTATTGTTGTTGATGATGAAGACAGAGAAAATGAGGGTGATTTCTTAACAGCAGCTTCTAATGCTACTCCAGAAATTATAAACTTTATGGCTACTCATGGCCGTGGTTTAATCTGTGCGCCACTAACAGTTGAACGTTGTAAAGACCTTCGTCTCGATTTAATGGTTGGTAATAATACAGCAGCATACGAGACTAATTTTACAGTATCAGTCGACCTTATAGGTCATGGTTGTACCACTGGTATTTCAGCTTCCGATCGCTCAAAAACTATTTTAGCCTTAATCGACCCTAAAACTAGTCCCGAAGAACTTGGACGTCCAGGTCATATTTTCCCACTAATCGCCAAACAAGGTGGAGTGCTCCGCAGAGCAGGGCATACCGAAGCAGCAGTTGATTTAGCTACTTTAGCCGGACTTGAACCTGCAGGTGTATTGGTAGAAATACTAAAGGAAGACGGCGAAATGGCTCGCTTACCCGATCTTTTAATCATCGCCAAGCAATTCAATCTTAAAATAATTAGCATTAAGGATTTAATTTCCTACCGCTTAAAAACAGAATCGCTTATCAAAAAAGAGGTTTCTGTGAAATTACCTACGCAATGGGGCGATTTTGAAATGGTAGCCTATTCACAAATCACTACTGGTGATCAGCATTTGGCCCTTATTAAAGGTAGCTGGGAAGAGGATGAGCCTGTTTTAGTGAGGGTACATAGCTCATGCATCACCGGCGATATTTTTGGCTCTTGCCGCTGCGATTGTGGTCCGCAACTTCATAAAGCCATGGAAATGATCGAAAAAGAGGGTAAGGGTGTAATAATTTATATGAATCAGGAAGGTCGTGGTATCGGCTTAATTAATAAATTGCATGCCTATAACCTTCAAGAAAATGGCCTAGATACAGTAGATGCCAATCTGCAATTGGGATTCCCAATGGATCAGCGAGATTATGGTATTGGCGCCCAAATTCTTAGAAGCTTAGGCATTAAAAAAATGAGATTGATGTCTAATAATCCAACAAAACGCTCTGGATTAATTGGATATGGATTAGAAGTTGTTGATAATGTTCCAATTGAAATCCAGTCGAATATTCATAATGAACTTTATCTAAAAACTAAGCGCGATAAGATGGGTCATACCATCATGAAAAATAGCTAATAAGCCTAATCATTCTTAATTTCTGGCTCTTCTGGCTTAATAGCATTAATGTCCTGAAGAGCCTTTTTCTTTTCTTTGATACGCTCTTCTTTTCGCTTTCCCCCAACCAAAATACCCAATAGCTCCTTAAAGCTATCGAAATCTTTGCGGTAAACTAAGCCTACAGCACTAATATATTCGTTGTTTGTAGTAAGATTACTTAAAAAGCTCCTGTTATTTAGTTTATTTGATGCACGAAGAACCCAATCACCATTTTTCTTCAGAAGGTAGATGGCTTCTACTTCGCGAGCAATGAGTGAATTGCCCCCAATTACCGAGAAATCTGAAAATGTACTCGTGCTATTTAGTCTGTTTGTAAATCCACCAGTTAATATTAAACGGTCTTTTAAGAAGCGGAATGATGCTCCAGCTTCATTTAGCGACCTAATATTTAAATCCACAAAATTTAAATTTAATGATTGGGAAAGTATGGCATTTAACTGATTGAAAAACAACTCCGATCCAGCACTGATAACCGTTGATGTAGCGAGTCCTCCAATGCCGTTGCTCTGATCTGCACTGCCGGCAAAAGAACGCCTTACAATTAAGCTCAAAGCCTGCTGATTGGTATTGTTTACATCGCTCAGGTAAGATTGAAGCTCATCCTTAATATAAGCATTAGCAGGGAAATTAATATCAAAAGAAATATTTGGAGTCATTAATGGCCCACTCAAATTCATTACCGCTTCACTAGCAACCTTTTGATTGTCTTCACTAGCCCTGCCTGCTGCTAAATAAAGTGGCGCTATGGCTGTTCTTACCTCATATAATGCTTTTAAATTGATTGTCGCTTCCACAGGATCGCCCGTCCAGCGGATGGATCCTCCCTCACTAATTTTAAATACTTTATTAATGAAGTCTTGTGCCGTAAATTGAAATTTACCACTGCTGATAAGATAATCACCATACATCTCGAAATCGCCAAGTGTAGTAATATTTAAGCTTAATTCTGATTTACCTCTTCCTGTTAGTCTACCCAAATCAGTGAAAATATTTACTTCCGAATTCTCATCCACTTGCAGATTGAAATCCATCGTCAGCCCTTTGAATGAAGTCTCCTTTGGTTTATTTAAACTAGTGTCTGAAGATACAAATGTGATAAAATCATTTTTACTAACCGTGGCAGATGAGTTAAGAGGGATGTTGAAAACGGTTCCAGCTTCAGTTTTCGCATTAATATCAATGCGCATATCGTTTGTGGGTCCGTTAAATCTGAAAAGTCCAGTTCCATAAGCAATACCATAATAAAGTGGATTGTCTTTAGAAGTGGTATTTAAGGCCATAAACTTGTTTGTCCTAATATCTAAATGTATTTCCGGATTGTTTGGATTTGCCATATCAACCGTTCCATTGGCAATAGCCTCATTGTTTTTAATGTCTTTTATCTTCAGGTTTTTCAGTTTTATAATGCTGTTCTCCACCTCAACTTGATCATTAATCCTATAAGGCGTTTTCAGGTAATTAACCGTCATTCCCGCATTAATCAGTGAGAGGCTACCATTTATTTGCGGATTATTAAGTTTGCCGGTAACTCTTAAATCCGCAGATACTTGTCCTTTCATGTTAGATATTAAGTGCTTTAATAAAGGTTGAAAAATAACAACTTCATTATTATTCATCATTAACTTCATGTCCAGATTGTTTTGATCAGGGCTGGCATTATAAGTCCCATCTATTTCTAGATTTTTTCTGCCCTTATCAATAATATCCACTTTAACATTTATCAGATTTGTGGAATTATCTACACCAGCAGTCATATTTAGATCGCCTACCGCTAAATTATTGTAATTAAGGCTATCTATTCTTATTCCTGCTTCTAGTTTTGGTGTCGATTTTAGTGAAGATAAGGTTGCTTTCCCATTCAAAATACCTCCCAAAGTAATACCTAATGGTTTACTTAATGGATTTATAGAAGCGAGCTTAAATTTATTAAATCCTATAAATAGCTCATCATCAGGATTCTCCGAAACTATTCCGTCTATGGTTAGCATTTGATTGTCTTTAAACAACTCAAATCCCGTAATTTTTGTCCGACGGAATAAATTGAAGTCTTCATCCTTCCCTCTACCTTCATCAAAGCTGAAACTTACCTTTTCTTGAATCTTCCAAATTTCGCTGTTAATCAAAATATCGGATGGTAAAATACTTAGCTTAATTCTTTCTTCACCCTCCGCTTTAAACTCCACTAATGAGTTCAAATCCAGTTGGTTAATCGCATTTTTATCGGATAGTTTTACGTTTAGGTTCAAACTGTCATTTCTTAGAATATTAGCAATGTTCACATTCTTGATGTATAAACTATCAGTAATGTCAATCCGTTCGGAGCTGATAAATAGGTTTAGTGCTTCGTCTGTTATACCCTCATCGATAATTAAATCATTGATCTTTATTTTTTTGAATTGGATTAGCTTAACGTATCCATTTAATGTTGCAATATTTTTACTTGAGACAAACTTTCCTGTAAAACTTGCCTGCTCCGGGATTTTTAAATCCGGAATGAAAAGCATGCTTATAGGGTCGAAATACTTAATATTCAAGCTAAAAGTGAAATCTTGTATACCTGGTTTAATAAAGTTTAATCCCGATGCAGGAATATACTTGCTTATTACCGATTTAAAGTATGAAGGAAATGTTTTTAAGTCGTACTGACCTTTAATGCTCGCATCTAAAATGTCTGAACCAATGCTTAATGAACGGTTTGTGCCGGTGCCTTGTGCTCTTAAATTTATTGAATCAACTATAAATGAATTTATTGGATTACTGATTTGAATTCTGTTCGCCGAAACAAAACCCTCAATATTGTCTAAATTAGTCCCAGAAAAATTCGTAACCAACTCAGCATCTAACTGGATGGTATCCTTCGTAAAATTTAATTTTTGAAGGTTTGCAGCCCCAATTAAAGCAGTGAAATTGTATATCGGGTTTTTAGGATTTAAGTCTATTTGCCCATTGAAATCCAGATCTATATTACTGTCTTTTACTTTTACTAGACCCGTAAAAATTTTATTGATAAATTTTCCATCCAAATCAATATTGCTGTATCGGTAATTATTATACTCGAAATATTGAACTTTGCTTTGTATTTTTTCTTGCAAGGTATTGATTTTGAATCCTTTACCATTTATTTTGGCGCTAAAACTTGTTCTTCCTAATTTTGTTAAACCTGCTAATTCGCCCAAGTTAAAATCAATGGCTTTCAATGTTCCTTCATAGCTTGGAACATTATCTTCCCCAAATTTCATGTTTATATCACTAGCTAACCGCCCAGCTTTTGTCTTAAATTCTCCATAGGATATAAAATCATTGATAAATCCTGTAAAACGACCTTTATAGTTAATGGTTCCTAGTTTATTGGTAAATTCAGGTATGAGCGATTTTTTGTTTCCCGTTGCTCTGGAAATGATGAAATCAAGGTCTTTTTTATTGGTAGATATTTGCTCAAAATTCAAATCCATTAAAGTTTCCTTAATCTTTGGCAGACCTTTTATCGAAAAATCTCCTTTTACATAAGTTGCTTGTCCGCTTTGAATTATTAAGTCTTTTGCTTTCAAATTATTTACATATCCAGAAATTTTTCCATTGAATAGAAGTAGAACAGTAGATTTTGCCAAATTAGGTGAGAAAAATGCAACGTCCGAACTATTTAACCTCGAACTCTTGAAATTTGACTCCATGAACACCCTGCTGTTGAACTTATTGAAGTCCTTAAAACTCGAATATTTCATCAAGAAATAATCGCTTATTTTACTGTTTTCGGTTTCAAGAATTAGATCCTTGAATTCCATTTGATTGGTGTCTATTGTTGCATTACTTGTCAGATTTTTTAAATAAAAACCACTTTTTTCTCTGAAAGTCATGTTTTTCACACTCATTTTAGCGAGGTGATTTTTGGTATCAAGGTTAGTGATGATTGTGCTAAAATTACTTAGATAGATATCATCAAAGTTTACACCATTTATAGTTTTTAAATTATTGTAATTCTTGTATTTAAAGGAAATATTGTTCAAAACAACCTTGTCTAAAGCCAAATCAAGGGTTATTGCTTTCTTCTTTTTCTCTTTTTTTGCTGGTTTAAAATAGTTTATAATAAATGTAAGATTCGTACTCCCGTCTTTAAACTGTTTTAAATAGAACTTCCCATTATCCATTCTCACCGATTTGACAGAGATTTTTTTAAGGTCGAATGGTATATAATTTAGCTCAAGCTTAAACTTTGGTGAGAAAAGTAGGGTATCTTTCGCCAAATCTTCTACAAATAGTGAATCTAGCTCAACAGTTTTAAACGATTTAACGTGTAAAGCTCCTACATAAACCTGGGTTTGCCAGTCGCGAGAAAGCTTTTCAGCTGCTTTTTTTGCCAGATATGTTTGTACAGGCTTAAATTGTAGAGAAATAAACAGGCCAATGAGCAACAATAAAAATGTTGTCATCACCCAAAATGCTATTTTTAGTCCTTTTTTGATAAATTTGTATTTAAATAATTTTTAACAATCTTAATTTAAAATTTTGGCAATTATCCTAGGCATTGAGTCTTCTTGTGACGATACTTCTGCATCCATCTGTATTGATGGTAAAATCTGCTCTAATATTATCGCTAATCAGGCTATCCATCAAAAATATGGTGGTGTAATTCCCGAATTGGCCTCAAGGGTTCATCAACAAAACATAATTCCTGCCGTTCATCAGGCAATTGCTGATGCAAAAATACACAAAAATGACATTGATGCGGTTGCTTTTACTCGCGGACCAGGATTATTAGGCTCCTTAATTGTAGGAACATCATTCGCCAAAGCCTTTGCCTTAGCAAATAATCTGCCACTTATTGAGGTAAATCATATGCAGGCGCATATTTTAGCTCATTTTATTGATAATATGCCATCATTCCCATTTATTTGTTTAACTGTTTCTGGTGGGCATACACAAATTGTTTTGGTGAGGGATTATTTTGATATGGAGGTTGTGGGTCAAACAACAGATGATGCTGCTGGCGAAGCTTTTGATAAAACAGCTAAATTGCTTGGCTTGCCTTATCCTGGCGGACCATTAATTGATAAGTATGCTAAAGAGGGCAATAAATTTGCTTTCCAATTCCCTGAGCCACAGATTCCCGGACTTGATTTTAGTTTTAGCGGCTTAAAAACTTCTATCATGTATTTCGTAAGAGATAGGGTAAAAGATGATCCAGATTTCTTGCAAAATAATCTAGCAGATGTGTGTGCATCTGTTCAAGAACGTATTATCTCCATATTGCTTAATAAATTAAAAAAAGCAGCAACTCAATTTGATATTAATAATATCGCTATTGCAGGTGGGGTTTCGGCAAATTCTGGACTTAGAGCTGCACTCAATCAAGTAGCAGTAGAGTTAAATTGGAATGTTTTTATCCCTAAATTTGAATATTGTACCGATAATGCTGCAATGATTGCAATTGCAGGATACTATAAATTTCTAAACAAGGATTTTGTTGGACAAGATGTGGCTCCAATGGCCCGAATGAAGTTTTAATTTTTTTTATGCTTCTCTAAAATTATAAAAAGAAGCTTTACAAATACATATTATGAGCGCAGTAAGTCTTATTTTCTATTTAGTTTTTTTAATTCCTTTAACAGGTTTATTAATTTGGGTAATGCGTCAAGATAAACGCAAAGGTAAAATAGGGCTCTATGTTCTCGCTTTTATTGTAATTGTGGGCGTTTGGTTCATGTACTTCATGACTAAGGGTAAATAGTATACCCTGTCTTTTCTTAGAATTAATCTAGCTCATTTTTTTGTGCTCTAAAATAAATTTGCTTTAAAGTCCTTTATTGCCGAATTTAACATTTAATAATTTTCAAACTACAGAAATTGGTAAGCGCTTAATTGTCATTTGCTTTCCTTTTTCTTGTAAAACCTTTCATTAAATGGAAAAAATCAAATCTTCAGTTCTTGTCTTCTTGGTTATTATTTGTTCCTTGCAAGCTTATACTCAGCCTGTTGAGCAAAATGTAAAGCTTATTATTGCTCCAGATCATCCAAATTGGCAATATAATATTGGTGAAAAAGTCAAATTTAAAGTTTCAGTCCTTCAGTACGGGAATCCCCTGAAAAACGTGAAAGTGAAATATGAACTGGGACCTGAAAGAATGGCTAGTGAAGTGACTGCTGCTCTTGAATTGGAGGATGGTCAACATACCATCATGGGAGGCACCATGAACACTCCAGGTTTTTATCGTTGTACTGTATCCGCCGAAGTTAATGGTAAAACCTATAGAGGTTTGGCTACTGTTGCTTATAACCCTGATAAAATTAAACCTGCAGCGGAAACTGTTCCTTCAGATTTTACACAATTTTGGGATGATTCTAAAGCTGAATTGGCGAAAATTCCTATGGATTCACGTATGACCTTATTGCCTGAACGCTCCACAGAAAAAGTGAATGTTTATCATGTTAGTTTTCAAAATTTTCGCCTAGGGAGCAGAATCTACGGAATTTTGTGTGTTCCTAAAAAGGAAGGGAAATATCCAGCATTGCTTAGAGTCCCAGGGGCTGGTGTAAGACCTTATAATGGGGATGTTGCTACTGCCGAGAAAGGGGTAATCACCTTAGAAATTGGTATCCATGGTGTGCCAGTAACGATGGATCCTAACGTTTATGCTAATCTCGCTGCCGGCGCATTGTCTGGATATCAATCCTCTAATCTCGATGACCGTGATCGTTATTACTATAAAAGGGTTTATATGGGCTGCATTCGCGCCAACGATTTCCTAACTTCTCTTGCACAGTACGACGGTTCTACTTTGGGGGTAACAGGTGGCAGTCAGGGTGGTGCATTGTCTATTATTACCGCTGCTCTTGACTCGCGGGTTAAGTTTTTAGGCGCTTATTATCCAGCCTTGAGTGATTTGACTGGTTTTATGATCGGTCGCGCTGGTGGTTGGCCGCATTTATTTAATAAGGGAAATGCTACGCTTACTAGTACAACAGATAAGATTAAAACTAGCACCTATTATGATGTGGTAAATTTTGCCAAATTGTTGAAAGTGCCAGGAATGTATAGTTGGGGTTTTAACGATGAAACTTGTCCGCCTACATCCATGCATGCCGCTTACAACGTTATTTCAGCGCCAAAAATACTGTTCATAGCTCAGGAAACTGGTCATTGGCTTTACCCTGAGCAGCGTGAAAATATGGAAAGTTGGCTCCATAAACAGCTGAAAGTAAATTAAGCTTTTACCTTTTTGCATAAAAAAAGCCCGCATTATTAATGCGGGCTTTGTAAAAATATTTAAAAAATTACTTTTAAATTTTCAAAGATTATTCTTTTTCTTCAAGCTTATCAGCTGTCACAGTGTCCTTGATTTTAGCTTCAAGCTCATCCATTAAATCTGGGTTATCGAGCAATAATTGCTTTACTGCATCACGCCCCTGACCTAATTTTGTTTCGCCATAGCTAAACCATGAGCCAGCTTTTTTAATAATTTCAAAGTCAACACCTAGGTCAATAATCTCACCCGCCTTCGAAATCCCTTGTCCGAACATAATGTCAAACTCAGCAATTCGGAAAGGTGGCGCCAATTTATTTTTCACAACTTTTACCTTCGCTCTGTTTCCAGAAACCTCATCAGTATCTTTAATTTGTGAAATACGACGTATATCTAAACGCACAGAAGCATAAAATTTAAGTGCATTACCACCTGTTGTAGTTTCAGGGCTGCCAAACATCACACCAATCTTATCACGTAACTGGTTGATGAAAATACAGCAACATCCTGTTTTTGAAATAGTTCCCGTTAATTTACGTAAAGCTTGCGACATTAAACGAGCATGTAAACCCATTTTTGAATCACCCATCTCACCCTCAATCTCAGCTTTTGGCACTAAAGCAGCAACAGAGTCGATTACGATGATGTCAATAGCACCTGAACGTATCAAATTATCTGCAATTTCTAATGCCTGCTCACCATTATCTGGTTGTGAAATCAATAAGTTTTCAATATCAACACCCAGTTTACTAGCATAAAACTTATCAAAAGCATGTTCCGCATCAATAAATGCTGCAATACCACCTTTTTTCTGTGCTTCAGCTATCGCATGGATGGCAAGTGTAGTTTTACCAGAAGATTCCGGACCGTAAATTTCAATAACACGACCCTTTGGTAGTCCGCCAATACCCAATGCAATATCAAGACTTATGGAACCGGTTGAAATAGACTCAATCGCCTCCACTGCATTATCGCCTAATTTCATAACGGTGCCTTTTCCGTATGATTTTTCAAGTTTATCCAGCGTAAGCTGTAAAGCTTTTAATTTATCTGCGTTGCTCATTTTTTTAGTTTATCGTCCTCAAAAATAAAAATTTATTTTATAAATGCTAAAAATTTTATCAAAATGTGTGAATATTTTTAGTAAACGGTTTTCAATATATTGATTAATTGATTATTTTATTCTTGTTTTTTTCTTTTTGCAGCCATTTTCTTCAAAATACTGCCCGTCTTCTTCGCGGCTTGCTTCTTTTTTAATTCGCGCTTCTTTTTTAATTCTAAGGCCTCCGCTTTTTTTAATGCACCCTCTGTCTGACTTTGGGCAAAATATTTGCAAATACTTGATAATGGGCATATTGTGCACTTGGGGCTTCTAGCTAAGCAGGTATACCTGCCATGTAATATTAACCAGTGATGTGCAATGTGTATTTTTTCTTTGGGGAGGAATTCTACTAATTGTTTTTCAACAGCTAGCGGTGTTTTTGCATTTCTTGTTAGTCCGATGCGATTAGATACTCTAAATACATGGGTATCAACAGCCATAGCTGGCGCACTAAACACCACCGATGCAATTACATTGGCTGTTTTTCGG
This sequence comes from Daejeonella sp., assembly GCF_044342615.1. GTDB lineage: Bacteria > Bacteroidota > Bacteroidia > Sphingobacteriales > Sphingobacteriaceae > Daejeonella. The sequence continues at coordinate 7,578 of NZ_JBIIPN010000032.1, read as the reverse complement.
CCTACGCCTGGTAAAGTTTGAAGGTCTTCAATTGATGAGGGTACTTCACTGCCAAAATTATGTACCAGTTTTTCGGCCATCCCAACCAAATGCTTTGCCTTATTGTTAGGGTAACTAACACTACGAATATATCCAAAGACTTCTTCAGAATTGGATTGTGCCAGACTCTCGGGTGTTGGAAATCGCTCAAATAGTTTTGGGGTAACCTGATTGATTCTTTTATCGGTACACTGAGCTGATAATATTACAGCTACCAATAACTGATAGGGGTTTTCATAATGTAATTCGGTCTCAGCTTCCGGTTGATGGGAAGAGAAATATTCAACAAAGGCTTTATATCTGTCTTTTCTTAACACAATACAAATATAGTCCTCATTACCTTAATCATGCTCACAAAAAAGACCAAATTTTTATTTGGTCTTTCTAAATTTATACTGATTTAGAGTAATTTACTATTTTATTTATAATTTCTGGATTAGGATCCTCAAGCAGCGCATTTAAATCGGGCACAATGGATGAATAAAAAGACTGATCCTCAGTATTAAGCTCCTCTAAATTAGGATCAATTTCTGATTTTGTCTCTTGTATAGCATTCGTTTTTGGAGTAGTTATTTCTATCATACGCAATCTCATTTTTAATTAAAACGCATTTAAGATAGGAATGTTTTACATAGAAAATATATTTTTTAAATATTCTTTAATGCCAATTCCTTTGTTTGCATCATTTTCCGTAAATTATTTAAAGCATAGCGCATTCTGCCCAAAGCTGTATTGATACTTACACCCGTGATATCCGAAATTTCTTTGAAACTTAATTCCCCAAAATGACGCATAATTAGGACTTCCTTTTGTTCTGATGGGAGTAAATGAATCAAAGTTCTTAAATCCTTGTGGTTTTGCTCGCGGATAATTTTGTCCTCTGCGTTTTCATCATAAACTTTTATAACATCAAAAATATCGAAACCCTCCACATTGGCTACCATCGGCTTGCGCTTTTCCTTTCTGAAGTGATCTATTACAAGATTATGCGAAATACGTATCACCCACGGTAGAAATTTACCCTCTTCATTGTATTTTGAAGTTTTAAGTGTATTGATAACCTTTATAAAAGCATCTTGGAAAATATCCTCTGCTAAATCGGAATCCTTTACTAAATGATAAATAGAGGTGTATATTTTGGATTTATGTCTACGAATGAGTTCCTCCAGACCCGCTTCATGTCCATTAATATATTGCTGTACCAAATCTTGGTCACTTATCGTACGAATATCAGTAGTACTCATAATTAATTCTTATTGATATAAATAATGAAATCTGTTTGAGTATAGTTTATTCGATAGAATTCCTCCTTTAATTATAAAATGAAAATTGTAATACTTAATTCAAGCAAAAATTTTGCCAAAATCAAATAATAATTGAAATCATTCTAATTTAAGCACTTATAGCCGTATTTTTGCAATTCGAAATATCGGGTTTACCAATATATACGTGTTAAAAGCAGTGTTAAGTTCTACAATGAATAAAGAAGCGGAAAAAGATCCTAAAAAACATATTATTATAAAAGGTGCGAGGGTTCATAATTTAAAGAATATTGATGTCGCAATTCCTAAAAATAAACTGGTTGTCATTACTGGCATGTCTGGTTCTGGAAAATCGTCTTTAGCCTTTGATACGCTTTATGCAGAAGGACAGAGGCGCTATGTAGAAAGTTTATCATCTTATGCCCGCCAGTTTATGGGCCGTATGAATAAGCCTGATGTGGATTATATTAAGGGTATTGCTCCCGCTATTGCCATTGAGCAGAAGGTAATTACAAGCAATCCTCGTTCAACAGTTGGTACTTCCACCGAGATTTACGATTACTTAAAATTGCTATTTTCCCGCATCGGAACAACTATTTCGCCAATTTCGGGTAGAGAGGTTAAAAAAGATACCGTTACCGATGTAATCAATTTTATTTCTACACTTGAGGAGGGGACTTCTGTAACGGTGTCATGCCCTTTACATCCTCATAACGACCGCTCTCTCAAAGAGGAGCTTGCAGTTTTGCTTCAAAAAGGCTTTACTCGTGTTTTAATTAACGATAAACTATCCAAAATTGAGGATATCCTGGATGATCAGTCGACCGGAAATATTAAATCAGGCAATGACGTTGCCATTCAAATTGTAATTGATCGCGTTTCTGTTGCTGATGATGAGGAAACCTTAAGTCGTACAGCTGATTCCATCCAAACGGCTTTTTTTGAAGGTCGTGGTGATTGTTATCTCGATGTAAACGGTCAAAAGCATGTTTTTTGCGATCGTTTTGAACTTGATGGCATCCGGTTTGAAGAACCTTCTCCCAATTTCTTCAGTTTTAACAACCCTTTTGGTGCTTGTAAGCGATGTGAAGGCTATGGCCGAATTGTGGGTATCGATGAGGATCTTGTGGTTCCTGATAAAAGTAAATCTGTTTTTGATGGCGCCATCGCTCCTTGGAGGGGCGAAAAAATGGGCGAATGGCTTAATCGTCTCGTGAAAAATGCACTTAAATTTGATTTTCCTATCCATCGCTCATACAATCAGCTTACAGCAGAGCAGAAACAGCTACTGTGGACCGGTAATCAATATTTTAGTGGATTAGATGATTTTTTTAAGGAGCTAGAAGCTCAAACGTATAAAATACAGTACAGAGTGATGCTTTCCAGATATCGTGGTAAAACGAATTGCCCTGAATGCCTTGGTAGCCGACTCCGACAGGATGCCTCTAACGTCAAAATTGCTGATCATTCGATCACAGATATTGTGCTTATGCCACTTGATAAAGCATTAGATTTTTTCTCAAATCTAGAGCTTGATCCTCTAAAATTAAAAATCTCTAAGCGCTTGCTTATGGAAATTACAAACCGCATCAAATTCTTAAATGATGTGGGATTGAGCTATTTAACCCTCAACAGGTTGTCAAATACGCTTTCTGGAGGTGAATCGCAACGTATAAATTTAGCGACTTCATTAGGTAGTTCTCTTGTAGGATCGGTTTATGTGCTTGATGAGCCTAGTATCGGACTTCATCCTAGAGATACCCAGCGATTAATAGAAGTATTGATGTCGCTTCGTGATGTTGGAAATACCGTTTTAGTGGTTGAACATGAGGAAGAAATCATGAAAGCTGCTGATCATATTATTGATATCGGTCCCGAAGCGGGTACTCACGGTGGTAATTTAATTTTTACGGGGACTTTCTCCGAGATATTAAAATCTGAAGAAAGCCTTACCGGCCAATATTTAAGTGGAAAACAATCTATCGCTATCCCACCAACTCGTAGAAAATGGAGCGATTTTATTGAAATTAAGGGTGCAAGGGAAAATAACCTTCAACATGTGGATGTTAAGTTTCCTCTTAATGTATTGACCGTAGTTTCGGGGGTTTCTGGTTCGGGTAAGACCTCCTTGGTAAAACGTATTTTGCAACCTGCTATACAAAAAGCAATTGGCAATTATTCGGGAGAGCAAACAGGGGCTTACGATTCTATTGATGGCGATTTTAATAAAATTGAACAGGTAGAAATTGTAGATCAAAATCCGATTGGTCGTTCTTCACGCTCTAATCCGGTAACCTATGTAAAAGCCTGGGATGAAATCCGGAATTTATTTGCTTCTCAAGGGGCAGCAAAAGCATCGGGATTAAAGCCTTCGGCATTTTCTTTCAATGTGGAGGGTGGAAGATGTGATGTTTGTCAGGGTGAAGGTGAAGTGAAAATTGAAATGCAGTTTATGGCGGATATCTACCTTCCTTGTGAAGCATGTGATGGAAAACGCTTCAAACAGCATGTGCTGGATGTAACTTATAAGGACAAGAACGTATTTGATGTGCTTGATATGACCATCGATGAGGCACTCGAGTTTTTTCATTCGGAAGCCAAAATTGTCGCAAAAATAAAGCCTCTTGCTGATGTGGGCTTAGGTTATGTTCATTTGGGGCAATCGTCTAACACACTTTCGGGCGGTGAAGCTCAACGTATAAAACTTGCTTCATTCCTCGTAAAGGGCAATAATAGCAGCAAAACTCTCTTTATTTTTGATGAGCCAACTACTGGTCTCCATTTTCATGATATCAAGAAATTACTTAAATCTTTTGATGCCCTCATAGAACAAGGAAATACCATCATCGTGATTGAACACAATATGGATGTAATCAAATGTGCCGATTGGATCATCGATATCGGTCCCGGAGGCGGAAATAATGGAGGTAATGTAGTTTTTGAAGGCCTACCCGAAGATTTAATCAAAGCAGAAAACTCCTTTACAGGAAGCTTCCTGAAAGAACGATTTGAATAAACTAAGGGTGAATAAATCGCTTTTTTCTTGTTTTATTCAGTTTTTATTCGTATATTCTTTTTGTTGAATTCTTTTATTAAGTGATCTGCCATGCGCATATAACCTAAATCTGTTAGGTGTACACCATCAACAGTAGCTTCATTATCCTCGCCAATAGCATTTTTAGCAGTGATGTAGTGTATGTTTTGCATGCCTGATTTTTCTAGTTTCTCAAATTCTGCTTTTAAAGCGTTATTTTTATCTTGAATTAATTTTCTTGTGGCTTCTTCATAAAAGATTTTAGAATATTCAATGTTCTCAACAAATACAATGGGTGTATTTACATTCCGAGCTCTCAAACTGTTTGCAAGTGGTGCAACACGCTCGTAAACTTCAGCAACAGTCATGTTTGGCAGACAGTCAATCACATAATATGAGGCTTTGATGCCGCCAATCACATCTACCACAGCATCTTCCATTTTCCCATTCCCGCTAAAACCTAAATTGATACAATCTACATCCATTTTTCTTGAAATTATAGTCGTATAAGCCATTCCTGTGCGAGATGCACATCCACCTTGAGTGATGCTTGTTCCATAAAAAACAATGGGCAATTTATTGCTAGCCATAGGCTTTTCAATGCTCGCCAGACTGTCAATTCCAATCTCCAATTTAGTCACCCCATCGTAAAGAGGCAGCCAGACTTTAAACTCACGATTTTCTTTCGAAAGGGTGCTTACCAGACCAGCCTCATTATTCTTCCCAGTTGGCTTGCCTGTATTCACATATTTCCATTCTCCATTTACACGTGTGTATAAATCAACTCCTTTGATGCCTGTTTCGGCCATATGGTTCATTCGGGTATCATTTAAAAGATCCCATTTAATCTTTATCTGGCTTGAGTTAGAAAAAAATCTAATCGTAATTCCCGCCGAGTTTTTAGAGAGATCCCAAACCGCTTTTCTTACTTTATCTTTAGATGTAATTGGGAGCCTATCATAGGGACTTTCCTTTTCATTTTCAGGGATACCACTTCCTTCAATTATAAAATGCTCTTTCCCATAATAAATTATTTTATCCTGCTTGGGACTCAAATTTTGTGCGAAAATGTTGCTATTGAAGCAAATTACAAGGAGGGTAAGTAGAATTTTATTCATGTTTTTGTTTTGATTAAATATAGCTGATTTTTTTAATGAGACAATTACTGATAAATAGTTTCAATAATTTATAAAAAGAATTTCCGTTAATTTGTTTTAATAACTATCTTAAATAGAATATGCTTTCAAAAAAGACGCGATATGCAATAAAAGCCCTTGTAATCTTGGGTAAAAATTTTGGTGAAGCACCCATGCAGATCCAAAAAATTGCTTCGGAAGAACATATTCCTAAAAAATTTCTAGAACAAATATTATTGGACCTGAGGAATGCGGGTCTGCTTTTTAGTAAAAAAGGGGCTGGAGGTGGCTACGGGCTAGTAAAGGATCCTGCAGAGATTTTTGTTGTTCAAGTTTTACGCCTTACCGGTGGCCCCGTAGCACTTCTTCCTTGTGTGAGTCTCAATTTTTATCAGCGCTGTGAAGAATGCTCAAATGAAGCAACATGTGGCGTTCGCGATGTGTTTTTGGAAGTTAGAAATGCCACTTTAAAAATTTTAAGTGAGACTAGCATTGCTGATGTAATCCGCCGTGAAGGCCACTTAATTGATAGTTTAAAGGTGTAAATTTTTTTTGAAATAAAGTCTACTAAATCTATATACATTATTCTATTTTTGCAATTGATTTTAATATTCCATCAATATTAGTTCGCTTTTTATTAATAAAAATGTAGGACTATCGATTCTTAATATTTATGCTGTTGAAAAAAGAAGCTGAAATAACAATATTCAAGATTTTAGACTTAATTGCGATAATTTTATTTAATTAGCTCAAAATCCTCAATAAAAATGAAAGAACAATCCAAATTAATTCGTACTCAAGCAGCTCGCTCTACCAATAGAGAACATTCTGTGCCTTTATATCTAACCTCAAGCTTTGTATTTGATGATGCAGAGCATGGAAGAGCAATGTTTGCTGATGAAATTGAGGGAAATATTTATTCTCGTTATTCTAATCCAAATACAACTGAATTTATTGAAAAAGTGCGTGATTTTGAAGGTGCTGAAGCAGGTTTAGCTTTTTCTTCGGGAATGGCAGCAGTTTTTGCCTCCATTGCCGGACTATTACGCAGTGGTGATCATATTGTGGCTTTTCGTTCTATTTTCGGTTCTACTCATCAACTTTTTACAGCTTTATTGCCTCGTTGGGGAATTACAACCACTTACGTAGATGCATCTAAACCAGAAGAGTTTGAAGCTGCATTACGTCCTGAAACGAAAATGGTTTTCCTAGAAACACCATCAAATCCTGGTTTGGAGCTGGTAGATTTAGAATGGCTTGGACAGCTAAAGAAAAAGCACAACTTCATTCTGAACGTCGATAATTGCTTTGCCACACCATATTTACAAAAACCTATTCATTTTGGTGCCGATTTGGTGAGTCACTCGGCTACAAAATACATGGACGGACAAGGTAGAGTACTAGGTGGAGTGGTGGTTGGTCGCAAGGATTTGATGAAGGAACTTATGTTTTTCATCCGCCATACAGGCCCCGCAATGTCGGCTTTTAACGCATGGACCATCTCCAAAAGTCTTGAGACACTTTCTGTACGTATGGATAGACATTGTTCAAATGCATTAAAAGTGGCCGAAACGCTTGAGCAACATCCCGAAGTGGAAATTGTTCGTTATCCTTTCTTGCCTTCACATCCACAATATGAATTGGCAAAACGCCAGATGAAGCAAGGTGGTGGAATTGTCACGTTCATTGTAAAAGGCGGTTTTGATCGTGCAAAGCGATTTATGGATGCACTTCAAATGATCTGTTTATCACCAAACTTAGGGGATACCCGTTCGATTGTTACTCATCCCGCATCCACAACTCATTCTAAATTAAGTGATGCTGAGCGCGCTCAAATAGGAATTTATCCTGGGAGTATACGTATTTCTGTCGGTTTAGAGGATATTGATGATATTTTGAATGATTTAACGAATGCACTTAATCAATCAATCAATTAAAAAAATGGATAAATCGGTCGAAATACTAGCAGAAATAGCGGGTCTAAGCATCGAAAAATCGCTTCAAGCATTGGTAGAACGTTTTCCAGGGGAAATTATATTTTCAACGAGTTTTGGCTGGGAAGATCAGGTGATTTCTCACATTATTTTTACTAATAAATTAGATATTA
>NZ_JBIIPN010000133.1:0-7076 GCF_044342615.1 Daejeonella sp. | reverse complement strand
AGTTGCCTGCTGCATCAATAATTTGTCGTACTTTATTCTCTACTTAATAAAAACGACTCCCTAAAATCATGTGGTTAGGATCATACCTCTTGATACTAGCACTGACAATAGAAAAATACTTATCGGCAACAAAACCAAGAAAATCTGCACGATCTTGATCAGTAATATTTTGAATTTCAATATTTCGGGAACTTAACCACTTTTTTGCTGCCTGATGACCATGGTCTTTGGAAGGAAGGCTTAAGTAAGAATCTAAATTTTTAAGGCTAAAAGGTAATTCATTATCAGTAAAATACCCATATAAGTTTTGATCATCACGATACTTGACAATTTTCTGTGCCAGTTTATCGCAGAAAACCTCAAATTCTGGGTCAAAAACAAATATTGCATTTTTAGGATAGCCTTTATGCCCTGCTTGTTGATAGGTGCCCCCTCGCTTATTCCCATATTCACTCATCATATTTAACATAACAGAATAGGCAATAGGCTTTTTTGAACTTTTATTGTAGGCAAGTATAGCGTCAGTATTAGACCAAGACCCAGAACCATTAAATCCCTGCGCCGACAAGGTGTCTAACGTAGTTTTTATCCAATTAAAATCATTGCCAAATTGAGCATTGAAACCTTTTATATTTCTGTCAGACTTTCCTTGAGTAATGCTGTTTACAGCGACATGCAATCCCGCAAAACCCTCAGGATCAATACTCCACCACTTTCCATTTATTTTTTCAGTCCGAAAGAAACCCGTACTTTTTGTTTTGATGTTTTGCTGACTTCCATACTTATTAGTCATGGATTTCTGATTGCTTAATTTACTTGACAAGCCAGCCACTGTCCTCGTTGGAAAACTACGCCACTCACTAAAGCTAATTTTATCTCCCTGCTTTGAACGCACTTTTGCCAAAACATTGGTTGAATCTGCTTGATTATTAGCCAATAAAAAATTAGTAACTAATAATAGACAAGTTAAAAGCGCAAAAAAACGTGTGAGGGAATAACTATTCATGAGGGCTCTATTTAACAATTTGAAAATTGTTGAATTTTACAAAAACATCCAATACAGGTTAAATATGCAAACAAATTGTAGATGATATAGAAGCAATAGCTCTAAATATTTACGAAAACGATTGCATTTTTATTCCTACTTTTTCGACAGATTGGTTTTAAGGCCAAATTCAATTGCATCACGTTGAACTCGTTCAAAAACAGCACTTGAAGAATGATAAATCGCTTGAAGAATAAAGCCTTGTTTAAGGTTTACATTTAATCCCGTTGAAAAACTTTTGTCGCTATGGTAGAGGCCAAGGAAGCCAACAGCGTCATCAACTAGATTAATTTTGGCGCCGATATCAACCCTGCTTTTGGTATTCTGTATTTTAGTGTAAGCAATCATTGGCTGAAGATTCAGTCCATTATCTTGACTACTTAGTTTTATGCGGTAATTAGCTGCCAAATACGCCAATTGATTGAAACCTTCATTTTCTGAGTCACCAATTAGTTGATTTAAGTTAGGTAATGCAACTTGTAGGGTAAAACGTTCAGATGTTAATGCTGTACCAAAATCCACATCAAAGTTTGATTTTCTATTATTGAATTCCATTGGAAATGGATCATCCAGATCAGTAATCATTGCCGATTCGATATCAACTCTAATATTACTGAAACCCGGAGAAAGCCCAAAGCGTAAATTACTTTTCTCATTCAGTTGTACATGATAAGCATAAGTGAATTTAATCTGTTTGGAGGATAGTAAACCAGCTCTATCATTTTGAAAAATAATACCAAAACCTGATTTGCCAGCTTTTACGCTTGCTGAAACTGCTTGAAAATCAGAACGAACGGAAGCGCCTCCCTGAGCATTATTTGCGTTCACACTATAAACCATATTTAAATCTAAACCCTTGGCTTCACCTGCAAAGGCAGGATTTACGAAATATGGATTTTGAAAATATTGAGCATAAATAGGCCTCAATTGCCCATAAGACAACTGAGAAACCAATATTATTGCAACTAACAGACTTAACCTAGTGGCAAAATAAAAATTAAATGAGTATGCATTCATAATCGTGTAATTATCTTAAAATCGTTAAATATCCTTGAGTTGTACCCCTGCTTTCGCCCAGATAAATCACATATAGATAGGTGCCAGTCGGTAAGTAATCACCGTTAAAGGTTCCATCAAATGAGTTATTATATCTTTTTTTGCGATAAATTTCTTTGCCAGAAGGGTACAATATCTTCACCTCATTGTCTGGATAAGACTCTATGTTTTTAATAATCCACAAATCATTTTTTCCATCACCATTTGGGGTCATCATTGTCTGAGGTGTAATTTTATAATCATTATCAACTTCTATGGTGATACTTTCTGTCGCAACACAACCATTTGCATTAGTCACCGTAACCGTAAATGTTGTAGTTACATCTGGCTTCACTATTGGATTAGGAATATTTGGATTATCTATCCACTGGTAGATGTTAGGCGACCATTTATACGTTACACCATTAAATGCGTTTAGTTGCGTAGTGAAGCCCTTGCTAATTTTTGTTCCTTCAGTAGAAGTTACTGAAGGCACTGGTAATGGATTTACAGTTACTTGAATAGCTTGAGATGTTGTTGTTACGGTACCCCAATTTACTCTTGCTGTATATAGTCCACTTTCTGAAGCAATATATTGTTGCGCATTTGCCCCAGCAATTGCAATTCCATTTCTGAACCAACTATTACCTGAAGCAACATTTGTACTCAATGTAACCTTGTTTCCTATACAAAAAGTAGTTGGGCCAGCAGCTGTCAGTATTGGTAGCTTAATTGAAGTAGCTTTGGCAGCATCCGTAGTTAAATAATTATAAGTACTGGCATTTGTTCCATCCCATGTATAAGGAATCAAAAGATAATTATAAGATTGAGAATTAACTAAATTGGTAATGTTAAAACTAGTAGCAGTACCCGAAACAGAACTACTTAATATAAAAGTATTGACACCTGCTGTAGGAACTTCTCCATTTTTACTAGCAAATGTAGGTACATTATTCTCAGCAGAATATAAAATTACATAGCCCTTAACACTTGCTCCCGTAGCTGGGAAGCTTGCTGCGGTCCAACTTAAATCAATTTTAGTCCCAGAACTATTATTTGATAAGGCCGTAAAATTATTTGCCTGTACAGTTACAGGATTTGAGAGTGTTCTAAAGGTTTTATTCTCGCCGTACTGCGTGCCTGCATTATTGGTAGCATAAGCCCTCATATTATAAAGCGTTTGCGGATTCAAACCTGTAATTTCACTAGTAAAATCAGAAGTGGCTGTACCTGCATCTAATTTATTATCGGCGGTTGTTGGATTTATACTTGTACTCCACACCACACCTTTAGCACTTAATACTCCGCCGCCATTTTTTACATCAGAACCACCACTTGAAACAGAATTATAGGTAATGCTTGTAGGACTAAGGGTTGTAACAGAACTTGGCTTGGCAAAAGTTAATTCATCAAAAGCTATTAAATTTGTAGTGTAATAATTACGCGTTTCCAAGTTAACACCATCCCAAGTATATGGAACCAGTACGAAATTATATCTGGTATAAAAATCTAATCCGCTAACCTGATAAGAATTTGCCGTTCCAGAAATCGCATCACTTACTATAATTGTATTAGCAGCCGCTGCCGGAGCTACTCCATTCAAATTGGTAATTGAAGGAACATTTGGATGATTAGACCTTAGTAAAAGGTAGCCAGAAACGGTAGCTCCCGTTGCAGGGAAACTTGCGTTTGTCCAACTGATATCAACTTTATCTTGAGCAATTGCCACTGCAGTATGATTGCTAGTAGCAGATAAAGCAGGACTAGAACGCGTCCTAAAATTGACATTTTCACCATAAGCTGTTCCGTTGCTATTAGTAGCATAAGCTCTAATATTGTAAAGCGTTTGCGGACTCAAAGCAGTTATTTCGCTAGTAAAATCGGAAGTCACTGTTCCTGCATCTTGCTTATTATCTGCAAGTGTTGGATTTATACTCGTACTCCAAACCACACCTTTAGCACTTAATACTCCGCCGCCATTGTTTACATCACTTGCACCACTTGAAACAGAATTATGAGTAATAGCTGTTGGAGATACTGTAGATATAGAAGGTGGACCCGGTAAGGTTAAAGCATCAAATGCTATTAAATTTGTAGTATAATAATTACGCGTTTCTAAATTAACCCCATCCCAAGTATATGGAACCATTACGAAATTATACCTAGTATAAGAATTAAGTCCGCTAACTTGAAAAGTACCTGCCGTGCTAGCAATCGCATCACTCACAATTACAGTATTAGCAGCCACCACTGGAGCTACTCCATTTGTATTGGTAAGAGAAGGAACATCTGGATGATTAGCCCTCAGTAAAAGGTAACCACTTGCTGTTGCCCCTGTGGCAGGAAAACTTGCTGCTGTCCAGCTGATATTAACTTTATCTTGAGCAGTTGCCACCGCTGTATTATTAGTCGTAGCAGCCAAAATAGGTGTGGATAATGTTCTAAAGGTTAAATTTGCACCGTATTGCGTACCTGCATTATTGGTTGCATAAGCTCTTATATTATAAAGTATTTGCGGACTTAATCCTGTTATTTGGCTAGTAAAATCGGAAGTAAGAGTACCTGCATCTAGCTTATTATCTGTAAGTGTTGGGTTTGCACTCGTGCTCCATACCACACCCTTAGCACTTAGCGTACCACCGCCATTATTCACACTCGTACCACCACTTGAAACGGAATTATGAGTAATAAATGTAGGAACAGCAGTAACAACAGAACTCGGTTCAGATAAGGTAGTAGCATTGAAAGCCACTAAATTTGAAGTATAATAATTACGGGTTCCTAAATTAAGGCCATCCCAAGTATAAGGAACAAGTAAAAAATTATATTTAGTGTTTGCATTTAAACCATTTACTTGAAGTGAAGTGGCTGTATTAGCAAGTGCATCATTAACAATTATTGTATTTGATGCAGCTACTGGAGCTAGTCCATTTGCATTAGTAAGAGAAGGAACATCTGGATGATTGGCCCTCAATAAAAGGTAGCCAGAAGCCGATGCCCCTGTTGAAGGAAAACTTGCCACTGCCCAGCTAACATCTACTTTGTCTTGAGCGACAGCCACTGCAGCATGATTAGTAGTTGCCGACAAAGCAGGTGCTGAAAGTGTTCTAAAACTAGACTCAGTAGAAAGGAATGTTTGGGATGAACTTACACCATATCCTTTGAAATAATATAAAGTTTCTGGATTTAAAGCAGTACGTTCATGACCAAAGGTGCCTAGCGCTGTACTTCCCTCAACTAATTTATTATCTGTTGCTAAAACCCCAGCTGTTGAGGAATAAACAGTACCTTTTTCAGTAATTGAACCAGCTTCAGGAGCAATAGTGGCACCTAAAATAGCAGATGTTGGACTAATATTACTTGCAAGTGGACTATTAATTACACTAGCTTGGGCACTAATGGCAATATTGTCTAAAGCAAAAATACAACTCAAAGCATTCCATGTTACCCACCTAATCTGAACATTGGGTTGATTGTTGCAATCTGCGGGAAGTGTTAGATTAACAGCTAAGCTACCAAGAGCATCAACTTTAGTTAAGGAGCCAGAAATTGTAGTCCAAGTACCAGAATTACCAAGTCGATACTGCGCAACTACTGCACCGCCTGAATCCCCTACCTTTTCTACCCTGACATCATAATTTAAATTAATACCCGATTGGCCAATGGTATTGATAGCCATAGCTAATTGAGGGCTATTAGTAGATCTTACTAAAAATCCAACTGAAGCATTAGTAAGAGAATTTGCATCAGGAACTCCGTAGCCATAAACTGCATTTGAAGGAGTTAAAGAGGTTGTTAAGGCTGTAGTCCTCGATGTTACACTACCCTTAGCATATGGCGAGGATGATTCTGCTTGTGATTGACTTGTAAATACACTAGCTGTACGCCAAACTACAAATCCACTTGGCAAAGTGCTAAATGCAGAATTACCAAAATCTTGTGTATAAGGAAGAGTTTGTGGAGCGGGAGTTTCTGGTGCATCAAGAACTACTAAATTTGCAGAAGTAGAACCAGATCCATATGCACCGCCTGCAGCTTGTGTTGCGGTAATGGTTGTAGTTCCTGCACCAATAATTGTAACAGTTTTACCACTAATAGTTGCAACAGCAGGATTACTACTTATATAAGAGAAGGTTGCGCTTGGATCTGTACTATTACTCGCTGGGTCTGTTAAAGTAAAGGGAGCATCTCCTACTACTTTAGGGCTTGTTACTGTTAAAGTGCCGATAGTTGGAGCAATTGGTCCACTTGAAACAGTTGTCACTCCTGAAATACTTATTGGACTAATGGTAAAAGCTGAACCAGCGCTCCCCGAACTATTATTTCTCCAAATCAAAATCCTAATTTTAAAGGAGCTACCATTTGCAACATTGACACTCGCAGGTAATGAAAATGAAAAAACATTAGCTGCAGTAATAGAAAACAAAGATGCATTAGGTCCAGTATTGGCTGTTGCACCACTACTTGTTGTAGATGGAGTAAAACCTGTAAAAGTAGCCCCACCATCTACCGAGTAGCCAGCTGTCATCACCCGACCTGAGGTGGTAACATTTGGGGTGCTAATGTTAAAAGATAAAGTATTAACTGTCATGGTATTACCAGTTGTTGGACCTACAGTAAACTCTATGTAAGGAGTAATTGGAGAAGTTGCACCAACAGAATTGTATAAAATGTCAGCAGCTGAGGCAGCTTTACCTTGAATACCCGTTCCAGTCAATCCATTTGCAGTAAAAGTATGAGGTGTGGCAGATCCAAAAATACCTCCAGTACCAGCTACATACACTGGGTTAGTTGCGTTTTGGGCAATAACATTACCTGTGGTATTAGCAACTAAATCTGCGCTCAAAGGCCAATTAGCTGTAAAGGCTGTTTGCGCATTAACTTGTTTTGAAGCAATAATTAACAGTAAAGCAATAAAAAAAGAAGGAAAAAAGGTTTTTGCTTTAATATCCTGAGGTATATATTTTCTCATTTGGATTTATTTTTAATTTAAATT
>NZ_JBIIPN010000132.1:0-7092 GCF_044342615.1 Daejeonella sp. | reverse complement strand
TCGGTTTTTTGCGGTGCAGCAGATAAAGCAGCATTTGAACAAATTGTACCAAAAGCGAACTCAACAAGGGAAATAACGCAATATGATGAGAAAACAAAACACTATCATAAATTGTTTCAAGATGTGCGAGACTGTAGAGAATCACAAAGCGGATTTGAAAAATTAAACGATATTTGGACCAATTTAAAACAAAATTATCGGGAAGATTGGCTATGCGGAATGGAAATTTTAGAAATTCTAGAGATGGGAAAACTAAATACTTCACTTGCAAAAGAAATTCGGATTGACTTAGAGATGAAAGCCTCTAATCAAGAAGAATTGAACAAACTTATTTACAATGGTTTTGAGCTAATCAATAGTGCAAAACCTGAATTAAACATAAATTAACATGAATATCATTATTACTGGAGCGAGCAGTGGTGTAGGATTTGAGGCTGTAATCGAGTTAATTAGCAATCAAAATAACCAGATTATTGCCCTTGCTAGGTCGGAACAAAAGCTAGCAAAACTAAAGGAAATTGCGCTTGCAATTAATCCGGATTGCACGCTTTACACTGCCAAATTTGATATTGCACATGATGATTATGAAAATGCGCTTATGCCCTATGTAAAAGAACGATTAGGCAGCGTAGATGTCTTAATAAATAATGCAGGATCATTGATTAATAAATCATTTATGCAAAGTACGCAGCTCGATTTTGCCGAAATGCTTCAAAATAATCTCCTGGGGCACATAAAAATGATTCAACATTTATCCCCATTGATGCCTCCTAAAAGTCATATTTTAAATATTGGCAGCATGGGTGGATTTCAGGGGAGTGTGAAATTTCCTGGATTAGCGGCCTACTCGGCGAGCAAGGCAGCACTGCATACCCTGACTGAATGTTTAGCCATTGAGTTTGCTGAAAGACAGATTGCTGTAAATTGCCTGGCTTTAGGTTCTGCGCAAACAGAAATGCTAGAAAAAGCCTTTCCCGATTATCAATCGCCAGTATTGGCCTTTGAAATGGGAAAATATGTGGCTGATTTTGCCTTAAACGGACATAAATTCTTTAATGGAAAAATAATTCCTGTGGCACATACAACACCTTAAACATGAAAAAAAGAGTCCTTTTCTTATTTTGGATAGTAATTATTGCAATTTCATCCTGTACGAGCGATAATTCTAAATTAAACGAAGAAGAAATGGCTACTGAATCGGCCGCCCTTTCCGATTTAGGTAAAACATTGGTAGTGCCATGGAATGTCGAATTAAACGACAGTACCCAAATGATGGAAATCAAAAGAAATCCGGAAGCTAGCATGTTTAACCTCACACCAAGTGATATGGTGGATGCAATTAATCTTAAATATCCCCAAATAAAACTAGAGTGGATGAAACAAGAAGGCAAACGCGCTATTGTAAAGATTGAAGATGCCAATTATTTAACCAGAGAATCAGGAACAGAAGGTGCAATGGCATATCTAGCCGAAGCTACATTTTCACTTACCGAATTTAAGGAAATTGAGGAAGTTGAATTTATATTTCAAGAAGGAGATCATGCACAACCGGGAATATATACTAGAGAAAGATTTAGCAACTTTAACTAATAATAAAAATTATATTGTTTTAAATAAAGAAATAATATATTGCAACAGCTAAATTTTTTACTAAATAATTAAAAATTAAAAATATTCTATTAATTAATTTAATATATCTGATATTTGGCTTGTTATAAAGCGATATTTAATTATTTTTGCTTGACTATACCTGGCTAATGTTAAAACTATTAAAAGGGATTTCGGGGGCAAATAGTGCGCTACTTGAAAACATCCACATTCAAGATTCACTTCAAAAAGCAATAGATGTTCTTGGTAGTTCCACCAATGTTGATCGATGTTATATTTTTACCAATCGAATAGATGTTGATGGAATTTTAAAGCTTTATTATACCCATGAATGGTGTAATGAGGGAGTTGTAGTTCAATTTGGGAATCCTGATTTGAGTGGCTTGAGCTACGATAATTTTCCAGGGCTATATGATGTTTTAATCTCCGACCAACCGTTATACGGAATGGTTAAAGATTTGGAGAATGATTTTTTCAGAGAAATTATGTCATCCCAGGATATAAAGTCTTTTCTCTTCACTCCAATTTTTTGCGAAGGCGATTTTTGGGGCTGGATTGGTTATGATGACTGCATGATTGAGCGTGAATGGCTTCAAGAAGAAGTAGAAGCTCTATTTTCTGTCGCACGTAACATTGGTATCCGTCTACAGCGTGAGCAAGCCGAGAAAAAATTCTTAAAGACCAAGGAGCATTTCGATCTTACCATTTTAGGATCGCAACAAGGGCAATGGAATTATGACATTGTTAATGAAAAAATTGAATTTTCGGGACTATACATGTCTATGTTAGGTTATGAGGATTTTGAATTTGAGCATGACCTTGATAGTTGGGATTCGCGACTACATCCTGAAGACTATACCCGTGTTACTACCAACATTAAAGAATATTTAGCGGGTAAATCAGATTTTTATACAGCAGAATACCGAATCAAGCACAAAAACGGTAATTATATATGGATTAGAGACACCGGTGTTGCCCAAAGAGATGAAAATGGTAAGGCAATTTACATGGTGGGTTCGCATCTCGACATCACCAAACTAAAGGAACAGCAAGAAGCTATTGAAAATCAGCGAAATGAGTACGACAACCTGATTAATAACCTTGCTGAAACTGTTTTTAGGCTTAATGAAAAGAAAGAATTTACCTTTTTAAATAGTTTCTGGAAAAACATTTCTGGTTTCGAAAATTCTGAATCGCTCAATCATTTATTCATTGATTATATTTTAACAGATGACGTAGAATTTGCTCAAAATAGTCTGAGTAAGATTAATAATTTAAAGGGTGAAGCTTCTATTTTTGACCTGCGATTAAGACAAAAAGATGGAAATATTAAGTGGGTACAGGTAATTGCAAGAAATACAACGACTGAAAATTCCGAAAATTATACCATTACAGGAAGTATCATTGACATCAATGATTATAAAGAAGCCGAATATCGTGAGAAGGAGTTGGTAGAATTAAAAACGAATTTTGTGGCGATGGCGTCACATCAATTTAGAACGCCATTAACCGTAATTTATTCAAATTTAGAGCTTTTGGAAAGTTATACACAGATTATTGAAACAAAGCTCGCCGATAAATTAACTACGCTGGCAACAAGAATTAAGAGTGAGGTAAACCGCCTTACCGAATTGATGAATAATATCTTAGTATTTGGTCGATATAATGTGAATGAGCCGGCATTAAACTCTAAGAGTATTATTTTATCAAGTCTGATAGAATCGGTGATCAACAATTATTTCTCGAGACAAACAGATGGCAGAAAAGTTGAGATTAAAGGCGATTTAGGTCAGAAGGAATTTATTCTTGATGAGCTATTTTTTACATATGTTTTGACCAATATACTTTCCAATGCATTTAAATATTCGGATGGAGCTCCCAATCCAGAATTGAGCATAGCTTATGAAAAAGATTGTGCCAAGATAAAAATAAGGGACTTCGGAATTGGGGTTCCGAAAGATGAGTTGAATAAGCTCTTCAATTCATTTTTCCGAGCATCAAATACTTCAACCATTCAGGGGTCGGGATTAGGTTTAGTAGTTGCTAAGCAATTTATAGAACTTCATAAAGGAAAGATTGAGGTTGATAGTGAATTAGGAAAAGGCACAATTTTTACACTTACACTACCCTACCCAAATGACTAAAATATTATTGGTTGAAGATGAACTCGCACTGAGGGAGACTTTAGAGGAGATTTTGGAATTAAATAATTTTGAGGTTAGCGTTGCTGAATCTGGTGAAGAAGCTTTAGAATCTCTACAAAATTCTGCTCCAGATTTAATTGTGAGCGACATTATGATGCCTGGCATCACCGGTCTAGAACTCATTGCGAAAGTCCACCAGCAAGCCCAATTCAAACAAATTCCATTTATATTTCTATCGGCATTAGCATCTAAAGAAGATCAAAACAAGGGAATTATCGCAGGCGCGAAAGGATATATTACGAAGCCTTTTAAAGCATCTGAGTTGCTGGCTTTGATTAGGGAATTGTTGGGATAGGGTTGGTTAGTTGGTTAGTTGGTTAGGCTGGCGACATTTGGAAGGGGTAGGAGTTGTCAGTTGTAAGGCTGGCGACATCTGGAAGGGTTTTGAGTTATCAGTTATCAGGCTAGCAAAATCAGGAAGGGGGGGGGATTGTTTTTAATCGCTGGCTGAGGCTCTCGAAGCCAGCTGGCTGAAAAATAGCTATATTATACTGTAACACACAGACCATAGGAAATCCTGCAGAACCCACCTCTACTCATTTACAAGCGAGACATGAAATTCTGCAAGATTTAAAAAACCACTATTGGTGTTGCTTCTAGAAAAACAAGCTTAAGTTCACCAAAAATTACATTCCGATTCCTCAAACGGAAAATTAAACGGCGGCTTTCTTACCAAGCATCTGCAATTCAGATACTATAATTTCAGTGACATAGCGCTTTATCCCATCTTTATCGGTATAGGAGCGACTAGTTAACTTCCCTTCTACCGTGATTTCGGAGCCTTTATGCAGATAAGATTCTGCAATGCTCGCTAATCCATCCCATAACACGAGATTATGCCACTGGGTATCCTCTACTTTTTCACCTTTATCATTCTTATACGATTCATTTGTGGCGATGGAAAATTTGGCTACTTTCTTTTTTTCACTGATCTTTTTTACTTCGGGCTCTGTTATGTGACCCAATAAGCGTACACTGTTTCTAAGATTACTCATCTTCTTACGTTTTAATTAAACAAAAATTTAGGTCACTTGGTAATGACAATTCGAAGGTGAGAAGAATGTAGAAATTTTACCGTAAACTAAACGGATACATACGTTTATATCCGTTTTGACAGACTAATTGTACATTCAATTTATCAAAAAGCAATGAAATGGAAAAATTATGTTTAGACTGTGGTGAAACCTTGAGAGGGCGTAGCGACAAGAAATTTTGCGATGATCAATGTCGCAGTAATTATAATAATCAATTAAAAGCGGGACAGTTAAATCATATTCGTCCAGTAAATACCATTCTAAGGAAAAACCATAGCGTACTTTCAAAAATATGTACCGGTGAGAAAATCCGCATCAAGAAAGAAGATTTATTGAAAAATGGCTTTAATCCCGATTACCATACCCATATGCTTCATGCGCAAAATGGAAATACCTATTTTTTTTGTTATGACTTTGGTTTTTTATCCCTAAGTAATGATGAGATGCTCCTGGTAAAAAGAAAGGAAAAATAATGAAACATATAAAATGGGAATCCAGGCTGATAAGGCATAGAAATGTGGATAGAATAGCCGCATATTTTGAAAATAAATGATGATTTAATAGCGCAAATTAAGGGTGAACTATAAAACTTTCAAAGTTGGAGATAAAATGATTTGGGATAAATTATACAAGAATTATTAGGTCAAAACAGCTTAAAACGACATAAATATACACTCATGTTAGTACATAAAGCTTACAACGAATTAGGAGTCCCTTTGATGATTTATAAGAATAAAATAATATATTCGAATCTAATTAAAACGATAAAAAATTTCGTAAAGCGAGCTTGATTTTGGTGAATGTTCGAAATTTTGTGTAGGATGTAAAGAAGTTAGTGGCAAGTGTTACAGACCACCGTTTCAAATGACACAGCAGACAAAAAAGAAATTTAATTAGAAAAATGACACCGAGAATTCAAACAATATACGAAAAGAAATTAGTAGGCAGACGATTAACAATGAGTTTTGCCAACTATAAAATTGGCGAACTTTGGCGAACTTTTTCACCTAGACGAAAGGAAATAACTAACAACTTGACAAATGACCTTATTTCATTGGTTATTTACAAACCCAATCATTTTGCAGACTTCAAGCCGACTAACGAATTTGAAAGGTGGGCAGCCGTTGAAGTTACAACCTTTGACAATGTGCCGACCGAAATGGAAACGTTTATTTTACACGGCGGACTTTATGCGGTGTTTGACTATAAAGGTTTGAACACGGACAATTCCATTTTCCAATATATTTTGGAAACTTGGTTGCCAACCTCTGACTACGATTTAGATAACAGACCGCATTTTGAAGTTTTAGGCGACAAATACAAAAACAACGACCCGACATCAGAGGAAGAAATTTGGATACCAATAAAAACGAAATGAGGACACCAGCCGCTAACAGCAACTACTCAAAAGGCGGATTTTCGTGTTCCAAAGACAGTTTTTTGGTAGTTGAAAGTCCAATTCTCCGAATGAAGTTCAGTGGTAATAATCCCGCCCTTTGGGCAGCTGCAAACCGTTAATGGCTATTTTTGGACGACAGTAAGAACAAAACGACATCAAAAAAATGGATTATAAAAGTATCACTGAAAAAATAATTGACCTAAAAAATACAGACTTAGCATTAAGAAACAAACTTGTTCAAAGCGGACAACTCAACGAAAGGTATAACGAAAAAATGAAGGAGTTGCACAACAGAAATGCTAAAATACTAAGCCACATAATAGACACAATCGGTTATCCGACAATAGACAAAGTTGGTAAAGAGGCAAACGAAGCGACTTGGTTGGTAATACAACACTCAATCGGACAACCTGAATTTATGAAAAAAAGTGCAGAACTATTGAAAAGTGCAGTTAATGAAAATAAAGCAGATCCGAAAAGTTTAGCATATCTAACTGACCGAATAGCAGTTCTTGAAGGTAATCCGCAACTTTACGGAACTCAATTTGATTGGGACGAACACGGAAATTTAAGCCCAAATCCTTTTGACGACTTAAACAGAGTAAATAAAAGAAGAAAATCAATCGGACTTAACACGCTTGAAGAACAAATAGAAATAATAAGAAGACAAGCAAAAAATGAAAATCAATCGCCACCGACAGACATTGAAAACAGGAAACAGGAAATTGAAGAGTGGAAAAAAAATGTCGGTTGGACAAAATAAAAACAGCCATTGACACGAGTTTTGCATCAGACGGGGTGAAGTGAAAACTTGGAGCTTTGTACTTGTATTCAAGTTCAGTGCAGG
>NZ_JBIIPN010000030.1:0-22985 GCF_044342615.1 Daejeonella sp. | reverse complement strand
CTACTTGTCTTTTGACGCTTCCCTCTGGTCGGTGTTGTCACCGTACCAGCCAGTCTTTCTCTATTTATAGCATGGTTTTTGCTTGTATTTCTAAAATAAAGGACTATGAAAAGTAAAATTTATTACATCAGTACTTGTCTTCTAATGCTTTTTGTGATTTTATCCCATTCTATTCAAGCACAAACGCGTCAGGAAAAAATGAAAGCAGGATTAAAGCGCCTGATTGAAAGTAAAGATTATGTTTTCCTTGCTGAGTCGGCAACGCCACTTTCCGGTTCGCTTATAAGACTTACATCCATATATTTTTTGAAAATCAATAAAGATTCATTAGATAGTCATTTGCCCTATTTTGGTGTTGCTTTTAGAGCACCAATGGGAACAACTGAAAGTCCTTTGAGTTTTACTTCTACCGACTTTGATTATTCAATGAAGGAATCTAAGAAGGCTGGTTTTCAGATAAAAATACGCATTAATAAACCTTCAGATCCAGATTTGATGATGCTTTCCGTGTCTAGTTCAGGATATGCAACCTTAACAGTTAATAGTATGCACCGACAGTCAATTTCCTTTTATGGAGAGCTGGTTTCCCGTGAATTTTTAGAAAAGAAATAGTTTTAGGAGATTAATGCCCTTCACCTTCTATCATTTTACGTGCATGGAACACTCCAGGTAAAATAGCCTCTAATGATTCTCTAGCACCCTTAGGGCTTCCCGGAAGGGTAATAATCATACTTTTTCCAATGGCACCAGCAACAGAGCGACTCATCATCGCTAATGGAGTACGCATTTGTCCGAAGTTTCTCATAGCCTCCGTAATTCCATCTGCATCACGCTCAATAATTTCTCTTACGGCACTTACGGTATTATCTCTGGGACCTAAACCTGTTCCGCCCGTGGTGAAAATAAATTGGATATCATCAGCTACCCAAGCTTTGATTTGCTTTTGAATAGACTCTTTATCGTCGGGAAGGATTTTATAATGTAAAACAGAGGCATTCGCATTTTTAAGCATTTCTGTGATTAGGATTCCGCTTTGATCTTCACGCTCACCCTTTGCTGTGGAGTCGGAGCAGACTAAAACCGCACAAGTAGGAGTGTATTCTAAATGGCGATTACGATCACTTTTCCCACCTTTTTTATCTAATAAACGGATATTTCCGATTTCCAATTGAGTATCTACAGGCTTGAGCATATCGTAAATTTCGAGAGCTGCCACCGAAACCGCCGTTAAAGTTTCCATTTCAATACCAGTACGGCCGATGGATTTAGCTTCACCAAGAATAACAATTCCAGTTCTTTTTAGTAGCTCTTCAGATAAAAGCTCTGAATGGAGGTTTTTATCAATAAAGTTAAATGTAAAATCCATGCCATCAATAGTTACAGGATGGCAGTGGGGAAGGAGTTGTGGAGTAAGCTTTGCACCTAAAAAACCCGCAGCACGCGCCACATCAAATAAATTACCTTTCGGAAGTTTATTGGATTGGATTAATTCAATACTTGATTCGGAACAAAATATAATTGCAATAGCTTTTGCACTGCGTAGGGTAATCTGTTTGTGACTGATATCGCGCATTTGAATGGTAGTTTTTCTCTAAACCAAAGTTAATGTTTATGAGATAAGAATGCTAAAAATATGTCTGAACTATGATTAATTTGATTAGGATGATTGCTAGAGACCTATCTGCCCAGCCTGATAACTCATAACTCATAACTGACAACTGACAACTGATAACTGTTAACTGATAACTTCCAACCGATAACTGACAACTGATAACTGACAACCAATTTCATTAACTCAGGGCACAATCATCTAACCATCTAACCAACTAACCATCTAACCAACTAACTAACTAACTACTCCTCCCCCCAAACTTATTCAATCTTAAGTTAAACGAAAGCATAAAATACCTTCCAAGGCGGTTTACTTGTCTGTCGATGATGATATTGTCGAATACATCTCTTGAAATACCAGTATTTTGATTGAAAATATCAAAAGCTTCAAATCTAATGGCACCAATATTGGCTTTCATGAAGCGATATTCAGTATATAATCTTAAAATAGTAGGATTTCTAACGATTGAATTGTCAAATCCAGTATTGATCGTTTTTCGTAGGTCGTAGCCCAACGTTAGGTCTTTGAAGAAGTAATTTCTTCCTCTTAAAACGAATTGAAAGGTATTAGTCTTACGATCAGCGAAGCTTTCTTGTGAGTATTTGGTAGTATTAATCGAATAGGATGTCTCTAGTTCAACATCTATAATATTCTCAATATCAACCTCAAACTCTAGTTCCTGCTGCACTACCAAGTTTTTAGCAATATTTTTAGCCTGATCAATAAAGGCTACGTTATTATTTAAAGATCCACGCCCTGAGTAGGTTATGGTAAATTTACGCTCAGCAAAAGGTACACCGTAAGAATAGTCGCCTTGGGCGGTATAAAAACCGTTAGTATTGATATAGCTTGTAACCTGGTTAATGGTATTTGGGACTTGTATTTTAGTAGTAACAATTTTATTTTGAGTCTGATTGAAAGCTATATTAGCATATAAAATATGACCCTTATCCCAATCCGACTGATTATATCTTGCATTGAATGAATGAACAAATTCAGGGTCTAGGTCCGGATTTCCAGTTATTGTATTTTGCAGGTTGGAATTATCGGTTATAGGTTGCAATTGTAAAAAGCCTGGTTGGTTATTTCTACCCCAATAGTTTACTTGTAATGCTTGCTGCTTCGAAAACTTATAGGATAGTCGCGCCGTAGGTATAATATTGAATGTCTCATTTCTAGTATCAATACCTCTGCTTATATTTCTACCTTCCAATAGTGCCGGTTGGGCATTTACTCCTAAAGTATAATTGAATTTATCTTCAATAAAGCGATAATTTAATCCGAAACGATTTGTTGTAAAGGAATATTCATAATCATTACTCAATTCTGGATTGAAGGTAGAAACTGAATTGAGCACATCATTTGTCTCACGGTTTGTATTTGTAATTGAGTAACTGCGACTATAACTTAGCTCAACATAATTCTTAGGTGCAATGGGTTCCATATAGGAAATATTGGCCCATAGAGATAAGTTATCATTTACATTATCGATTAATTGATTTTGAAGTCTCGTTGAATCTCGTCCGTTCTGAGTGATTAAATAATTGTTTAAGACATTTCTAAAATTTTGACCATCAGAGATGTTAAAATTACCTCTTAAACTCATGCTACGACCTTTTTTAGCAAACCTATGGTTATAAAATAAGTTAGTTGATAAATTCAGGGATTTAGCATCAGTGCCCGATTCATTAGTTCTTTCTGTAATTAAAGCTTCTTGTTCGATATCAAATAATCCAGAATTATTAGAATTGTTATCGTTAAAGGTTAGACGTGGCGAAAGTTTAAAATAATTCAATGTATCAGGTTTATACTCGAAATTCCCTGTTAATTCATGGCTAAAATTAGTACTACTATTATTAGTAAAAGCATTTTCACTGCGGGTGAAGTTTTCTAGAAAATTCTGTGTAAATGTTTTTGTAAGGGTGTTATTACTTCTATTGCTAAAGCTGTATGCAGCATCAGCCGAATATTTCTTGCCCCAATCATTACGGTAATTGGTATTAAAAGCTTTGGTAGTGGTTATCCCGTTTGCACCTCCTCGAGTATTCGAATTATTAATTGTTCCGTCAAATGATATTTGTTGATCATTTTTGAAGGTATTTGCTCTGATATAATTGTTATAACGATCTTCATTTCCTCTTCCTGTTGACATTCTAACGCTATAACCCTTCTTTTTATCTTCTTGAATTGTTAAATTCAATATTTTCTCAGGCTCGCCAGTTTTTATACCAGTTAGCCTTGCCTGATCACCGTAGTCGTCAATAAATTGAAGGTTTTTAATAATATCGGCAGGTAAATTCTTAATCGCAGTTGCTACATCAGTCCCAAAGAAATCCTTTCCATTGATCCTTATCTTTGTTATCGCTTGTCCTTGGTTCGTTACATTTCCATCTACATCAACTTTTACTCCGGGAAGCTTTCTAAGTATTTCATCTACAGCATCTCCCTGTCTGACAGGGTAAGCAGCCGCATTAAATGAAACGGTATCTTCTCCAATTTTTATAGAAGTAACTGCACTTATTACAACTTCATTTAAGGTATTGCTAGAAGTTTTTAAAGTGATAATTGGTATATTTAAGGTGTTACCTGATGTGATTTTATAGGTCTTCATGAAGGTTTCAAAACCTAAAAAAGCAGCTGAAAAATTAAATTCAGGCCATTTTACATTATTTAAAGTGAAGGCACCATCAATATCTACAGCTGTAGCAATACTGTCTTTACCCCATTTTAGCTTGATCAA
This sequence comes from Daejeonella sp., assembly GCF_044342615.1. Classification (GTDB taxonomy): domain Bacteria; phylum Bacteroidota; class Bacteroidia; order Sphingobacteriales; family Sphingobacteriaceae; genus Daejeonella. The sequence goes on along the minus strand of NZ_JBIIPN010000030.1, from coordinate 18,633 downwards.
TGTTCCTGTTAGTGGTATTCCAGTGCTATCATGAACCATTCCCTTTACCGTATAATTTTGAGCAAAAAGTTGTGAACTCGAGAAGATAAAAAGAAGAATGATAATGAGTCTTTTCATAGATTTTTTTGACAGGAATAGATTAAAGATATTCCTGAGTCATGTAACAAATATTTGCGAATATACAGACTTATATGCCTCTAAATGGAATACTAATCTTAATGTTACATTGTTATCATTTTAGTTTGATCGACCTGTTCAATCAGATTTGAATTAAAAAAGCCAATTCTTTTACCTTTAAATTATTAACATATTATTGGATCGTTATAAATGATTAAAAAATGCTAAGAATTGAATTCATTTGAAAATTAATTTAAATTCGAATTATATTTTGTTTCACTAGCTCAGCATTAAATAGCTCCATTTTTGCATCATACTCATGAAAAAACCTCATAATTCCTTTTATAATGCTCCCTTTGTGGTCGATTCATTTAATGAAATGCCATATCGAACTTTGGGAAAATCGGGGTTGAAAGTGTCGAATATAGGCCTTGGGACCTGGAAAATGGGTTATGATAAGCTAGGAGATGGTTCCCGCATTAGTGAAAAAGTATCTTTTCAGATTTTTGATCGAGCCATTGAATTAGGAGTGACGTTTTGGGATACTGCCAATAGATACAATAATGCATCAGGAAATAGTGAGCGCATAATTGGGAAATGGTTTCAAAACAATCCTGAACAACGCCGAAATGTAGTACTTGCTACAAAAATGGGAGGTACGATGGATGGATTAACGCCGAACCATTGTGGTTATTCGCGTTTAAATATTATGGAGGCTGTTTACGCAAGCCTTGAACGACTCCAAACAGACCATATTGATCTTTTATATTTTCATACATTTGACCTCAATACTCCTCCCGAAGAGAGTCTTTTGGCTATTGAAGACCTTGTTAAACAGGATCTTGTCCGATATTTCGCGGTATCAAACTTTAAAGTTGAGCATTTAGAAACTTATCAAATTGCTCAACAAAATTTATCCTCTCGTAGTCGTATTTTAGCAGTTCAAAATCAGTTTGACCTTCTTGATGATGAAAATTCCAACTTTTCAGGTGTTCGTAATTATGCACAAAAAAATGACCTATCTTTTATCGCTTGGAGTCCGATGGCTAAAGGATTGCTAAGTAATAGATATCTGGATTTGAAAAATGTTGGACCCGGCGACCGACTTTTTGACGAAGGAGAATTAGCTGCCAAGACTAGTCCCGAAAACATGGAAAAGCTCCATAAACTTGCTAAGTTGGCCATTTCATTCAACATAGAATTGAGCCAAATGGTGATTGCTTATATGTTGAATATGAATGGAATGGGACCAATAATTGCGTCTTCCTCAAACCTTCAACAGCTAGAGTCGAATGCAACTGCAGGAAAAATTAAGCTTAATGATGAGCAGATTAAAATGATTAGTGAAATTGTAAATATTGATTAAAAAAGATCTTAAATAGATATGAATGAGTTTTCTTTAAGTGGTAAAGTAATAGTTGTTACGGGCGGGACAGGTATTTTGGGTAATTCCTTTATCAATGGAATAGTTGAAGCAGGTGGAACTGTTGGAATTTTAGGAAGAAATGTGGAAGTGGCTAATGAGCGTGCCAATGCTATTAATAAAGCGGGTGGTCATGCCATTGCACTTATTGCCGATGCCATGGATGAAGCGCAGTTAATAGACGCTAAAAACAAGGTTTTAGATGCTTTTGGGAAAATTGATGGTTTAGTAAATGGGGCAGGAGGTAATAAGCCGGAAGGAGTACTTATGCCCGATCAAGATATTTTTAAAATGAATTTGGAGGGAATGAAGAAAGTGATGGACCTTAATACTTGGGGGACATTAATTCCTTCACAAATTTTCGGTGAAGCCATTGTACAAACTGCCGAGAAGGGGAGCATTGTCAATATTTCATCTATGAATTCAAAACGTGCTATAACTCGTGTTTTGGGCTATAATATGGGAAAAGCGGCAGTTGATTGTTATAATCAATGGTTTGCCGTAGAGCTCGCAAATCGTTATGGTGATCGTATTCGTATGAATGCCCTTGCGCCTGGTTTTTTCCTGACTGAACAAAATAGAAATCTCCTTACTAATCCTGATGGAACCTTTACCGAGCGCGGTGAAAAAGTAATCAGAAATACACCTTTTAAGCGTTTTGGTCACCCTGACGAACTGAAAGGCGCATTAGTCTGGCTTTTAAGTGATGCTTCCAAATTTGTTACGGGCTCAATGATTTGTGTTGACGGTGGATTTTCAATTTTTGGAGGTGTTTAAATGAGTGTTAATTATTCAATTACAGGTTCTTACGGAATGCAACAAACCATGCGTTGGTATGGCCCAAATGATCCAGTAAGTTTATCAGATATTTTGCAAGCAGGATGCTCAGGGATTGTAACAGCACTTCACCACATCCCAAATGGCGAAATTTGGCCGATAGCCGAAATTGAAAAGCGGAAATTAGAAGTTTCAAATGCTGGCTTAATTTGGAGTGTTGTTGAGAGTGTTCCAGTTCATGAACATATAAAAACCCAACAAGGTGACTTTCAGAAATATATCAATAATTACAAACAAAGTATCCGCAATTTGGCTTCTTGTGGGATAAAAATTATCACCTATAATTTTATGCCTGTGCTCGATTGGACACGTACCGATTTAGCATTTGTTGTTGAAGATGGTTCTAAAGCCTTACGTTTTGAAAAAGCTGCTTTTATTGCCTTTGATCTATTTATTTTAGAGCGTCCGGGGTCAGAAACAGATTATTCTGAGGATGAAATTGAACGCGCTAAAATCCGCTTTAGCGAAATGAACGCTAGTGAAAAGGAGTTACTTACCCGAAATATTATTGCGGGTTTACCTGGGAGTGAGGAGAGTTTTACCATTACTCAATTTCAAAAAGCATTAGACACCTATCAAGGAATTGATGCAAGCAGATTACGAAAAAATCTGATTTATTTTTTACAAGAGATTATTCCAATAGCTGATGAATGTGGTGTAAAAATGGTGATTCATCCAGATGATCCACCTTATTCGATTTTGGGGCTTCCGAGGGTGCTTAGTACGACATCCGACTTTGAAGAATTGATTTCTGCAGTGCCTTCACTAGCTAACGGACTCTGTTTCTGTACAGGATCATTTGGGGTAAGGACTGACAATAATCTACCCAAAATGATTGAACAGTTTGGAGATCGCATTAATTTTATCCATTTAAGAAGTACAAGACGAAATGAATTTGGCGATTTTTATGAGGACAATCATTTAGATGGTGACGTTGATATGTATCAAGTAGTGAAGCAATTAGTGAAAATATCTCAAGCTAGGAAGGTATCAATTCCTATGCGCCCAGATCATGGTCATCAAATGTTGGACGATCTAAAAAAGAAAACTAATCCTGGTTATTCGGCTATTGGGCGCTTGCGAGGGCTTGCTGAGTTAAGAGGACTGGAATATGGGATTATAAAAAGTTTTGCGGATTCAGCTTGATGCTTCTCAGATCCGATTTAATCGATTTTCCTTGGAAATATCATTGAAATTTTGTATATTATTGTTCTTGATTTTACCTTTTTTCAAAAGAATGAAAAAGCATCTATTAAATTATCTTATTATTTTTATAGCTCTTTTCGCGGTTTTAACATCTTGCGGACCAGCAACAAGCCCTTCCGATGAGCAGGAGGCAACACCAAAGGCAATTGGTTTAGATCAAATTTCTTTTAATGGTGATACCTCCAAAACCGGAATGGTAATGATACCAGAAGGTACTTTTATGATGGGTGGAGATAATCAACAAGCTTCACCAGATGAATATCCTAAACATAAAGTGATGATTGATAGCTTTTGGATGGATCAGCATGAAGTAACTAACGATCAGTTTGCAAAATTTGTGGAAAGTACGGGTTATTTAACCACCGCCGAAAGAAAACCAGATTGGGAGGAATTAAAAAAACAATTGCCTCCCGGGACTCCTAAACCTGATGAATCATTATTGGTTGCAGCATCGCTGGTATTTACGCCTCCAACTCAGCAAGTAGATTTAAACGATTATTCGCAATGGTGGACTTGGGTTCCAGGGGCAAGTTGGAAGCATCCTGAGGGTCCTGGAAGTGATATTACGGGCAAAGGAAATTATCCAGTTGTTCATATCAGTTGGGACGATGCTATGGCTTATTGTAAATGGGCTGGCAAGCGACTTCCCACAGAAGCTGAATGGGAATATGCATCTAGAGGTGGATTGAATAATAATATTTATCCATGGGGTAATGAGCATATAAATACGGGTAAAGCTAAAGCAAATACTTGGGAAGGAACCTTCCCAAATTCTAATACAGCTTTTGATAAATTTACAGGCTTAGCGCCTGTAAAATCTTTTGCTCCCAATAGCTATAAGCTTTATGATATGGCAGGAAATGTTTGGGAATGGTGTGCTGATTGGTATCGCAACGACTATTATTCAACAGTTAATAGTCCGAATGGAATTAGAAACCCTTTGGGACCAAATGATAGTTTTGATCCTGATGAACCTTATACCCCTAAAAAGGTCTCTAGAGGAGGTTCTTTCATGTGTAATGATTCCTATTGTTCAGGTTATCGATCGGCAAGACGTATGAAAAGCTCTCCTGATTCTGGAATGAGTAATTTGGGATTTAGATGTGTTAAGTAGAAATATTAAGATGAAAATGAATTATAAACCCACTTTTAATATTTTTCTAAGTTTTATTTTAGTTTTAGCTGTATCAATATCATCTTGTAATGCAGGTGAAAAAAAGAAGTCTGCGGAGACTAAGACAGTAGCAGTTAAGAATAACACCAAAGTCAAAAAATCTTGTTGCAGCAGTAAACCTAATAGATTTACAAAAAACTAAATTTCCTACCATTTTCATGGAATTCTTAAAAAGAGATATGTTCACAAAAAACACATCTCTTTTTATTTTATTTACTCTTCTGATTTATTTTTCAAGCTCATTAAAAGGGTGTATGCTCCTTTTGTGACTAATTGTTTGTCTTTAAAAGTCTCTGCGTTGATAACTTCAACAAATCCATTTTCAATAGTACCTATTTTTATAGGGGTCATTTCAAAGCTATTATTGCTCTTTTTAACAAAAATATAGTCAGATCCCTCAAAATTAAGGATTGCTTCTTCGGAGATTGCTAATTTCCGATCATTTTTCAATTGAATTTCAGCATTCATGTACATTCCTGGTGCCAAACTTTTATCCGCATTTTCAAAATGGCATTGTACTTCTGCAATGCGTTCTTCAGATAAATCTCTACTAATCAGGCTGATTTCGGCAGCATATTTTTTACTTGGATCGGTATTCGAATAGGTAATTAGCTTTTGTCCGATAGCAAGTTGGTTTAAATCTTTCTCAAATATTTTAAGATTTAAATGAATATTAGAGGGGTCAATTAATTCAAAAAGTATATCTGATGGGTTTACAAATTTACCAATGTTCACATTTACATTGGATACAAATCCATTAATTGGTGAATAAATTTTAATAGTGCTTGTGATGTTATTGTCAGTGATCGACTCAGGTTTTATGCCAATCATTTTTAATTTTTGCTCCAGCGAATTCAATGCAATTCGAAGTGTATTGTATTCCATTTGAATTTGCTGAAATACCTTATCGCTACTAGCTTTGCTCGCATTGAGCTCTTTTTGGCGCTCAAATTCAGATTTGCTATAAACTAATTTTGCCTTTGTGGTAAGGTAATCTTGCTGCATTTGGATGTATTGCTGATCCTCCATAATTGCAATAACATCTCCTTTTCTAATTTGTAATCCAGGTAATAATTTGGTCGATTTTAAATAACCTCCCAAAGGTACACTCACCGAAATCATATTCTGAGGTGGTACGTCAATACTGCCATTTGCGGTAATAAATGAACCAATTACTTTTTCTTCCAGTTTAGAGAATGAAAGTTTGGCTGCATTCAATTGTTTTTCATTAAGCACAATTACATTTTCTGTGACATTGCTAGCCTCTGTGCTTGTTTCTTGCTCTGTGCCAGATCCGCATGCTGTAATCAAAAATGCGAAGGCGATTAGGTATATATTTTTCATTTATTTATGTTAAAAATGATAGATAATCTTTGTTTAAAACGATTTTATTTTTCTTGATGACTTAGGTAATTAATCTGTAAAACGCTTTCGTTAAGTCCCCTTATCAAATCAAGATGATTATTCTGAAGTGTAAAAACTTGATTATTCAACATTACCCATTCTAAATAGTTTATTTCTCCATTGATAAATTGATTATAAGACGATTGTCTGATTTTTTTCGCTTCAGGAAGAGAAGATTCCTCAAAATATTTAAGTGTTTCATTGTAGGTTTTAAATCGCGACATAGCACTTAAATATTCGGTTTCTACCGTACTTTTCTGTATTTGAAAATTGTTTTCAGCCATCTTTTCTGATAGGATAGAGGCATTTACTCTTGCTTTTTGGGCAGATGTAAAAATCGGTACTCCTATTCCTAAAAATGCTGATCCAAAACGCCTCGAACTAGGGTAATATTGATCATCTGCACCTGTTCCCCTAATACTAGCATTAAAATATCCTAAGCTTAATTCTGGCAAAAACCTCGATTTTTCAAGCTTCGTATTTGCCGAAGCAATATTTTTTTGCTGTTCAGCGATTTTCAAGAGTGGATGCTTCGCAAAACTTTGATTATCAAGCGAATAGAAGGTTGGGATTAAAGACGGCATCGGTGCAGGCTCCATTCTGTTTTCTGTATTTAATAGCAGCTGAAATTGCAATTTTGCCAATTCAATTTCTTCTTGTAAAGCCCTGAGCTGCAAGAAGATACTTCCTCTTTGGGTTTTGGCAGTAGCACTTTCTAAAACATTGCTTTCACCTGCTTTAAAACGTAATTCAGCTTTTTCTTGAAAAACAATGTATATGCTATCGGCCTCCTTTAGTAATCGCTCTTTTTCTTTTAATATGAGGATAGAATAGTACAATTGACTTACCGATTTTCTGATTTCTGATTCTTTTAATGCAATACTTAAAACAGACGATTTCCATTCTTCATTCAATAATTTTCTCTGGTTTGAATAAATTGTTGGGAAGCTAAAAGATTGGGATAAGCCGAAGCGACTATCGGTATAAATGCTATTAATTTGTCCAAATTCGCTACTCAATGTCGCCTGATTGATATTATTAGCAGTTTTAATCAGCTTTTGATTGTACTCAGCCTTTAAAATCTCATTTTTGACACTTCGATTATTTTTTAAGGCTAAATCTATTGCTGTTTTTAAATCAACTTTTTCTTGTGCATTAACATTTGATAACCCTAATAAACAGAGAATTAATAAAGCTGTAGCCGTTTTTTTATAAGTTTTAAGTGTTGAGGTTCCTTCAAAAAGAATATAAAGTATAGGCAAGACAAATAAGGTAAGAAGGGTAGCAATCATTAAACCACCAATTACAACGGTTGCTAATGGTTTCTGGACTTCAGCACCGGCGCCATTGCTTAATGCCATTGGGAGGAAGCCTAATGAAGCTACAAAAGCAGTCATTAATACTGGGCGTAATCTGGTTTTTGTTCCTTTTAAAACTATTTCTTTTAAATCATTTAAACCAGATTCTTTTAGTCGGTTGAACTCTGCTATTAGTACAATTCCGTTTAGAACTGCTACACCAAAAAGTGCAATAAAACCAATTCCAGCACTGATGCTAAAAGGCATGCCTCGCAGTGCCAAAAAGTAAATTCCCCCAATTGCCGACAATGGTATGGCGGTATAAATAATCAATCCTTGTTTTATCGAATTGAATGCAAAAAACAAAAGGATAAAAATTAATGCGAGTGATACAGGAACGGCAATCATAAGTCTTTGTTTTGCAGCATTTAGGTTTTCAAAAGCACCTCCATAAGTGATAAAGTATCCAGCTGGTAAATTAATCTGCTTGTCTACTTTTGTTTGTAATTCGTTAACAATGCTCTGCACATCGCGTCCACGCACATTAAAACCAACAACAATTCTGCGCTTTGCATCCTCACGTTGTATTTGATTGGGACCGTTTTTAATTTCTACGCTGGCTAATTGATGGAGGGGGATAAAGGTGCCTTGCGGACTAGGAATCAATAAATTTCGAACATCGTCGAGGTTTTTTCGTTTGTCTAAATTTAATCGAACCATTAAATCGAAACGCTTTTCACCTTCAAATACTAATCCTGCACTCTGGCCAGCAAACGCAGAATTAACTACTCTATTGATATCAGAGATATTCAAATTATATTGAGCAATAGCATCCCGATTATAGTCTATAATTATTTGAGGCATGCCTGTTATGGCCTCAACATAAAGGTCTTGGCTACCTTCAACACCATTTACAATTTTGCCTAATTTCTCAGCATATTTTGATAAAGTGTCTAAATCCTCACCAAAAATTTTGAGTACAACATCCTGTCTTGCACCGGTCATGAGTTCGTTAAAACGCATCTGGACTGGATATTGGAAGCCGACCGTGATGCCAGGAACATCTTCGAGCGCTTCGCTCATTTTTGTAGCCATTTCATCAAAGGTTTCGGCATTAGTCCATTCACTTTTATCCTTCATGATGACCAATAAATCGCTGGCCTCCATGGGCATAGGGTCTGTTGGAACCTCTCCACTGCCAATTTTTGTGACCACTTTTTCTACTTCCGGAAATTTTTCTATTAAAATTTTTGCTGCCTGGGTGGTACTTTCAATTGTGGTTTTAAGGTTACTTCCAGTTAATACACGGGTCTCTACTGCAAAGTCTCCTTCCTCTAAGGCTGGAATAAATTCGCCACCTAAATTGGAAAGAATGATAATAGCCGCAATAAATAAGGCAGAAACAGTTCCTAAAATGATTTTAGGTATTCTCAATACTTTTGTTAATTGTTGCTGATAGAATTCCTCTACTCTAAACATGATTCTATCCGATAAATTAGGCTGATGCTTTATTTTTTTGCTCAAAAACCAGGCACTCATCATAGGAATATAGGTTAAAGAGAGTATAAATGCTCCTAGAAGGGCAAATGCGACTGTCTGTGCCATTGGCTTAAACATTTTACCTTCTATGCCTTGAAGTGTAAATATGGGTAGGTAAACGATTAAAATGATTATTTGTCCGAAAACTGCACTGTTCATCATTTTGCTCGCCGACTTCTTCACTTCTCCATCCATTTCAGGCTGTGTGAGTCGCTTCACTATTCCAAATTTCTTACCAAGTGCTAATTGATGCATTACAGCCTCTACTATAATCACGGCTCCATCCACAATCAAACCGAAATCTAAGGCCCCTAAACTCATTAAATTCCCACTCACTTTGAAGGTATTCATCAAAATAATCGCGAAAAGCATGGATAAGGGGATTACCGAAGCCACTAAAAGACCTGCTCTGAAATTCCCAAGAAACAAAACCAAAATGAAAACAACAATCAATGCTCCTTCAATTAAGTTTTTTTGTACCGTTGAAATGGCATTATTTACCATTTTTGTCCGATCAAGAAAGGGTTCAATAATTACTCCCTCTGGCAATGTTTTTTGAATCAGTTCAATCCGGTCTTTTATATTCTTAATGACTTCGCTGCTATTAGCATCTTTAATCATCATCACTACAGCACCTGATACCTCTCCCTTATCGTTAAAAGTCATAGCTCCGTAGCGAGTTGCATGGCCTATGTTAATTTGAGCTACATCACGAATAAAAATTGGGTTTCCCGACTGGCTACTTTTGATGTTTATTTTTTCGATATCAGCGATGTTGCCAATTAAACCTTCAGATCTAACAAATAATACAGTAGGGCCTTTTTCAATATAAGCACCACCCGTATTTTGATTATTGCGTTCTAAGGCATTAAAAACATCGTTTATTGTTAAATTGTAGGATTGTAATTTATTAGGATCGACCGATATTTCATACTGCTTTAATTTACCACCAAAGCTGCTTATCTCTGCAACTCCCTCAACACCAAGTAATTGTCGGCGAACAATCCAATCTTGAATGGTTCTTAATTCGGTAGCATCGTATTTTTCTTCATAGCCTTCCTTGGGTCTGACTACATATTGGTAAATTTCACCTAACCCAGTAGAAATGGGGCCTAATTCCGGATTTCCAATACCTGGCGGTATTTCTGTCTGCACTTTTTGAAGTCGCTCAGCCACTTGCTGCCGCGCCCAATAAATATCTACATCGTCCTCAAAGACAATGGTTACGAGTGATAAGCCAAATCGAGAGAAACTTCTTATTTCTTTCAGACCTTTAATATTACTATTAGCCTGCTCAATTGGGAAAGTTAAAAGTCGCTCAATATCAGTAGCGCCAAAAGAAGGGGCAACTGTTATTACCTGGACTTGATTATTTGTGATATCAGGAACAGCATCGATAGGTAGTTTGGTGGCTTCGTAAGAACCATAACCAATAAGACCTAGGACAAATAATCCGATAATGAGTTTGTTCTTTACAGAAAACTCTATGATAGCATTAAGCATAAATTTTATTAATAAATTATCTAAAAAATTATAATTGAGACAAAAAGTATTTTTTATGAATCAATATTCAATCTTTTAGCAGGATTTTGGCGGCTGCCAGATATTAGAAAGGTAGGAGGACTGGAATTTATGATCATTAAAAATCTTGTATGTTTTTAATGTCTTAGCGAACGGCTTGTGTAATTTTGTAGTGCTAAAATAATTAATAAAAGATATACTCAAGAGGTGCAGAGAGCCTTCACTTGATTTGAAGGGTAAACGCATATCCTTTTCGTAATCTGCATATTTTATGTCATTATTTGAATAATGCATAGATAAAAAGCTCCAAAATGTTGTGCCTTCGTTCAAGCTTTTATGTTCCTTAAAATGTTCCAATAAAAATGGAACCTTCAAGATTTGATAAAACTCTGTACTTGAGATTAAAAACGAAGAAATAAGAAGTATGGATATCAACTTTTTCACGAATTAAAAATACAAAAATCTTTCGTGAATTCTAATTTATCAATTAATATGCCTCTATATATCATAAATTCACGTCAAAATTCAATTTTAGTTAAATTTTCATGTTTTTAATCTGATTTAATCTTGATTTTAAGTCCTCAGCTTTTATTTTAAGTCCTTCATTTTCATAGCATTCAACTAATTTTTCAATGGCTTTTAAATGGAAAGGATTAGCGGCAATTACCTTTTCTAGCTGCTCAATTGACCCTTTTTTATCAGATTTTGCTTCATCAAGAATTGCCAAAGTATAAAAATATTCAGCCATGAAGTATGGTTCTTCTCTTTTGTTAGTAAGTGTTAATACTTCATCTGCTTGTGTAATTTTCTGATTTGAAATTAACAAGCGTGCTAATCTCAATTTATCTAAATCACGTAATGATTTGGGCTTCACAGATTTTAAGTAAGACTCTGTGCTATCCATTTTGCCCATTTCTTGGTAAAATTCAGCAATTCTTAGATTAAAATCGGCTCTAGAATTCCCCGAAGCAGTCAAAATTCGTTGCGCTTCTTTTATCGTCAAAATCGCCCTTTCATAATCTTTATTTTTAAAAAGTGCGTCGGCATAAAGATTTCTAAATTCGTAATTTTGTGGCTTCTGTTCTACAAGTTCTTTTAGCATATTTTTAGCCATTTTATCGCCTAATTCTGACCTAAGTGCTGCCGAAAAGGCCAAAGCATCATTCCTTTGATCTCGTAGATAAGTGGAGATTACAGAGGCATTTTTAGCATAATTATCTGCTGATTGAATAGCTTCGGGAATCATACCATAGCTTTTATAAACTTCTCTTAAATTTCTATTGATATCGGCTAATTCTTGATAATCATCTTCCAGTCCAAATGCTTTGTTCAAATAAAATATTTGATCATTTTGGGATTTTTGTTGATCAATTTTCTTAGCAAGAACCTGATTAGCACGTAATTCGGCATAAGTCACATAGATTGGCGCATATTTCGGATTGATTTGCTCTGCTTTTTGAATCCAATTTTCTGCAGAACCGAAATCATTGTTCTCCATGCTTAAAAATGCCTTAGCAAGAAATGCAGGTAGGTATTTAGAATCATAATTTAAGGCAGTATCTAAATGTGCGCTTGCCAATTCCTTGTTTTTTTGTTTTGAAGCATTGCTCAAATTGATATAAACTTGTGCCCAATTAGTCGCCATTGCTTGTTTATTACCCGCCAAATAGGCTCGCTCTTTTTTTATTAATTGGTCGAGAAATTGATACATTTTCGGATCTTTTTTCATCAGATCTGAGCTTGTGTTCATCGATTTAAAATCCAATGGGTGCACCTTAATAGGTTCAAAATAAGCAGGATAGGTCTGAGCGAAATATTCACTTTCATTATTCTGAGAATAATAATCAAGCGTACGTTTCTCGGTCATCGCTTGATAATATAAGGCTCTTATTGCTCTATTTTCTGAATCGCTAAGCACTCTTCCATGGAATAAGTGAACATATTCATGTAGGATTACATTTCGCTCCATAAATGCTCCTCTTTCTACATATTCGATGGCTGCTGCGCCACTGCCAACACCTCTAATATCCATCCATTGACGGTTATCAAATGTTGTCATAAATCTAAAATAGGGCGCATTCATGGTCACAGCTAAATCTTTATGCAATGGGGGAATACGAAATGAATTATTCTGCTTGGAAAGGAATGGGAAGTAAACCACAGAAGTATAAAGCTGATTCCAAGCCATGGCTTTTACAGCATCACCAGGGAAATAATCTACATCAGGAAAAACCTTTTTGAAATTCTCTAAATCGCTGATTTTTGTTTTGTTTAGCTCATTTGTAATTGAATCATAAGTAGATAGAAAAGAAATTCGCTTCGATTTAATTACTGCTGAAAGTCCGTTATGTGCCGGACCATAATGTTTTTTATGTTCTAATATATTTCTGAAAATATGCTCTGCGGAGTCTAAACGGGTTTTCCGGTCAAGATCATATGCTGTATAATAGATAGATGCTTTGTGTAAGTCGGGTAGGATAGACTTGGGGTACTTTTCCTTGACTGAATTGGTGTAGGCTAAGGATTGTGCTATTTTATTGTCTCGGACAAGCTCATCACTTTTTTCTAGTTCTTTGCGAATTTGATCATCATCTTTTTCGGCATAATCAGCATAAGTTAAATTGGTATGCCCATTTCCCCAATGCCAATGCGTTTGATAGTGTAATGGGTTAATGCTCAATGCGATATCCCATTGATTTGCCATGTCGTTTAGCAGGCGGGCATCAATTTTACGCCAAATGGCATAGCCATAATAAAAGCGAGCATCGGCATTAAAAGGGTCGATTTCAAGCGATTTTTGAAGTGGTGCAAGAGCTAAATCAGCCTGCTGATCCCAGAAATAAGCATCTGCTTCCAAAAGGTAGGCTCCGGCGCTATTGGGATTTAATTTCAGTGTTTTTTTTGCTATTTCTAAAGCTTCTGGGTATTTTTTCTCTAAAATTCGTATGCGACCCAGCATTAATTGTAATTTCTCGGAGGATTTATTTTTGATGGCATTTTCTAAAAGGGAAGAGGCATTGCTTAATCGCCAGGCATGCATTTCCAAAATAGATTTTAGATAAATGGCCTGTTCATTTTGTTTGTATTGAACTAAAACCTGATTAACATGCTTTTCAGCTGTTTTAAAATCATTATTCAAAATGAGGTAATTAGCGAGTAAAAGTTCTTGTGCAGGATTGCCCTTTTTTAATAAATTAATGCCTTGCAAAGCCTCCTGCCACATGCCTAATTCTAACATTCGTTCCAAAAGGGCTATGGGGTCACCCGACTTTTTTGATAGCTCTAAACTTAGCTCTTGTTTCTTTTTATTTAAACCTTGCTTAATGAGTAAAATGCTATCTGGGTGAATGGTTTGAGCGATTAGTATTGTGCTATTAAAGGAGAGTATAATTGTAATCGTTATTAAAATCTTTTTCATTATTAGATGTAATAAAGCATGAAATTTATCAAGAAATCCTATTTATTTCTTTATCGCTCCTTTAATATTTAAATCCTTAATTCGTTCTCTGATTTTTGTCATAAACTCATCTCCAGGATCGCTTTTTATGGTCAAATAATTCGGGTCTGTTTCTTTGAATAACGGATGACCAATAAAACTCTGGTATTCATGATGTCCAATCACATATTCAATATTATATTTCTTTTTCAAATAGCGTATTAGCGCTTCATTGGCATCTAATTGTTCTTCAGTTAATAAGGCATTACTGCCTCCTACATTTTCTACACCAATAGCGCAATAATTTAGTCCTATAACGTGACGTGCAAAGGCTGTTTCGGGTAGCTGCCTAAAAATCATGCCATCGCGGTCGACTAAAAACTGTGCAGCAACATTAAGACTGCTGGCTCCAGCGATGCCTTTTCGTGCTCCGGGAAGTACTGCCGGATTCATTGCATCAAATGATTGTTCTAATGTTGGAATAGCGGTCCAATGTAAAACAATCATTCTCGGAATAATAGTAGCTGAGTCTTGAATAATACCATGTCGCTCTTTTAAATATTGAATAGACAGTTTCTTTCGCTCTTCATCAAAAACCACTGGCTTATTAAAGGTTCTAAATGTTTGTGCATAAGAGTATCCAGAAAATATGATTAATCCGAAAAGTAGTATTGATCTGAAGCCGATTTTCATGACGATTATATTATTTTCATAAATGTAGATAATCTTCAAGTATTTATTAAATCGATATTGCTATTTTAGATGATGAATTTTAATAATTAAAAATAAATATTTTCTTTTTTAACAATGAACTCCATTCCCACAGAAATTCATCAATCAGCAGCTAAAAGTTTATCGCAGCGTATTGACTCAATCGATATCCTTAGGGCAGTTACCATGGTTTTGATGATTTTTGTGAATGATTTTTTCACTTTAACTAATATTCCAGACTGGTTGAAGCACGCTCCTCGAGGAGTTGATGGAATTGGTTTTTCTGATGTTATTTTTCCAGCTTTTTTGTTCATCGTGGGACTTTCACTACCTTATGCCATTGAACATAGAAGACTAAAAGGGGAGTCAACCACCCAAATTCTAAAACATGTTTTATTTCGAACATTAGCACTATTAACCATGGGTGTTTTCTTGGTTAATGGAGAAACAATCAATAACGAGGCAAGCGGAATTAAAGCAGGAACTTGGTTTCCAATGGTTTGTTTATGTTTTATATTAATTTGGAATAAATATACCTCGAAAACATCTGCGCTTTTACAATCTATCCTTCAATATTCAGCAATTTTGAGTCTTTTGATACTTGCTTTCTTTTATCGCGGAGGCGACAATGGAGATGCTCGATTTGAAGCGCATTGGTGGGGTATTCTCGGATTAATAGGCTGGGCTTATCTTGCTTCGGCTTTAATCACTGTATTTGCTAAGAATAATGGATATGTTTTATTGCTGGGATGGATCTTCTTTTGTGCTATAAGCATTCTTAATAAATCCGATTTATTTCCAAAATCCGATTTTTTTCAGTATATTCCTGGTACAATTAAAAGCGGAACCTTGGTCGCGCTTACCATGGGAGGCGTTCTTTCTTCAGTCATTTTTAGGTATTTTGTATCTAAAAATGCTAATTTAAAGCTCATTATATCCTTTATTTTAAGTTCAATTGCTTTAATTATTCTCTCATTAATTACTCGTCCCTATTGGGGGCTCTCAAAATTGGGTGCAACACCGGCATGGTTGTTTTTATGTTCTGCAATCACTTTATTAGCCTTAATTTTGATTTATTGGATTGTTGATGTTTTGCGTAAGGGAAAATACTTTAATTTTATCAAGCCAGCTGGCACAGATACTCTTTTATGTTACCTCATTCCTTATTTTTTTTATGGGATGTATGTCTTAACCGATTTTAAATTGCCTGAAATTTTTACAACAGGAGGGATAGGTCTATTAAAATCCTTTTTGTTTGCATTATTGTGTGTTTTTATCACCAAGAAATTAAATTCAAGTGGAATTCGATTGAGAATCTAGTTTGAATTGCCCCTCTAAATTCTACTTGAAAACGTAACGTTTTTGTGTTCTTTCAAAAGATTCATCATGAATTTGTAATAATTCATTTTTTTTTCATAGAATTATAAAATGATAGAGCCATTTAAATTGCTAAGTCAGATAAATGATTTTATTTTTTAATTAATTATATAAACTGTTATAAATCAATATTTTACAAATTATGGATAGTGCTAAAACACATGAAATTTTAGAAAGTGCTGAATTTAAAAAGTTAGTAAAAACTAGGTGGAATATATCACTCTCTTTCACTTTAGTAATGTTAGTTGTTTATATAGGCTTTTTATTAGTTGTTGCTTATGATAAAGAATTCCTAAAAATGCCTTTAGGCGATTCAATTAACCTAGCCATTGTGGTAGGCTTGGGAATCATTTTCTTTTCTTGGCTCATTACAGGCCTTTACGTGTATTGGGCAAATAACTACTATGATGCTGATGTCCACGAAATCAAAAAAAAGCTATAAATTTTAAATTTTACTCACACATTATATGTCTTTAAATTCACTTCTTCAGGTAAACCCAAGCGGAACAGCTTCCACTTTGGGTACTGCAAATCCAGTTTCAATAGCGATATTTTTTCTTTTTGTAGCTGTTACACTTTATATCACTTATTGGGCAGCTAAAAAAACAAAAACAGGCTCCGAATTTTATGCTGCAGGGCGTAATATATCAGGTTTCCAAAATGGCTTGGCACTTGCCGGCGATTATATGAGTGCGGCTTCATTTCTTGGTATTGCTGGGATGGTGGCTACAAAGGGTTATGACGGACTAATTTACTCGATTGGTTTTCTTGTCGGATGGCCATTGATTATGTTTCTTGTTGCTGAGCCTTTACGTAATTTAGGTAAATATACTTTTGCGGATGTAGTTGCATTTCGTCTAAAACAAAGACCTATTCGTATAGCAGCTTCTGTAGGATCTTTATTAACCATTTCATTTTATTTAATTGCGCAAATGGTTGGTGCAGGGAGTTTGATTAAAACTCTATTCGGATTAAATTATGAAATTGCAGTTGTGGTTGTTGGTGTGGTGATGACTATGTATGTATTATTTGGAGGTATGCTTGCTACAACATGGGTGCAGATTATTAAGGCAGTCTTATTACTATCAGGAGCAACCATGTTGGTATTATTAGCACTTGCACAATTTAATTTTAGTCCCGCAGAACTTTTCCAATCAGTTAAAACCCAATACGGAGCAGATATGCTCGCTCCTGGAGGATTTATCACTAATCCATTCGATGCTTTATCTTTAGGGTTAGCATTAATGCTTGGAACGGCTGGTTTGCCACACATTTTAATGCGTTTCTATACCGTTCCTGATGATAAGGCGGCTAGAAAGTCGGTATTTGTTGCGACTGGTTTTATTGGTTATTTCTATGTTTTGACCTTCTTTATCGGATTTGCAGCCTTAGCCTTAGTAGGTAAGGATGCCATTTTAAGCTTAGATAAGGGAGGAAATATGGCTGCCTTACTTCTTGCTGAAAATACAGGAGGTAGTGCATTCCTTGGTTTTATTGCTTCAGTAGCATTTGCTACTATTTTAGCGGTAGTTGCCGGATTAACATTGTCTGGTGCTTCAACTATTTCACATGATTTATATGTCCACGTTGTTAAAAAAGGTATTTCTGATGAAAAAGGGGAGATAAAAGTCGCAAAGCGTGCTACCATTTTCTTAGGTGTGCTTGCAGTGGCATTAGGACTGATGTTTAAAGGACAAAATGTGGCCTTCATGGTAGGATTAGCCTTTTCTATTGCTGCAAGTGCAAACTTCCCAGCTTTATTAATGTCTATCATTTGGAAGAAGTTTACTACCCAAGGTGCTGTTTGGTGCATGGTTACTGGTGCTGTTTTATCTCTTGTTTTGATTGTTATCAGTCCAACAGTTTGGGTAGATATTATGGGTAATGAAGTCGCTATTTTTCCACTTAAAAACCCAACTATCGTATCGATGACAGCGGCATTTGTTGTGGGGATAATTGTTTCGCTTGCAAAACCAGAGAAAGCAGCTGCAGACTTATTTGAAAGTGAAAAATTGAGAACTTACCTCGGTCATGGCTCAGAAAAATAATGGATGTTTGATTTGATTCAAGCTGTTTAAAATTTTATAATAAATAAATATAACTATGAAACGTAGAGACCTCATAAAGGGTTTAACAGTCCTTCCTCTAGCAGGAGGAGTGCTTTCAGGCGCAAGTGCAAATGCTTCAGAAGTAGCAAGTATTGCTTCCACGGCAGCAAAAAGAGATTTATTTAAAGAATTAGGGATCCGCACATTCATCAATGCGCGTGCTACACTAACATTCATGACTGGTTCTTTAATGCAGCCTGAAGTGATTGATGCAATCAATAATTCTTCAAAAAGATATTGCATGTTAGATGAGTTGCAAGATAAGGTTGGAGCAAAAATCGCTGAATTATGCCATGCAGAAGCTGCAACGGTAACTTCTGGTGCATTTTCTGCAATTATGCTTGGTACTGCTGGTGTACTTTCTGGCTTAGATGCTAAAAAAGCAGCGATGATACCTCATTTGGAGGGTTCGGGCATGAAAACTGAGGTTATTCTTCAAAAAGGTCATGATATTGGTTATTATCAAGCGATGAAGAACTGTG
>NZ_JBIIPN010000029.1:0-23196 GCF_044342615.1 Daejeonella sp. | reverse complement strand
CCTTTTATTGATTTTAAAATGCCGGTTTGGACCCCAGGGTCTTATTTAATTAGAGAGTTTGCAAAAAGTGTAGAGTCTTTTAATGCTGTAAATGCTGATGGAACAACACTTAATGCAGAGAAAATAAATAAAAATACTTGGCGTGTGACTACGCAAGGGACTAACCTGGTTAAGCTGACTTATCGTGTTTACGCATTTGAAATTTCTGTAAGAACCAGTTTTGTTGATGAATCGCACGCATTTTTATCTCCGACGAGCATTTTTATGTATCCTGATGGACAAATAAACAAACCATCAACAATAACAATTAAACCTTACAAAGGTTGGAGTAAAATATCTACGGGTCTTGAGCCTCTAGCTTCTAAAGCGAATACTTTTATTGCCCCTGATTTTGATATTCTTTATGATTCTCCTTTTGAAATTGGCAATCAGGATATTTTTGAATTTGATGCAGCTGGTGTAAAACATGAGGTAGCAATGTATGGCGGTGGTAATTATGACCCCGAAATTTTAAAGCGAGATATGGCAAAAATTGTTGTGGAGCAAACCAAAACATTTGGTGTTAATCCAAATAAAAGGTATGTTTTTATTGTTCATAATTTTAATTCTGGCGGTGGCGGATTAGAGCATTTAAACTCTACTGTTTTAGGTGCAAGTCGTAATTCATACAATACCGAAGCTGGTCGTTTAAGGTTTTTGAGTTTGGTTTCGCATGAGTATTTTCATTTATGGAATGTTAAGCGTATGCGCCCAATTGCTTTAGGACCGTTTAATTATGAAGCTGAAAACTACACCACTAATTTGTGGATTGCTGAAGGTTTCACTGCCTACTATCAGGATATTTATACCAAAAGAGCAGGTCTGCAAAGTCCGGAACGCTATGTTGCCGATCTTGCTAATGTCATTAACCAGGTAGAAAACCAGCCAGGAAATAAGGTTGATCCGGTAAGTCAAGCCAGTTTTGATGCATGGATTAAGCAATATCGTCCGAATGAAAATTCAGCTAATTCAACGGTTTCTTATTACAGCAAAGGTGCCTTAATTGCTCTAATTATGGACTTGGAAATCATTCATTCTACTGGAGGAAAATCTGGCTTGGATGAAGTTTTGAAAGCCGTGTATGATGAATATTATGTAAAGAAATCTAGAGGTTATACTGATGCAGAATTTAAGGCAATGGCTGAGAAGATTGCAGGAAAATCTTTCGATGATATTTACTCAAATTACATTAACGGAGTTAAAACTATAGATTATAATAAATATTTTAATTACGCAGGTTTAACTTTAATTGATGATGCTAAAGCTTCAAAGGAACCTTATTTAGGGGCCAACACTAGTCTTCGCGATGGAAAAATAATTGTCACTAGTGTTTTACGCCAAAGTCCGGCTTGGGTTTCAGGTTTAAACGTAAACGATGAAATTCTTGCAATGGATGAAATACGTATTAATAATGTTTCTGATCCTCGTATGTCTGAGGTAAATAAATTTATTGGCACTAAGCGCGTAGGGGATAAAATTAAGGTTCTTATTAATCGTGATGGTGAATTGTTAACTCTTGATGTTGCTCTCGAAAGAAATCCAAACCATAAGTTTAAAATCCTTAGTTTGGACGGTGCAACTGCAACGCAAAATGCAGTTAAAAAGAGATGGCTAAATCTTTAATTTAAACAAAAAAGCAGCCCTAGGGCTGCTTTTTTGTTTAAAAAGTAAATCTAATTGCTAAACCTAAATCATTTGAACTTAAGCCAGAATTAGGTGTAATTTCTAATCTTGGACGCCAGTCGAGTGCCAGATTTATCGGGGCTCCATTAAATTTATAATCTAAGCCAATAACCCCATCGGCACTAAAAAATACCTCTCCATCAAAATCTCTTCTTTTATAGGAACCAATACTCGCACCACCACCATAATACCAATTCAATCCAGGTGCATCATTAATTGGATTATGAACTTCATATAGTCCGGTGAAGAAAAAACGATCAAAATCATCATTGTTTCTAAATGATAAATTGAAATCCAAGGCTTTATTTGAATTTAAAAAGGTTTTGTAGTTAATTCCATTGTATGGGCCTAATCGGATACCTATTGCATTTTCATAGGATTGGGCAATTCCATCCGTTTTTGCTATTAGCAAAAATCCTGCTGTTAAGCTTAGTAATAATAGTTTTTTCATGATTTTATTTATTAGTTCAATAAACCATTCAAATACAATGCCAACACGCTTTTTATTCTCAAAAACAATGTTTTCTCATCTCTTAAATTAATCTACGAACACCCTTTTTAAGCGTAAAATGCTCTTCTAAGCTAATTCTAATTTGTAGTGGTTGAAATTTTAGCTATTTTGCTAAATTAATAGATAAAACTATTGTTCCTATGGCACAAATAACACGCGTTTTTGATCTTCTACAGCTTTCAATTGAAAAGTATCAGAAGGATGATATGGTGGCAGCCAAGCAAGATGGCGTTTGGGTTAAGTATTCAACTGAAAAGTTTGTAGGCTTAGCAAACGGATTAAGTTGCGGTTTGATAGCTAGCGGAATTAAAAAGGATGATAAAGTGGCTATCATGTCGCCAAACAGACCTGAATGGAATATCTGTGATTTTGGTATCATGCAGATTGGTGCAACACAGGTTCCAATGTATCCAACATTGGCCGAAAATGATATAAAGTTTATTCTGAAAGATGCCGAAGTTAAAATTGTATTCGTCTCCGATAAAGTATTGTTTGATAAATTAGATAAGGTTCGTACAAAAGATTCACTAAACTTTGATATCTACAGTTTTGATAAAATTGAAGGTGTTCCACATTGGATGAATTTAATCGAACTTGCAAATCGTTCTGAACCAATTGATCTGCAAGTCTACCGCGATCGTATCACACCTGAAGATTTATTAACCTTAATTTATACATCTGGTACCACAGGAACTCCCAAAGGTGTAATGCTTACTCATGATAATCTAGTTAGTAATTGCATTGCTTCTTCTGTAATGTATCCCGAAAACTTCTCAAAAGCATTGAGTTTTCTTCCTTTATCCCACATTTTTGAGCGCATGGTTTTTTATATGTATTTCTATTTGGGGATATCTATTTATTATGCACAAAGCATGGATACCATTGCCGATGATTTAAAAGAGGTGAAGCCACATGGTTTTACAACCGTACCTCGCTTACTTGAAAAAGTGTACGACCGCATCGTAGCTAAAGGCTCTGAACTTACCGGTATTAAAAAGCAATTGTTTTTTTGGGCACTCAATTTAGGACTTAGATACGAGCTGGAGGGGAAAAATGGATTTTTCTATGAATTGCAATTAAAAATTGCCAATAAAATTATTTTCCCAAAATGGCGTGAAGCACTTGGTGGGAATATTATGGCACTAGTTTCTGGTGGAGCGGCTTTGCAACCAAGGTTAGCACGTGTATTTTGGGCCGCTAAAATGCCGGTTCTTGAGGGCTACGGATTAACAGAAACTTCGCCGGTTATTGCAGTAAACGGCCTCAGACCTGGAGCTGCAAAATTTACTACCGTAGGTAAAGTTATTAAGGATGTTGAAGTGAAAATTGCCGAAGATGGCGAGATTTTATGTAAAGGGCCTAATATAATGAGGGGCTATTATAATCGCCCTGATCTAAGCAGTGAGGTAATAGATAAAGATGGCTTTTTTCATACTGGTGATATTGGTGAGTTTGTGGATGGTGTTTATCTTCGCATCACAGATCGTAAAAAAGAAATTTTTAAAACTGCCGGCGGCAAGTATATCGCTCCTCAGGTGCTTGAAAATAAATTCAAGGAATCGCCTTATATTGAGCAGGTAATTGTAATTGGTGAAAATGAGCGCTTCCCTGCTGCATTAATTTTACCTGCTTTTCCAGCATTGTCTGCCTGGTGTGAAAGGTCTGGAATATCCTATACTACTAATGAGGAAATGATTAAAGATCAGCGAATTATTGATAAAATACAATCAGTAATTAATCACTTTAATCAGGAATTTGGAAATTGGGAGCAGGTGAAGAAATTTGAATTGTTACATAATGAATGGACTATTGATGGTGGTGAATTAACTCCTAAATTAAGTTTAAGAAGAAAAGAGATTCTACAGAAATACAAAACTCAAGTTGTGAAAATTTATAAAAATGAATAAGAATATTAAAGTCGCATACAATTTATTTATCCTTTTTGCCATTGGTCTGTTTTTAAACTCATGTGTTGGTGGTCAAACAGGTAGGAATAATAGCGGGCAATATAAAAATGGTATGGTGGTTTCGGCTCATCCTGAAGCTTCAAAAGTCGGACTCGATATTCTTAAAAAAGGTGGCAATGCTATTGATGCTGCCGTTGCAGTTCAATTTGCATTGGCCGTTGTTTATCCAGACGCAGGAAATATTGGTGGTGGCGGATTTTTAGTTTATCGCTCGGCAAAAGGAGAACTTGCAACACTCGATTTCAGGGAAAAAGCACCCGGAAATGCTAGTCGTGATATGTATCTCGATGCTGCAGGAAATGCCATTACTGAAAAAAGTATCTACGGCCACCTTGCAGCCGGTGTTCCAGGAAGTGTTGATGGAATGGTAAAGGCTCATGCTAAATATGGTAAGCTATCCTGGGCAGAAGTAGTACAACCAGCGCTAAACCTTGCTCAGAATGGCTTTTCAGTCACAGAAAGTCAGGCGCAAGAGTTTGCCGCAATGCAAAAATCAATAAAAAAGTATAATCCTGGGAAAAGCTATTTTATTAAAGATAAGTGGGCTAAAGGGGAGTTGTGGGTTCAAAAGGATCTAGCTAAAACATTGCAATTAATACGTGATAATGGTCGCGATGGCTTTTATGCCGGTGAAGTTGCCGATCTTATTGTTGCCGAAATGCAAAAGGGTGGTGGTTTAATCTCCAAGGAAGACCTTAAAAATTATCAGGCACAATGGCGCGACCCTCTAGTAGGAAATTATAAGGATTTTAAAATTATAACAATGCCCCCACCATCAAGCGGAGGTATTGCATTATTACAATTGCTCAACTCTGTAGAGGCTTATCCTCTACAACGTTATGGCTTTAACTCAGATTCAACACTCCAGCTTCTTGTGGAGGCAGAAAGACGTGTTTATGCCGATAGAGCTACTCACCTTGGTGATCCCGATTTTTACAAAGTGCCTCAAAAACAATTGATTGATCCTAAATATTCAATCCAGCGCATGGCTAATTTTAATTGGAATAAAGCCACCTTAAGTTCTGATATCAAAGCAGGTGAAATTATTGCTGAAAGTGAAGAAACAACTCATTTCTCTATTGTTGATCGTCAAGGTAATGCGGTAGCAGTAACTACAACCTTAAATGGTGGCTATGGCTCCATGGTTTTTGTAAATGGCGCCGGATTTTTATTGAATAATGAAATGGACGACTTTTCTGTTAAGCCAGGAACACCCAATATGTTCGGTCTTTTAGGAGGAGAGGCAAATGCTATCCAACCTGGAAAAAGAATGTTGAGCTCTATGACTCCCACCATCCTTGAAAAAAATGGCGACCTTTTCATGGTTGTAGGTACTCCCGGTGGTTCCACAATAATTACCTCCGTTTTTCAAACAATTTTGAATGTAGTTGAATTTGAAATGGGCATGCAAAGTGCTGTAAATGCCAAAAGATTTCACCATCAATGGCTACCAGAAGAAGTGGTTGTTGAAAAAGGTGGGGTGGATAGCCTAGCAAGAGTTAAGCTAGAATATAAAGGTTATAAATTCAGAGAAAGAAAAGCAATCGGTCGAGTAGACGCAATCTTGAAAACTAAATGGGGGTATTATGAAGGTGGCGCAGATCCTCGTGGCGATGATACTAAGCTTGGCTGGTAAATCTATTTTTAAGGTTATTTGAAAGGGTATTTTATAAGACTCGTCTGACTCATACCGTTCTTTTCATAAAGTGCTATGCACTGCTTTTGAAAAGAATTTTCAATGTTTTCTCCTTCTAATTGTAACTTCCCAAGGAAAGGACTCTTGCTTAAGAAAAAATAAATTCGCGTGGTGCCATATTTATTGTGAGGCATATAATTACCATATTGCTCCATCGATTCCCAGTTTTCTTCATCAATGCTTACAGCATAAATCCTAACTATCGGTCCAGTATTTTGTTCATTTCTTATGAAAGCAACTTCCTTTAAATTCCCCTTTAGTTCCCTAATTCCAGGGTTACTTAGCGCATTCCAAAGCATCGCCACAATTATTAGTGTAGAAATAAGATATAGGTAAATTTTGTTTTTCTTCATTGCTGCTCAAATCTAAGCTTAAAATCATTCAGAAAAAACCTTTAAATTCTTCTAAAAAATATGCTTTTGTGTTTGTTTTATAAATTTCTTATCAATAAATTTGCTATGCTTGCATAGTAATTTGAAATGAAGCCTGAAGAAACAGTAGATTATTTTTTAAAGATTGTTTGGCAAACAGTTGCCAATAAATACAATCAAATTGCATCTGATTTTGGGATTACACAAGCCCTAGGTTATATGCTGATTAATATTCACGAAGAGGGGACTGCTGTATCACAGATCGCGGCCCTATCGGGAGTGAAGTCGACCAGCTTGTCTAGAATCCTGAAAAACATGGAGGAATTGGGTCTCATTTTTAGGGAGATTGATCCAAAGGATAAAAGGTCTGTTAAGATATTTTTGACTCCTTTTGGAAAAGAGAAACGCCAATTAGCAAAAGGGGTTGTGCGTAGCTTTAATGAGTATTTAAACGCACATATTTCCGACAAGGAGAGACTCCAATTGATTAAAACATTGAATAAAATAAATCAACTAACCGCTGATTATAAACCTCAGCCTCATTGTTCGGATCCTTCGAATAGTGAGGCTTGAATTCTTAAGATATGAAACGAGTGATTAGAAAAGTTGCTGTATTGGGTTCGGGTATCATGGGTTCTCGAATTGCTTGTCATTTCGCCAATATTGGTGCTGAAGTGCTTCTGTTGGATATTTGTCCCAAAGAATTAAATGCTGATGAACAAGCTCGGGGACTTGATTTAAACCATAAAAATGTGCGGAATCGCATTGTTAATACCGCGCTCGACAGTACCTTAAAATCGAACCCCTCAGCCATTTTTTCTAAAAAAGTCATTCCTAATATCACAACGGGCAACTTTGAAGATAACATGAAGGATATCGCCACTTGCGATTGGGTTATTGAGGTGGTTGTTGAAAAGCTTGAAATTAAGAAGTTGATTTATGATCAGGTTGAAAAATATAGAACATTAGGTACTTTAATAAGTTCCAACACATCAGGAATTCCAATTCATTTAATGGCTGAAGGGCGTTCTGATGATTTTAGAGCTCATTTTTGTGGAACACACTTTTTTAACCCGCCACGTTATCTTCGTCTTCTTGAAATAATTCCGACGCCCGAAACAGAGCCTGAGGTGATTGATTTTCTGATGCATTTTGGGGATAAATTTCTTGGTAAAACTACCGTTTTATGTAAAGATACGCCGGCATTTATCGCCAATAGGGTAGGTGTTTATTCAATTATGGCACTTCTTCATTTGGTGCAAAAAATGGATCTCTCGGTTGAAGAGGTTGATAAATACACTGGCCCAGTTTTAGGTAGGCCTAAATCAGCTACTTTTCGTACCACAGATGTAGTTGGTTTAGATACGATGATTAATGTTGCTGCTGGATTATACAACAATCTTCCAAATGATAAAGCACATCAACTCTTCGAACTTCCTGATTATGTGAAGAAGATGCAGGAAAATCAGTGGCTTGGCGATAAAACTAAACAAGGATTCTATAAGAAAATAAAGGGTGCAGACGGTAAATCCGAGATTCTGGCTCTAGATCTTAAAACTTTAGAGTATAAAGCGCAACAAAAAGTCAAATCTCAGACACTTGAAGCCTGTAAATTAGTCGATAATTTATCAGAGCGCATGAAGGTTTATGTGCAAGGAACAGATAAGGCAGGTGAGTTCTTCAGGACTTCTTTTTTCGGGCTTTTTGAATATGTTTCTGATCGTATACCCGAGATTTCGGACGAATTATACCGCATTGATGATGCCATGAGGGCAGGTTTTGGTTGGGAATTGGGTCCATTTGAAGTGTGGAACGCTCTTGGTGTTAAAAATGCCATTGAGGGAATGAAAAAATACGGCAAAGAAGCTGCCCCTTGGGTGCATGAAATGCTCTCTGCTGGTCATGATTCCTTTTATAAGGTTGAAAATGGTATTAAGAAATATTATGATATCCCATCTAAAGCTTACAAGGTAGTTCCTGGCTCGGAAGCATTTATTATCCTTGATAATATTCGTGCCAATAACATTGTTTGGAAAAATTCGGGGACAACTATTACCGATCTTGGCGATGGTATCCTAAACCTTGAAATTCATACCAAAATGAATACCATTGGTGGTGAGGTTATTCAAGGAATGAATAAGGCAATTGACTTTGCAGAAAAAGATTTTAGAGGTTTGGTGATTGGTAATGATGGGGCAAATTTTTCGGCAGGGGCTAATATCGGAATGATATTTATGGCCGCAATAGAGCAGGATTGGGATGAGATAAATTTAGCCATTCGCATGTTTCAAAATACGATGATGCGGATGCGATATTCATCGATTCCTGTTGTTGCAGCAGCTCATAATTTAACTTTAGGTGGTGGTTGTGAATTATGCTTACATGCCGATTTTGTCCAAACAAATGCCGAAACCTATATGGGTTTGGTGGAATTTGGTGTGGGATTAATACCTGGGGGGGGCGGAACAAAAGAATTTGCGCTCCGTCTTTCAGATGAATTTAAAGAGGGTCAAATCGAGCAAGCAGCACTTAGAGATCGTTTTTTAACGATCGGGCAGGCTAAAGTTTCGACTTCTGGCATGGAAGCATTTGAATTGGGTTACCTACAAAAAGATAAATTCGGAATCACCATGAACCGAAGTCGCTTGATTATTGACGCTAAAAATAAAGCTTTAGAACTTGCTGATAGAGGTTATACCCAACCTATAAGACGTAAAGGTATACGGGTTTTAGGTAAGCAGGGCTTAGGTATTGTGTATGCAGGTGCGAACGCTATGCTTGCAGGAAACTTTATCTCAGAACATGATAAAAAAATCTCTGAAAAGTTAGGCTATGTTTTATGTGGTGGTAATTTATCGCAACCAACATTAGTTTCAGAACAATATTTGCTCGATTTGGAGCGTGAAGTATTCCTCTCCCTTTGTGGAGAAAGGAAAACTCTGGAGCGTATTCAAAGTATTTTAACTAAGGGGAGACCTTTGAGGAATTGAGAAAGCAGATTTGAGATGTGAGATTTGAGATGTGAGACATGAGATTTGAGACATTAGCGAAGAGTGTATAATTTGATTTTAAGACTATATGCATAATTTGAAAGAGCTTAAAATATGGAAAAAGGCTATTGATTTGGCAGTTGAGGTATATCAAGTTACTTCCTTATTCCCTCTTGAAGAGAAATACGGTTTAACCTCACAAATTCGCCGTGCAGCTGTCTCCATTTCATCTAATATCGCTGAAGGAGCTGGAAGAAATTCCGAAAAGGAGTTTAAACATTTTTTAGGAATTGCGAATGGCTCTTCTTATGAACTTCAAACTCAATTATTTATATCAAATAAACTAAGTCTTATAAACAATGAAGATTTAGAAAAATTGAATCACTGTATCGATGAATTACAAAAAATGAATTATGGTTTTCAGAATATGTTAAACAAAAAATCCTCAAATTTTAAATAAATGTCTCAAATCTAATGTCTCACATCTCACATCTCACATCTCATATCTCACATCTAACTACTAAACATGGCATACATCATAGCAGCATATAGAACAGCGGTTGGAAAATCTGCACGAGGGGTATTTCGTTTTACGCGTGCGGATGATCTTGCGGCCGACGTTGTCAAACATTTGATGGCGGAAATCCCAAATTTGGATAAAGATGAAATTGACGACGTGATTGTTGGAAATGCTACACCAGAGGCTGAGCAGGGACTAAATATCGCACGTATGATCTCATTGATGGGTTTAGGTACGGATAAGGTACCAGGGGTGACAGTAAATAGGTATTGTGCTTCGGGCTTAGAAACTATCGCGATGGCTACTGCAAAAATAAAATCAGGTATGGCCGATTGTATCATTGCAGGGGGTGTTGAAGTCATGTCTGGGATGCCTTTCGGCGGATGGAAATTAGTCCCGAACCCAGAGGTTGCCAAAAATAATCCAGATTGGTACTGGGGTATGGGACTCACGGCGGAAGCTGTTGCAAAAGAATTCAAGGTGAATCGTGAAGATCAAGACGAGTTTTCCTTCAATTCTCATCAAAAGGCCATTGCAGCAATAAAAAATGGACATCTCAAGGATGGGGTGGTACCAATTACCGTGAAGGAAACCTACTTAGACGAAAATTTAAAACAAAAAACGAGAGAATTTATCGTTGATACCGATGAGGGACCGAGGGCTGATACTGCCATAGATAAACTTGCAAAATTAAAGCCTGTTTTTGCCGCTGGCGGTACGGTAACGGCTGGAAACTCGTCGCAAACATCAGATGGAGCAGCTTTTGTGCTTGTTGTTTCTGAGAGAATGCTTAAAAAATTAAATGTAGAGCCTATTGCACGTTTAGTGAGTTATGGAGTAGCTGGCGTACCCCCTCGAATTATGGGTATTGGACCGATAGAAGCTATTCCCCTCGCATTAAAAAAGGCTGGAATGAAGCAGGATGACCTTGATTTGATAGAATTAAATGAGGCCTTTGCTTCACAATCTCTTGCTGTAATTAGAGCGCTCAATCTCGACCAAAATAAAGTAAATGTGAATGGAGGAGCAATTGCACTAGGTCATCCACTTGGATGTACCGGAGCAAAACTTTCTGTTCAACTATTCAATGAGTTAAAAAGAAGAGAAAAGAAATTCGGAATGGTAACGATGTGCGTAGGAACAGGGCAAGGTGCAGCAGGGATTTTTGAGCTTTTGTAAATAGGGTAGAAAGAACAAGAAACAAAGAACCAAGAACAAGAAATAAAGAATAAAGACAAAACGTTTTTAGCACGAACTAGTCCTGGCTCTTTGCTCCTTATTCCTTAATCTAAAAAAATATGGAATCATTAAAAAACAAATCAATCAGAGGCGGAGAGTTCATTATCCGCGAAACGGCATGTGAAGATATTTTCATTCCTGAAGAGTTTGATGAAGAGCAGTTGATGATCAAGAAAACTTGTGAAGATTTTCTTGAATCGGAGGTTTATGCCAATTTAGATAGAATTGATAAGCTGGAAGAGGGTTTAATGGTCAGTTTAATGGATAAGGCTGGCGAACTTGGTTTGTTGGCCGTATCTATTCCAGAAGAGTATGGAGGCTTTGGAAAAAATTTCAATACTTCTATGCTTGTTGCGGATTCTGTCGGACCAGGTTGTTCGTTTGCAGTTGCTCTTTCAGCGCATACAGGAATTGGCACCTTACCTATTTTATATTATGGAAATAAGGAGCAGAAAGATAAATATATCCCCAAATTGGCTACAGGTGAATGGAAGGCTTCCTATTGCCTTACAGAGCCAAACTCTGGATCGGATGCTAATTCGGCTAGGACAAAAGCAGTTCTTAATGAAACAGGTACCCATTACCTGATCACCGGCCAGAAAATGTGGATTACCAATGCTGGTTTTGCTGATATCTTTATCGTTTTTGCCAAAATTGACGATGATAAGAATCTATCTGCTTTTATAGTAGAAAAAGACTTTGGTGGGATTACAATGAATCCTGAGGAGCATAAAATGGGAATTAAGGGCTCATCAACACGTCAGGTATTTTTTAATGAATGTCCTGTTCCTGTAGCTAATTTGCTTTCAGAGCGTCAAAATGGCTTTAAAATTGCTGTAAATATTTTAAATATCGGCAGAATTAAACTAGGAGTTGCCGCAATTGGTTCATCGCGTAGGGTTTTAAATCACGCAATTAATTATTCGAATGAACGTGTTCAGTTCGGACTACCAATCTCAAAATTTGGGGCAATCCGATACAAACTTGCCGAAATGGCCAGCAGAAACTTTGCGATTGAAAGTGCGGCCTATCGTGCTGGACAAAATATTGATGACGCCTACGATGCGCTTGTTGCTGAAGGAATGGATCCATCCCAAGCAAAGCTTAAATCTACCGAACAGTTTGCCGTAGAATGTGCCATTTTAAAAGTTTGGGGATCTGAAATGCTCGATTATATCGTTGATGAAGGAGTTCAGGTTTATGGTGGAATGGGCTATTCTGCCGATGCACCGATGGATCGTGCTTATCGCGATAGCCGTATTAACCGAATTTTTGAAGGTACGAACGAAATTAATCGAATGTTGAT
This sequence comes from Daejeonella sp., assembly GCF_044342615.1. GTDB lineage: Bacteria > Bacteroidota > Bacteroidia > Sphingobacteriales > Sphingobacteriaceae > Daejeonella. The sequence continues at coordinate 10,874 of NZ_JBIIPN010000029.1, read as the reverse complement.
TCTAGACATGCTTTTGAAGCGTGCGATGAAAGGGGAATTGGATTTAATGACCCCTGCTCAAGCAGTTGCATCTGAATTAATGTCGATACCCGATTTTGCTGAGGAAGATACCACTCTATTCGCCGCCGAAAAGAAAGTACTGCAAAATCTTAAAAAAGCGGGACTAATGATTGCTGGTTCTGCCGTACAGAAATTGATGATGACACTCTCTAAAGAACAAGAGATTTTAATGAATATCGCCGATATTATTGGCTATGTATATGTTCTTGAATCGACCATTCTTCGTGTTGAAAAATTAGTTAAACTGAGAGGGGAAGAGGCTTGTAAAGGTCAGTTAGATTTAATGCGAATCTATCTTTATCAATCAGTCGACAAAGTTTCAATAGCCGGTAAAGAAGCACTTTGCTCCTTTGCTGAAGGTGATGAATTGAGAATGATGCTTGTGGGACTACGTCGATTTACCAAAATGGAACCATTTAATATCAAAGATGCACGTCAGCGTGTTGCCAAACAGCTGATTGAAGCAAATAAATACTGTTATTAAAATTAAAAAACATCAGCTCCAATTTCGGGGCTGATGTTTTTTCTCTTTATCATTATTCTGTCAATGTTTTTCATTGCTCGTATTTTCTTTATAAATATGACAATATTTCAACCGTAGAAAACATTCCTATCTTTTGTATTAGCGATATTTGTATATCAAAATTCAAAACCTAATGGAAAATAGAAATTTCAATTTAGTTGAAAGAATAGTACTTCTTTTAAAGCAATATTTCATGTCTATTTCGAATTTATTTTTCCCTTTGGATAACAATCGTGTATTTGTTTTTATACCATCGAGAGTTAAAAATTCAGTTAATACGCTAAGAGTTTTTAGAAATCAGACTCTAAATAATTTATAAAATGGCTAAGAAAAAGAGTTTAATCAGTGCAGAAGAACTGCAAAATGCCTATGTAGACTATGTTTTAACGCAGGGTCACATGCCGAAGTCTGTTTATGTTTTCGCCAAAGAAAACGGAATGTCTGAAGACGAGTTTTACAATCATTTCGGCTCTTTTGAGGGTATTGAACAATCTATATGGACAGATCTTTGTCGGAAAGCGCTTACTGAAGTTGAAAATCAAGAAATCTGGTCTCAATATTCTTCTAGAGAGAAAGCTCTTGCCTTCTTTTATGCCTTAATTGAGCTTTTGAAGAGTAAAAGAAGTTTTGTGCTGTACAGCCTGAAGCAATCAGGTCCTAAAATTGGTAGTCCATCTGTTTTAAAAGGTGTGAAAACTATTTTTGAAGATTTTGCCACAGGCATTATTAATCAAGGCCTTGAGCAAGGTGAACTTGCTGATAGAAAATTTTTTACCAGCAAATACAAGGATGCACTTTGGATGCAGTTTGGTTTTATTCTTAATTTCTGGGCCAAGGATAGCAGTGCAGGTTTCGAAAAAACAGATGAAGCCATTGAAAAAGGAGTTAATGTAACATTTGATTTATTTGAAAAATCAGCGCTTGATAGTATTCTCGACTATGGTAAGTTCATGATGAACAATGGTGGCATGAAACAAAACATGAAATTTTAATTATTTTTTATTGGCATTAGCCAAAAAATATGAAAGAACAAGATAGTATCCCAACCTCAAAAACACAGCGTTCGGCAAAATTTGTTAAAACAGGTTTTAAGGTTGGCGGTAATTATATTAAGCATTATTCTAAGAAATTATTTAATCCTGAACTTAGTAAAGACGAGTTAAATCTTGACAATGCCACAGATATATATAACTCTTTAAGTGAACTAAAGGGGAGTGCTTTGAAAGTTGCTCAAATGCTTAGTATGGATAAAAATATCCTTCCTAAGGCTTATGTAGATCAATTTTCATTATCCCAATACAATGCACCACCATTGTCTGGTCCGCTGATTGTTAGAACTTTTACCAAGTATTTCGGAAAAACTCCTTCCCAAATTTTTGATGAATTTAATATCAAATCCACTAATGCTGCATCAATTGGTCAGGTGCATCAGGCGGTTCTAAATGGGAAGAAATTAGCAGTTAAAATTCAATATCCTGGGGTTGGGGATAGCATCTCATCCGATTTAAAGATGGTTAAACCCTTTGCTTTTCGCTTGCTTGGTATGAGTCAGAAGGAGCTTGAGGTTTATATGTCGGAGGTTGAAGATCGTTTGTTGGAGGAGACTGATTATGACCTTGAAATTAAGCGTTCTATTGAATTCTCGGAAGCTTGTAAAAATATTCCGAATCTAGTATTCCCTACTTATTTCCCTGATTTATCATCGAAGCGCATCATTACAATGGAATGGCTCGATGGAATGCATATGAAGGAGTTTTTAAAGACAAATCCCACGCAAGAAATTCGCAATCAGGTAGGGCAGGCTTTATGGGATTTTTATAACTTTCAACAACATGAACTAAGAGCTGTTCATGCAGATCCACATCCAGGAAATTTCTTGATTACATCCGATGGTAAATTGGGAGTTATTGATTTTGGCTGTATCAAAGAAATGCCAGCCGATTTTTATAATCCTTTCTTTTCCTTAACATCAACAGATATGCTTCAGGATAAGGCAAAAACGATTAAAGCCTTCCGTGAATTAGAAATGATTCGTGAAAATGATAATGCTTCTCAAATCGAATTTTTCTATCAAGTGTATAAGGAAATGATCGAGTTATTTGCTCAGCCATACATGTCTAAAACCTTTAATTTTAGTGAAAAGGGCTATTTTGATAAACTCTATAATTATGGAGAAAGGATTGCTAAAATGCCTGAATTTAAGCAGGCTAGAGGTGTAAAACACTTTATTTATGTAAATCGCACCAATTTTGGTTTATATAATATGCTTAATGAGCTAGGAGCAACAGTTAAAACAGATACCTGGAAACCTCACGTTAATCTCGCTTCCTAAAGTATATTTGCCGATTTTTCATTCAATTGTTATTTATTTTTCGTATATTATTATCTATTTATTTAGTTAAATAATGTTAATCCTTACTTTTTAACATTTAAATGGATAAATTTGCATTATTATGAAGATGAGTAAAATATTGATTTTGTCGTTTTTTTTGGCGCTTAGCTTAGGCTCATGCTCAAAAAACGATGATTATGATCCTGCGAAGCAAGCCGAATTAGATGAAGCTTTAATTGTAAAGTTCATTGCTGATAATAAAATAACAGCAGTTAGACATCAAAGTGGCGTTTATTACCAAATTTTAAGTCCAGGTACTGGTTCCGTGACCTATACCGCAAATACCGTTGTAACTGCAAAATATACTGGCAGACTGCTTAATGGTTTTATATTTGATCAAACAACAACACAAATACCATCGTTTCCTCTTGGAAATGTTATCGTAGGATGGCAAATTGGGGTCCCTTTAATTCAAAAAGGTGGTAAAATACGATTACTCATTCCTTCAAATTATGCATATGGTCGTAATGCAGCAGGTCAAATTCCCGCTAATTCAGTTCTTGATTTTGACATAGAACTAACTGACGTAAAATAATTTATAGACGAAATGAGACGATTTTTAAAATACACTTTCCCGGTTTTTTTATCATTAGTAATTTTTGCTTCTTGTAAAAAAGAATACGAAACAATTGATGTAATTGATGATAGGAATATTCAGGAATATATTCAGAAGAATAAATTAAACGTTTTACAGTATCAGCAAACAGGTATTTATTATGAGGTGCTTACACCGGGTACGGGCCCTGTGCTCGACTACTCCGACATGATTCCCGCAATTATTACAACTCGCTCTATAGATGGTAAATATACATCAATAGATACTTTTAGTGTTTCTAACAGATACTATAATTTCTTAGGTTATTTCAATCCTGAAGCTGTCCGACTGGGTATAAAAGAAGTGTTGAAAAAATCAAATGGTACTATCAGAATGATCATTCCTTCACGTTTAGCATTTGGACGTAATGGTTCAGGCAATATACCAGGTAATGCTTCTATAGATATGACAATTCGTGTGTTAGATATATCCAAAATAGCAGCATATGAGGATTTTTCAATAAAAACTTATCTTCAAACTAATTCCTTAACTGGGTTTACAAAAACATCTTCCGGACTTTATTATAAAATCGCACAACCAGGAACGGGAAGTCCGATTACAGTAGATTCAACTATTGTAGCAAATTATACCGGTAAATTATTAAATGGTGTTGTTTTTGACAGAGCTGCACCAGGAAGTGAGGCTACATTTCCTTTGAAAAATTTAGTTCAAGGATGGCAAGAAGCTATTCCATTAATTAAACAAGGTGGCTCCATTCGTTTACTTGTCCCATCTTCTTTAGCTTATGGAATGCAGGGTAGCTCCCCGTCAATTCCAGCATTTTCTGCTCTTGATTTTGAAATTAATGTAACCGACGTCAAGCAGTAATTATAATTACTATTCAAATTTTGTCAGTCCGGACCCCGATCCGGACCTGACTAACTACTTATATAATTCTGCAATTGCTCAATTGTTTGCTGTTGATCTTCAATTACAAATTTCACTAGATCACCAATTGAAATTATACCAATAACAAGTCCATTTTCAATAATAGGTAAGTGTCTGATGCGACGCTCAGTCATAATTTGCATACAATGATCTAAGCTTGTCCCGAGCTCAATTGTTACAAGCTTCTCAGACATTACCTCTTTAATTTTGGTTGATTTGGAAGACTTCCCAACTAAAATAATTTTTCGGGCATAATCTCTTTCAGTAAAAATCCCCTTCAATTTAGAGCCATCCATAACAAGTAAGGCACTAATGTTATTATCCATCATTATCTGCAATGCATCTAATACTGAAGTTTCAGGACTCACAGAAAAAATAGATTTGAAATTGTTCTGGATGATATTGTTTACTGTTTTCATATCAGAGAATTTTAGCTAACTAAATATACTCAAATATTTTCGAATTATCGGATTCAATTTTATTTCACAATGAAGGAAATCTTCGAGTTTTGATTCTAAAAACGTTCAAAAATGTATTTTTTTTAAAATCATAGCTATTTATCAAAAAACTTACAAGAAAATGATCAATAAAACCAATTCTAGACCGTATTTTGGCCTAAATTTTAAAAAGAGGAAAATTCTTCTTTTAAGAGCAATCAGGGATAGCCCTTTATACTTATGAGTGGGAAAACCATATTAGTTTGGTTTAGAAAGGATTTACGAATTCACGATAATGAAATATTAACCGAAGCGGTACGCAAGGGTAATAATATTATTCCTGTTTATTGTTTTGATCCTAGGCATTTTGACTTAACTTATTTCGATACTTTAAAAACTGGAGTGATTCGTGCCCAATTTTTATTGGAAAGTGTTGCCGATTTACGTAAATCATTTCAAAATCTGGGAGGCGACCTTGTTATTCGCGTGGGTAGGCCTGAAAATATTCTTCCAGAATTGGTTTCTAAATATCAAGTTCATGAGGTTTATCACCATCGTGAAGTAGCCTCCGAAGAAACTGGTATTTCGGCAATGGTTGAAGATGCCTTATGGAAATTAAAAATTAATCTTAAACATTTTATCGGTCATACTCTCTATCACAAGGAAGATTTACCATTCCCAATTAATAACATTCCGGATGTATTTAGCAATTTCCGAAAGAAGATAGAGCGTGATAGCTCTGTAAGAAGTTGTCATGATGCACCAGGAGCAATGGTTTTCCCTGCTAATTTAGAATATGGAGAGCTACCAAGTTTATCCGAATTGGGTTTTCATGATCCAGTGAAAATTGATGAACGTTCCGTAATGAAATTCCATGGTGGGGAAACAGAAGCTTTAAAACGCTTGCAGGATTATTTCTGGGCCACTAATTCTGTAAAAACATACAAGCAAACTAGAAATGGTTTAATTGGGGCAGATTATTCTTCTAAATTTTCAGCTTGGATTGCCTTAGGATGCCTTTCGCCACGTGAAGTTTATTGGGAAATTAAGAAATATGAGCAGGTTCATGGGGCAAATGATTCAAGCTACGGACTTTACCTCGAATTATTGTGGCGTGATTATTTCCGCTATATGTTTAAAAAATACGGCAATAAGTTCTTTCAAAAATCTGGTTTTAAAGGTGTCGCGCCAGAAGAAGGAGAGAATCAATTGGCATATTTCGAACTTTGGAAAAAGGGTGAAACAGGAATACCTTTTGTGGATGCAAACATGCTTGAACTCAATGCTACAGGCTTTATGAGTAATAGAGGGCGTCAAAATGTGGCAAGTTTTCTAGTTAAGGATCTCAAAGTCAATTGGATGTGGGGAGCAGCTTATTTTGAAGAAAAGTTAATCGATTATTGCCCCGCAAATAATTGGGGCAATTGGGCTTATATCGCTGGAGTAGGAAATGACCCTAGAGAGTATCGTTATTTTAATGTGCTTAAACAGGCTTTGGACTATGATTCTCAAGGAGATTATGTGAAACTCTGGTTTCCAGAATTAAGTTCCTTAAGCCCTGAAAACATTCATCAACCTTGGAAAATTTCGGAAGATGAGCGTGCAGAATATCAGTTGAAGAGCTTCGCGAAAGCGCCAATTTATGCGCCAGAGCTTGGTGCAACGAAGGGAAAAATTTAAATAACTGTTCAAATTATGCTCTTTTGAATATTTAGAGCGTTTTTTGGAACATTTTTACTAATTTCACATGCAATTATTCTGATTAAATTGTTTGACTTAAATTAAAAAATAGCGTTCAATTTTCAGGATTCTATGCTTAAAGTCTTATTTTTGTGTCGCAAAAGACATTGTTTTTAAATGGATAAATTATCATACCTCAGTAACGCGAATTCCGAATACATCGATTCTCTTTATCAATCATACAAAGAAGATCCAAACTCTATTGATTTTGGATGGCAGAAATTTTTTGAAGGTTTCGATTTTGGTCGTGGATCTGAAGCGGGAGTTGTAAGTGCCGAAACTCCCGATCACTTTCTCAAAGAAATAAAAGTTTTAAATCTAATCAACGGATATAGGCAGCGTGGGCATTTGTTCACAAAAACCAATCCCGTTCGTGAACGTAGATCTTACTTCCCAGGAAAGGAACTTAGTACTTTTGGTTTAGAAGAGTCAGATCTGAATACCGTATTCAATGCTGGTGTTGAAGTGGGCCTTGGTGCCGCTACTTTGCGTGAGATTCTTGCCTTAGTTGAGCAAACTTATTGTCAGTCGATAGGTGTTGAATATAAATATGTTAGAAATCCTGAAAAACTAAAGTGGTTTGAACACAGGATGGAGTCGGAGCGAAATACTCCTAATTTCAATATCGATACCAAAAAGAGAATATTGAGTAAGTTGAATGAGGCGGTTGTCTTTGAAAATTTCCTCGGAACTAAATTTTTAGGTCAGAAAAGATTTTCTCTTGAAGGGGCAGAAGCAGTTATTCCTGCCTTAGACTCAGTAATTCATAAAGGGGCTGAACTAGGAATTGAAGAATTTGTAATTGGCATGGCGCATAGAGGTCGTTTGAATGTCCTAGCCAATATTATGCAGAAGACCTACAAAGATATTTTTTCTGAATTTGAAGGGAAAGGATACGATGTAAATACTCCATTTGGGGGTGATGTGAAATATCACATGGGCTATTCTACAGATGTTAAAACTGATTCAGGAAAGAACGTTCACCTAAGCTTATGTCCTAATCCATCGCATCTTGAAACCGTTGACTCGGTGGTTCAGGGTATGGTACGCTCAAAAATTGATTTTAAATACGAAGGTAATCATAAGCGAATAGCACCTATTTTAATTCATGGGGATGCATCTCTTGCTGGTCAAGGTATAACCTATGAGGTTTTACAAATGGCTAAGCTTGATGGCTATAGAACGGGCGGAAGTATTCACCTTGTAATCAATAACCAAGTCGGATTTACCACTAATTATAAAGATGCTCGTTCATCAACCTATTGTACCGACCTTGCAAAAGTTACCCTTTCTCCAGTATTTCACGTAAATGGGGATGATGTTGAAGCCATCGTTTATGCCATTAACATGGCCGTTGAATATCGTCAGAAATACCATAATGATGTATTTATAGATATTCTTTGTTACCGTCGCTATGGTCATAATGAAGCGGATGAGCCTAAATTCACACAACCACTTTTATACAAGGCCATTGAGAAGCATGCCAATCCGCGTGAAATATATAATCAGAAATTATTAGATCAGGGGACTGTTGATGCTAATTTGGCGAAGGAAATGGAAAAGAATTTCCGTGCCCTTTTGCAAGAAAAATTAAATCAAGCTAAAGAGGAAAGCTATTCGGCTGTTCATCAGGTGTTTGGAGGTGTATGGGCTGGCCTAAAATTGGCTAAAGAAGGCTCTATTTTAAAGCCTGTAGAAACGAAAGTCTCTGAAAAAGAGATGCTTGAGCTAGCAAAATCTATTAGCACTTTGCCAAGTGGAAAGAAATTTTTCAAGAAGATTGAAAAACTTTTTGATGAGCGTAGAAAAATGTCTGATACCAAAGTCTTTGATTGGGCTATGGGCGAATTACTAGCTTATGCAACGCTACTCAAAGAAGGTTTTAGAGTGCGTATCAGCGGTCAAGATGTGGAAAGAGGAACATTCTCTCATCGCCATGCTGTATTAACATTGGAAGACTCTGAAGAAGAGTATATCCCTCTTGCTCAATTAAATAGTGATACTGCGAAATTTGAAATTTATAATTCTCACTTATCAGAATATGGTGTTTTAGGATTTGAATATGGCTATGCGCTAGCAAACCCAATGGCACTAACTATTTGGGAAGCTCAATTTGGAGACTTTGTGAATGGTGCTCAAATTGTAATCGATCAATTTATTACCAGCGCTGAGACTAAATGGCAACGTTCTAATGGTCTAGTAATGTTGCTTCCGCATGGTTTTGAAGGTCAGGGACCAGAACATTCATCTGCAAGGATTGAACGTTTTATGGAGGCTTGTGCCGATGATAATATCCAAGTTGCCAATTGTACAACTCCTGCAAATTTATTTCATATTTTACGCCGACAGCTAAAACGTGATTTCCGTAAGCCTCTAGTAGTCTTCACTCCTAAGAGCTTGTTGAGAAGTCCGGCTTGCGTGAGCAAACTCGAAGAATTTACTAAAGGTAAATTCCAAGAAGTAATTGATGATGCTTTTGTAAAAGCAGCAGATGTTAAACGCGTTCTTTTATGTAGTGGTAAGGTTTATTATGATCTTCTAGACAAGCAGCAGAATGATAAAAGAAAAGATGTAGCTATTGTTCGTTTAGAGCAGTTATATCCATTGCCTTATGCTCAGCTGGAAGCGATAAAAAGTAAGTATAAAAATGCTCCTGAACTGATTTGGGTGCAGGAAGAGCCTGAAAATATGGGTGCATGGCCTTATATTTCAAGGAAGTTCCGTAAATCAGCATTTGATTTCGATTTAATATCCCGTAAGGAGAGTAGTAGTACGGCTACAGGCTATGCCAAACAACATGCGGCACAGCAATTATTTATTGTAACTAGTGCTTTTGAAAATGTTGCTGGATCGAAAAGTAAAAAATAATAGAAGAGCAGCACGTATATTTGTTAATATTGAAGAATTTTATTAAAAAAATACCATTATGAGTTTAGTGATCAAAGTCCCACCAGTTGGCGAATCTATTTCTGAAGTTACCTTATCCCAATGGATAAAAAAGGATGGCGACTATGTTGAAATGGATGAAGTAATTGCCGAATTAGAGTCGGATAAAGCAACTTTTGAGCTAACAGCTGAGAAAGCTGGGACTTTAAAAACTATTGCTAGTGAGGGTGATACCCTTCCAATTGGTGCTCCCGTGTGTAGTATTGAGGAAGGCGGACAGCCAGCAGCAGCAAAAGAAGAAGCTGCTCCAAAGGCTGAAATAAAGGAAACTGCACCTAAGACTGAAGATGCAAAGGCAAGTACTTATGCTTCTGGCGCTCCATCGCCTTCGGCGGCTAAGATTTTAGCTGAGAAGGGTGTTGATGCCGCTAGTGTTAAAGGAACTGGTGTTGGAGGAAGATTAACTAAAGAAGATGCTTTAAATGCAGATGCTTCTAAGAAGGCAGTAGCTCCCGCAGCCGCTCCTGTTGTTGCAGCTTCTGTACCTGGTTCTCGTGTTGAAAGACGCGAAAAAATGTCTTCTTTAAGAAAGACAGTTGCAAAGCGCCTAGTTTCAGTTAAAAATGAAACTGCCATGTTAACAACCTTTAATGAGGTTGACATGCAGCCAATCATGGACATCCGTGCCAAATACAAAGATAAATTTAAAGAAAAGCATGGTGTTGGTTTAGGATTCATGTCTTTCTTCACAAAGGCGGTTTGTGAAGCCTTAAAAGAATTCCCATCTGTAAATGCACGTATTGAAGGTGAAGAAATTGTGTTTAATGATTTTGCTGATATCTCAATTGCTGTTTCTGCACCAAAAGGCTTAGTAGTTCCTGTAATTAGAAATGCAGAAGCGATGTCTTTAGCTCAAATTGAAGCCTCTGTAATGGCATTAGCTGTGAAGGCACGTGATAGCAAGTTAACTCTGGAAGAAATGACTGGTGGTACTTTTACAATTACCAACGGTGGTGTTTTTGGTTCCATGATGTCGACGCCAATTATCAATGCTCCTCAGTCTGCAATTTTAGGAATGCACAATATCGTAGAGCGCCCAGTAGCAGTAAATGGACAGGTTGTTATTCGCCCAATTATGTATGTGGCTTTATCTTATGATCATAGAATTATCGACGGACGTGAATCTGTTGGATTCCTTGTAAAGGTTAAGCAATTATTGGAAGATCCTACAAGATTGCTTTTAGGAGTTTAATCAGATAGAAAATTAATCTTATGTAAAAGGCCGGTACATTTAAATGTACCGGCCTTTTACTTTGTGTTATTTGTAGCTATTGGTCGATTTATTCGATTTTT
>NZ_JBIIPN010000028.1:0-23364 GCF_044342615.1 Daejeonella sp. | reverse complement strand
TACCCACTTCCGCTCTATAAGCAGGAGGCATTTCAGCAATTTGTTTCAAGTGATTTTGTGTTACCCACTTCTGAAGAACTATGTGATCAAGTATTGTCATTACCGATTCATACGGAAATGAATAGTGATCATATGAATTTTATTTGTGATAGTGTCAAATCATTTTTTAATAAATAGATATGGAAGGTTTTTACGCACATGAAACCGCATTAGTGGATGAAGGCTGTACAATTGGTAAGGATACAAAAATCTGGCATTTTTCTCATGTCATGTCCAATTGTAAAATTGGTGAAAAATGTAACATCGGACAAAATGTAGTTGTTTCTCCAGGTGTTATTCTTGGGGATAATGTTAAAGTACAAAATAATGTATCAATTTATACAGGAGTAATTTGTGATGACGATGTTTTTCTTGGACCATCAATGGTTTTTACCAATGTGATTAATCCTAGAAGCGCAATTAATAGAAGAGATCAATATTCAAAAACGCATGTGGGTAAGGGAGCAAGTATTGGAGCAAATGCAACAATAGTCTGTGGTCATGATATAGGAGAGTATGCTTTTATTGGAGCAGGTGCTGTAGTTACCAAAACAATAGCACCTTATGCCTTAGTTGTGGGGAATCCAGCCAAACAAATAGGATGGGTAGGTGAATACGGACATCGTTTAGAATTTGGAGACAATGGAATTGCAGTTTGCCATGAGAGCAAACAAGAATATAAATTAGATGATAATTTAGTTATTAGAGTAAAATAGATATGAGCAAAATTAAATTTGCAGTTGTAGGCTGTGGTCATATTGGTAAACGTCATGCGAGTATGATTTTGGGCAATGATGATTTTGAATTAGTTGCCTTGTGCGATACTAAACCTAAGGAAGAATTAGGTTTGGAGAATTTTACAGGCGCTCGTATTTTTAATTCGTTGGATGCTATGGTTCAATCTGGCATTATGATCGATGCCGTTGCAATTGCATCTCCAAATGGATTCCACCAAGAACAAGCATTACAAGTTTTAGAGAATAACTGGCATGTGGTGGTAGAAAAACCAATGGCTCTGACTAAAGTTGGATGTGAGCAAATTATTTTTAAAGCGTTACAAAAGCATAAGCAAGTATTTTGCGTTATGCAAAATAGATATTCACCACCCTCTGTATGGCTTAAAGAGATTTTGGAACAAGGTATCCTAGGCAAGATTTTTATGGTGCAAATTAATTGCTATTGGAACCGCGACGATCGCTATTATAAACCAGATTCTAAAACAGGAAAGCCAACATCTTGGCATGGAACTAAAGATTTAGATGGTGGGACTTTGTTTACCCAATTTTCTCACTTTATTGATCTGATGTATTGGTATTTTGGAGATGTAACCAATATAACTGCCAAATTAAATGATTTTGTTCATCAGAAAAGCACTGATTTTGAAGATTCTGGTTTTGTTTCATTTGATTTTGTTGAAGGAGGAATGGGAAGTCTAAATTACTCTACTGCTATTTGGGATAAAAACTTAGAAAGTTCAATAACGATAGTAGCTGAGAACGGTTCGGTTAAGGTAGGTGGACAGTATATGAATGAAGTAGAATATTGCCACATTAAAGATTATGTAATGCCAGTTTTGGCAGAGAGCAACCCACCTAATGACTATGGACCTTATAAAGGATCAGCGGCCAACCACCATTATATTTACGAAAATATTTCTAATGTCATAAAAGGTAAAGAGAGTATTACAACTAATGCCCTTGAAGGAATGAAAGTGGTTGATATTATTGAAAGGATTTATAGTTTAGGTAAATAGTAGATATTGAAATTCATAAAAAAAGCTGTAAATAATCAATTTTTAAGAAATGTTTCCTCCTTAGCAATTGGTACAATAATAAGTCAAATAGTAGTTATTTTGGCTTCGCCGCTCCTAACACGATTTTATTCAGTAGAGGCGTTTGGTTTATTATCGTTGTTCACAAGTTGCATGGTTATATTTGGTGTTTTTACAACTGGACGCTATGAGTTCGCATTAGGATTGCCAGAAAAAGATGATAAAGCCAAAATTATATTTAGACTAATAACTCTTATTGGTTCTATTACTTCAATAGTTTGTTTATTTATAGTATTTATTTTAAGAGAGATAGTTGATTATAAAGGCTTGTCGGGTTTATTTGAAACGAGATGGATTTATTTAGCCCCTATTTATTCTTTTTGTATTTCTCTTTATTCAGGATTATTATATTGGAATCAAAGAGGTAAATATTATAAAAGAATAACTATTGCAAATGCTCTTCAAGTAATAACGACAACGATATTTAGTTTAATTTTCGGTTTTTTCTTTTTTTTTGAAGAGGGAATGTTATTATCTTTAGTAATAGGAGTTATCGCAAGTTCTGTTTTTTTATTGAGAAAGTTTAGTTTTCAAGATATTAGTTTTAATGAAATTAAAAAGATAGCTATCGAATACATATCGTTTCCTAAATATATGATACTATCTGATCTTTCATTGACCATAAGTCAGCAATTTGTACCGATCATATTTTCAAGTCTTTATACTACCACAATAGTTGGATTTTATTCATTAGCTAATAGAATGATTAGACTTCCAAACATTATAATAACAAGTTCAATTGCAAGTGTATTTCGAAATGAAGCGATTGATGAAATTAGAATTAAAGGAAATTGTAAAGAATTATATATCTCTACCCTTAAAAAATTAATTTTAATTTCAGTACCAATATATTTATTTGTATTTTTTTCTTCACCATTTTTATTTTCACTTTTTTTTGGTGAAAAATGGATTGTAGCAGGTAAAATTGCAAGAATTCTATCTATTGTATTAATGTTTGAATTTATTGTAATTCCTTTAAATAGTTTATTTTATATAAAAAACAAGCAAAAAATATATTTGAGAATCCAATTTTTAAACATGATTTTCGGGATCATGGCTTTATTTTCTGGTTTTTATTATTTCAATAATTTTTATTATTCAATAATTTTTTTCTCTACAACAAATCTTATATTTTATTCTATTTTGTTTAATTTTTCCTATAAATATTCAAAATAGATGTTTTTAAATATTTTTTCTAACAAAGTTAGTCATCTTATTATTGCCTTTATATATTCTTATTTATTTTACAGAGGTTATTTAGATTTTTTATATCCAACTTTTGAATATATGGGATATGGAATAATCGAGAACAGATTTAATAATGAATTTTTATTTTTTTTATCTTTAATAATTTCAATTATACCTATAAACTTTTTCAAAGGGATTAATCAGATTTCAAGTTTCCTTTGCGTTTTTATCTATTATATTTTATATGTTCCAATAATTATAACTTATTTTTTTGATTTAGAAGGAAGTGATTTGTATTTGGTCTATCAACAATTATTATTCATGTCTGGAATGATTTTATTAATTCTTGCAGATAGAATTAAAATTAAAAAAAGTATTGTGATAAATTCTAATATTGATATACTTAAAATTTTGTTTATTAGTACTATAACTATAGTTTTATATATTGTTATAGTCTATAATAAAAATTTGAAATTTGTTTCATTTGAAGATGTTTATGAACAAAGATCTTCAAATCAAGATTTCGGAAAAAGTAATCTATTAGGGTATTTTTTTGCATGGTTATCAAACGCATTAATCCCAATTCTATTAGCGTATGGTCTTTTTTCAAAGAGAAATTTTTTTTTCATCATTGGAACTTTTGCAAGTGTAATTGTATATATGGCAACAGCCGCTAAAAGTGTTTTGACATTTCCAGTAGTTATTTTTGTTATTTATTTTGTGTTGAAACGTAAAAATTTAAATTTATCACTTCCATTTATAGGGATTATTTTTTCTTTTATTTTTATAATTATTATCAATCTAGAATTTAATGTTTTATCATCACTTTTTATGATGCGAACTGTTGGCAATGGTGGTAGTTTGACTAAGCATTATCATGATTTTTTTATAGATAACCCTCATACATATTATTCTCACATTAATATAATTAATTTTTTTACTAGGTCTTATCCATATAATGAGGACGCTTTAGGACAAGTTGTTGGTAAAGAATATTGGAGTGATGACATGAATGCAAATGCAAATTTTTGGGCAACTGATGGTATAGCGGCATTAGGTGATTTGGGTATCCTTTTTTCAAGTTTTTTACTCTTTATTGTTTTTATCATCTTTAATAATATTTCAAGAAATTACAATAAACTTTTCTTAGTACTAATATTAATTCCATATTTATTTTCTCTACTTAATACATCCCTATTTTCATCAATTTTAACAGGGGGTGCGTTCATAGTGTTCTTTTTTTTATCATTTAAGTCAATCAAAAATAATAATTTTATAAATGAAAATAGTTACAATATTAGGAGCTAGACCCCAATTTGTTAAGGCTGCAGTAGTAAGTAGAGCTTTTAAAGAATCTAACATAATTACTGAAATCATTATACATACAGGTCAACATTTTGACAGAGAAATGTCTGACGTATTTTTTGAAGAAATGGATATTCCTTTACCTAATTATTTCTTGGGTATAAATGGAAAATCACATGCCGCAATGACTGGCCAAATGATGGAAAAAATTGAGGAAATATTAATTGTTGAGAATCCAAAGTATGTTCTAGTTTATGGTGATACTAATTCTACATTAGCGGGTGCAATTGCGTGTAAAAAATTGAATATTAAATTAATACATATTGAAGCTGGACTAAGATCATTTAACAATAAAATGCCAGAAGAGATTAACAGAATAGTAACAGATAGAATAAGTGACTTGCTTTTTTGTCCAACAGAGACTGCAATGAAAAATTTAAATAATGAAGGAATTAATAATTCATTATATTTTAATGTTGGTGATGTAATGCAAGATGCTGTTTTATATTATTCTTCAAAGGCCTTAAAACCTTCAATAGAAATAGAATCTAATTATATTTTATGTACAATTCATAGAGCAGAAAATACTGATGATGATGAAAAGCTTTCTAACATTTTGAAATCATTAGAGACGATTTCAAAAGGCAAACAAATTATTTTACCCTTGCATCCACGAACAAAGAATAAAATAGTAGAATTAGGTTATATATTTAATGAGAAAAACATTCTCGTTATTCCACCAGTAGGATATTTAGAAATGGTATATCTATTAAAAAATTGTGATCTTGTAATGACTGATAGTGGTGGTTTACAAAAAGAAGCATATATGTTTAATAAGCTTTGTATTACTCTTAGAGATGAAACCGAATGGGTTGAGTTAATTGAGAGTGGTAATAACATATTGGCTGGCAGTGACTACAATAAAATAGTAGATACATATCAGTATTTTACAAGCAATACAGATTTAGATTTTCATACCTTATATGGAAATGGTGTCGCAGCCCAGTTAATTACCCAAATAATTATAAAATTTAATTGATAGTATGATTTTTGTACATGTAGAAGATTTTTTCCATCCAAATGCGGGCTATCAGTTGAATTTACTGTCGAAGCTCCAAGTTGAGCAAGGACATAAAGTAATAATTATTACTTCTGAACTCCATAAAGTTCCTAGTTTTTTGACTGCCTTTTTTGGAAAAATAAACATAGATGAAAAAGATAAAATTTTTACAGAAAGGACAGGAGTAAAGATTATTAGATTTCCTCTATTTGGGTTTTATAGTGGCAGATCAATTTTTAAATTTGGATTACATAAATTAATAAAGTCTTTAAAACCAGATGTTTTGTTTATACATGGTGAAGATACGTTAACTGGAATAAAATTACTTCTTGATTACAAAAACATTAAAATTCCATTTGTTTTAGATTGTCACATGCTTGAAATGGCATCTGTAAATAAATTAAAAAATATTTTTAGATTTTTTTTCAGAAAGGTAATCACCCCTATTATTTTAAAAAACAATATACCTTTAATTCGAGTAGTTAATTCTGACTTTGTTGAGAAACATTATTCGATTCCTTTAAGTAAAACTAAGTTATTGTCATTTGGAACTGATACAGGTTTTTATAAACCCAATGAATTAATTAAACTTGAGTTTAAGAGGAAAAATCAATTAAAAGAAGATGATTTTATTGTAATATATGCAGGTAAACTCGATATATATAAGGGGGGTATATTTTTTGCTCAATCTTTAAAAAAGAAAATCGAGTTAAAAGATAGAAATATAATATTTATAATAATTGGTACAAACTCAAAGGATGAGTATGGTTTAAATGTTGAAAAAATATTGGATAAATCGGAAAACAAAATTATAAGATTTCCAACTCAAACCTATTTTGACTTGGCTAGTTTTTATCAATGTGCAGATATAGCGGTTTTTCCAAAACAATGCAGTATGAGTTATTATGAAGTTCAATCTTGTGGATTGCCTGTTGTTTTAGAAGAGAATGAAATAAATATTGATAGAGTTAGTAATAAAAAAGGTTTTTTGTTTTCCGAGAATAATGAAGAAGAATTTAGAAATGCAATAATTAAATTTGGAAATATGCAAATTGATGAATTTAATTTATTTCAAAAAAATTCACGAAATAATATTTTACAGAATTACGATTATTCATCTATAGCAAAAGAATTTTCAAAGGTTATGATAAATGAATATAATAGATTTCACAAATGAAAATTTTATTTATTGCGCCAATTCCACCTCCTATAAACGGTCAATCAAAAGCAAGTAAAGTATTATTAGATAAATTACAAAAAGACCAGCACGAAATAACTATTGTTAATCTTAGTAAAAGTAGTTTAAAGAATGGCTTTAATTCTTTAAGTAGAGTTTTTGATATTTTCAATATTTTAATTCAAGTATTTAAAAAGAGGAACGGTAATGAAATAATATATCTGTCTTTAGCTGAATCATTTTTTGGCAATTTAAGAGATTTATTTATTTATGGAATTTGTTATAAAAGTCGCCGTAAGATATTTGTTCATATGCTTGGAGGTGCTGGAATGAAAGAAATATTGAGTGGTAATGGAATTCAGAAAAAATTAAATGTATTTTTCATCAAAAATATAGGTGGAGTTATCATAGAAGGGCCTGTAAATTTTCAAACTTTTTCGAAAATTATTCCTGACAAAAAAATATTTATTGTTCCTAATTTTGCCGAAGATTTTTTATTGGTTAGTGATGAGGAAATCAATAAAAAGTTTTCAAATACAAATATTATTCAAATTTTGTATTTAAGTAATTTAATACCAGGTAAAGGGTATAATGAGTTAGCTGATGGGTATATTAGTTTAGATGAAAATTTAAAATCGCAAGTTAATATCACATTTGTTGGAGGGTTTGAGTCTCAAGCAAGTGAAAATGGATTCTTATTCAAAATAAAAAAACATAATGGGCTGAATTACATTGGTAAATTTATAGATAGTGATAAGAAAAGAGTATTGTACTGTAAGTCACATTTGTTTTGTTTGCCAACCTATTATCCATTTGAGGGACAGCCTATCAGTATATTGGAAGCATATGCAACAGGTTGTGTAGTATTAACAACTGGTCATAGTGGTATACCTTATATTTTCACCGATAAAATAAATGGTTTTTTGGTAGAGAGAAAATCCCACTTATCGATAAGAGAAGTAATTGAAAATATTATAAAGAATAAAAGTATTTTGAGAGATATTGCTATTAATAACCGTGATGAAGCTCACGAAAAATATCGCACATCAATTTATCAAATTGCAATATCTGAAATTTTCAAAAACTTTCTTAAAAATAATCATTAATGGAAAAATCAGTTGCTTTAATAGGAGGTGGTGGGTTTATTGGAACTAATCTGGCAAATTTCTTTATAGAAAAAGGTTATAATGTTTTGATAATTGGAAGAAGCCTAGATGAAGGAACAGAAACCGATAATGGTAAAACGTACAAAGCTAACATTGATGTTAATAATACATTAAAACTGGTTGATGCTTTAAACGGTTATGATAATGTTATTTGGTTGGTTAGTGACTTAGTCCCTAGTGCTTCTATGGATAGATTAGTAGATGATTTCAATTTTAATGTTTCTCCTTTAATAAATTTTCTGGGATCTATAGATAAACTAAATGATCTAAAACGCTTTGTTTTTATGTCATCTGGTGGTACAATATATGGTGATTCACCGAATCATATTCTGTTAAACGAGGATTTTCATAAAAATCCAATTTCGGCATATGGCTTATCAAAAATTATTTCTGAAAATTATATTAACTTTATTTCAAAAAGATCGTCTTTTGAAAGCATTATTTTAAGGCCATCAAATGTTTATGGAAATCATCAAAATTTAAAAAAACCACAGGGCATTGTTGGTTATGCTTTTAATGCCTTGCTTAACAACAAATCAATTGATTTATATGATGAAGGCATGGTAGTGCGTGATTTTATTCATGTTTTGGATTTAGCAGAAGCGGTAAAATGTTGTATAGAAAACCAACATGAGGGGGGTAGAGTAGAAACTTATAATGTTGGTAGTCAGGAAGGTTATACAATAAGAACTATATTAGATTTGATAAGCGAAATTTCAAGTAAAAATATAAAAACGATATCTAAACCCGCGAGATCTTTTGATTGTGCCTATAACGTACTCGATATTACTAAAATTAATACTGAATTTGGGTGGGAACCTAAAATTAAACTTAAGGAGGGTTTAGAGCAGGTCTGGATTTGTGCTAAATCTGAATTACAAAATGACAAAACAAATTATGCTCCAGAAAATATATAAACAAATTAAAAAGCAAATTAAAAATGCAGCTTTCCAGTTGACAGGAAGATTCAGTCATTTAAAAATTGGAATAAAATGCAATCATATATGGTACGGCAATGATTATGGGGGGTTTTATGTGTGTCCGGATTTGTTAAACAAGGAATCTGTTGTTTATTCCTTTGGTATAGGCGAAGATATTTCATTCGATAAAGCAATAATAGACAAACATAATTGCAATGTTCACGGATTTGATCCAACTCCAAAATCAATTAAATGGGTGAGTTCTCAAAATCAAATCCCTAATTTTCATTTTTACGCTTATGGTTTGGATTCCAAATCGGGCGCTGTTGATTTTTTTATGCCCTTTAACGATAATCATGTTTCGGGTAGTCTAGTAATACAGAATAATGTATCTGAGCAAAAAAAAGTCATTGTTGAAATGAAATCTTTATTTGATATAACGAATTCTTTAAAGCATAACCATATTGATATTGTTAAAATGGACATCGAAGGTTCAGAGTATGAAGTTCTTGATAGTATTTTCGAAGCCAACATATCCATAAATCAATTTCTTGTTGAATTTCACGAGCGCTTTTTTGAAAATGGGAAAGAAAAGTCCATACAATTCATAAACAGAATGAAAAAGCATGGTTTTGAAATTTTTGCAATTTCGGATTCTTATGAGGAGCTTTCTTTTATCAATAAAAAATTCTGTAGCTAAGGATTTCTTTAAATTATCAATTTGAAAATCTTACAAGTTCATACTAAATACCAAATTTTCGAATATGAAGATATAACTTTTTTTCAGGAACAAGAGTTGCTACCTAAAGACAATGAAGTAGAAATGTTATACTTTCAAAATAAAAGATAAATTAGATAGGTATTTCAGTTTTTTAGTTCAATATGAAATATCTATTCATCGTTTACGCTTAAAAATAAAATTAAAGAATTTAAACCTGACGTAATTCATATTCACAATTGGTATTTTGCTTCAGGTCCTATAATAAATCGAACATGCAATACATATTAAGTTCCCGTAGTATTAACTTTACAAAACTTTCGTTTATTATGTCCTTCTTCAATATTGCTCGATGAAAATAAACTGTTAACAGATAGTCTAAGTAGAAATTTTCCTTGGAAAGCGATACAAAATAAAGTTTATCGTAATTCAACTCTTCAAATATTCTGGTTGGCATTTGTAGTTTGGATTCATAAGAAAACAGGAACCTGGCAAAAAGTTGACAATTACATTATAATAAAATCATAAGCTGATGACTATTAAAACCTATCAAATTTGTACTAAAACCATTATGGATACTTCAGATCCTACAATCGTTTTCGATGATAATGGGATATCTGATTATTACCATAATTACCATAATAATATTTTGCCAAATTGGCATCCTGACGAGAAAGGTAATGCTGAGTTGATGAAGATGGCTGAAAAAATAAAGAAAGAAGGAAAAGGAAAAGATTTCGATTGCATAATTGGTTTAAGTGGTGGATTAGATAGCTCATTTGTTGCTTATTTAGCAAAGGAGGTAATGGGTTTAAGGCCTTTGTTATTTCATGTTGATGCAGGATGGAATACACAACAGGCTGTTAACAATATTGAGAAATTAGTTAATGGACTTGGATTGGATTTATATACCGAGGTTATTAATTGGGAGGAAATGAAAGACCTTCATGTTGCACTATTAAAATCACAAATTGCAGATCAAGATTTACCTCAGGATTACGCATTTTTTTCTTCTTTGTACAAATTTGCAAGGAAGAAAAAAATTAAGTATGTTGTAACAGGCTCCAATATATCAACGGAATGTTGTAGAGAACCTAGGGAGTGGGGTGGATCTATTGGTATTGACACGACACTTATTAAAGATATACATGCTAAATTTGGAACTAGGCCATTGAAAACCTTTCCACTTGTTGATATTTTAACATATAAAATTTTTTATCGTTATGTTTTAGGAATGCAAGTTTTTAAGCCATTGGATCTCTTTCCTTTTTATAAAGATTCTGCTGAAGATCTTTTATTTAAAAAATTTGGATGGGAGAAATTTCAACATAAGCATCATGAATCACGCTTTACCAGATTCTACGAAGATTACTGGATGCCAAGAAAATTTGGTTATGAAAAAAGGAGAGCTCACTTTTCAAGTTTGATTTTAACTAATCAAATGACAAGAGATGAAGCATTAGAAAGAATTTCTAAACCAGAATTGGATGAATTTACGTTGAAGCAGGAGTTTGAATATGTTGCTAACAAATTGGATTTGACAGTTGAGGAATTGCAGGAAATCTTTGAAGGGCCAAATAAAACTTTCAAAGATTATAGGAATAAACAGCACATTGTAAATTTAGGGGCGGTTATTATGACCAAGCTTGGGTTAGAAAAAAGATTGTTTAGATGATCACAATAATAGATTATGGTGTAGGTAATATTAATGCTTTTGTTAATGTTTATAAAAGGTTAAATATTCCAACCCGAATTGCTAAGGAAGCTGGCGATTTAATTGATGTTGAAAAATTAATTTTGCCGGGTGTAGGTCATTTTGATCATGCGATGTCTGAATTGACTAATTCAGGGATGTTGGTTAAATTAAATGAGTTGGTTTTAGAAAAAAAAGTTCCGGTGATAGGAATTTGTGTAGGAATGCAAATGATGGCAAATTCAAGTGATGAGGGCACTTTTGAAGGCTTGAAATGGATTGATGCAAGTGTTAAAAAATTTGATGAAACCAAGATAAAACAGGTTACTCGTTTACCTCACATGGGTTGGAATGATGTTACTCCAGTTATTAAAAGTCCATTGTTTGAAGGTTTAGAAAAAGATGCACTATTTTATTTTTTACATTCTTATTATTTTGAATGTAAAAATTCAGAGGACGTCCTTGCAGTTTCAGAGTATGGTGATAAGTTTACTTGTGCAGCATGTTACGAGAATATATACGGTATTCAATTTCATCCTGAGAAAAGCCATAAACATGGAGAAACTTTACTAGCTAATTTTGCAAAATTATAAACATGTTAAGACCTAGAATAATTCCTAGTCTTTTAGTTCAAGACAATGGGTTGGTAAAAACTGTGAATTTTAGAAATCCCAAGTATGTAGGAGACCCTATAAATGCGGTAAGAATTTTTAATGATAAGGGCGTGGATGAGTTGGCGATATTTGATATCGATGCAACTGTATTACGAAGAGAGCCAAATTATAGCCTTATTGAGCGATTAGCAAGCCAGTCGATGATGCCATTATGCTATGGCGGAGGCGTTAAGACTGTAGCACAGGCACAGCGTATTTTTAGCCTTGGTATCGAAAAGATAGCATTAAGTTCTGCTGTTTTGGAAAACCCTTTATTAATTACCGAAATATCTGAACGAGTAGGCTCTCAAAGTGTTATAGTAGTACTAGATGTTAAGAAGAAATTACTTGGGGGGTATGAGATATATACTCATAATGGTAAAAAAGCAACAGGTATTAATCCAATAATATTTGCCGAAAAGGCTCAAAGATTAGGAGCAGGTGAAATCGTCATTAATTCAATCGATAAAGACGGTTTAATGAAGGGATATGATCTTGATTTAATTGATAAAGTGAGAGAAAAGATTACGGTTCCAATGACAGTTTTAGGTGGTGCTGGATCATTAGAAGATATGGAAAAAGTTATTGATAAACATGGGGTTATAGGTGTTGCTGCTGGAAGCTTATTTGTTTTCAAGGGGCCTTATAAAGCAGTATTAATCAATTATCCTACACAATTACAAAAAAACAAGATCTTCAAAATTAATTAATAGTGGAAATACAAAACAAGATTCTTTTAATTACAGGTGGTACAGGGTCTTTCGGGAATGCTGTGTTACAACGATTTCTGTACACTTCACATTTTAGTG
The DNA here is from genome assembly GCF_044342615.1 of Daejeonella sp. Classification (GTDB taxonomy): domain Bacteria; phylum Bacteroidota; class Bacteroidia; order Sphingobacteriales; family Sphingobacteriaceae; genus Daejeonella. The sequence goes on along the minus strand of NZ_JBIIPN010000028.1, from coordinate 10,805 downwards.
AAATTCGTATTTTTTCTAGGGATGAAAAAAAACAGGATGACATGCGTAATTCATTAAAGAATGACAAACTTAAATTTTATATTGGTGACGTACGGGACTATAATAGCGTTAATCAAGCTATGCAGGGTGTCGATTATGTGTTCCATGCCGCAGCATTGAAACAAGTACCCTCCTGTGAATTTTTTCCTTTAGAAGCAACAAAGACTAATGTTTTTGGAACTCAAAATGTAATTGATGCAGCTGTAGCAAATAAAGTCTTGAAAGTTATTTGTCTTAGTACAGATAAAGCAGCTTATCCCATTAATGCAATGGGTATTTCTAAAGCTTTAATGGAAAAAGTTGCAATTGCAGCATCAAGAAATATTAATAATGGCTCTACTACGGTTTGTTTGACTAGATACGGCAATGTAATGGGTTCGAGAGGTTCCGTTATTCCATTATTTATCAATCAAATAAGAAATAATCAGCCAATTACAATTACTGATCCAAAAATGACGCGGTTTTTGATGTCATTAGAGGAAGCAGTTGAATTAGTATTATTTGCTTTTGAGTATGGGAATCAGGGCGATTTATTTGTTAATAAAGCTCCAGCAGGTACCATTGGAGACCTTGCCGAGGCTGTTAAAAAATTGCTTAAGGCTGATAATGAAGTGAAAATCATTGGGACTCGCCACGGTGAAAAACTTTATGAAACACTTTGTACCAGAGAAGAAATGGTTAAAGCTGAAGATATGGGTGATTTTTATAGAATACCTGCTGATAATCGAGATTTAAATTATGCTCAATATTTTTCTGAAGGAGAGAAGGATGTCTCTCTAATTGAAGATTATCATTCTCACAATACAGAGCAATGTGACGTAGATGGAATGGTCCAATTACTATTGAAATTGGATTTTGTTCAGGATGAGTTAAATCGGCAAATAGCAACTCTTTAATAATATTAAATGTCAAAGAAAAGAGTTGGTATAACCGGTCAGCAAGGTTTTATTGGGCAAGCACTTTTTAATACTCTTGGTCTGTATCCAGATGAATTTGAGCGAATTCAATTTGAGCGAGATTTCTTCGAGGATCAAGCTAAACTAGAAAAGTTCGTTAGTGAGTGTGATGTGATTGTTCACCTTGCTGCGATGAATAGGCATCATGATCCAGAGGTCATTTTTGAGACTAATATTTCATTAGCTCAAAAATTAATAAATGCTTTAGAAAAATCTAAAAGTAAAGCACATGTACTTTTCTCTTCATCTTCCCAAGAAGAAAGAGATAATTTGTACGGAAAGAGTAAAAGAGAGGGAAGAGAATTATTATCTAACTGGGCCAGTAAATCGGAAGCCTTGTTTACTGGAATGATTATCCCAAATGTTTTTGGTCCCTTTGGCAATCCATATTATAATTCATTTATTGCTACCTTTTCTCATCAATTAACACATGGGGAACAACCCAAAATTGATGTAGATGGGCAAGTAAAATTGATTTATGTACATGAATTAATTGACGTTTTTTTACAAGAAATTAGATCCAAGACAGGAAAATCTTTATTGAATATTCCACATAGCTCTGAGCATAAAGTTTCTGAAATTTTGGAAATATTAGAAAGGTATAAAGTTCAATATTTTGCCAATGGAATCATTCCTGAATTAAATAGTCCATTTGAAGTTAATCTTTTTAACACCTTCCGTTCTTACATCAATCATAAAAATCATTTTCCAGTTAAGTATGTAAAAAATACAGATCCAAGAGGCTCTTTTGTGGAAATTATTAGATTGAACGTTGGTGGACAGGTATCTTTTTCTACAACTGTACCAGGAATAACAAGAGGAAATCATTACCATACCCGCAAAATTGAACGTTTCTCAGTAATAAAAGGAAAAGCTTTAATACAATTAAGAAAAATTGGCACTTCGGAAGTTTTAGATTTTTATTTGGATGGGGATGAACCATCTTATGTGGATATGCCTATTTGGTATACTCATAATATTAAGAATATAGGAGAAGAAGAACTTTATACTAATTTTTGGATCAATGAGTTTTATGATGCGAATGATCCAGACACATATTTTGAAATTGTTTAAATCTATAAAGCAGATAAAGTTGTTAAAAAGATGAAATTAAAAGTAATGACAGTCGTGGGAACCCGACCAGAAATCATAAGGTTGTCACGAGTCTTAGCCGCATTAGATAGATCTGAAGCAATAGAACATATAATTGTGCATTCAGGGCAGAATTATGACTATGAACTTAATCAGATTTTTTTTGAAGACTTGGGGATAAGAAAACCTGATTATTTTCTGAATGCCGCTGGTGCGACTGCTATTGAAACAGTGGGTCAGATTTTAATAAAGATAGATCCATTGCTTGAATCTGTTCAGCCAGATGCCTTTTTGGTGCTAGGTGATACTAATAGTTGTCTGTGTGCTATACCAGCTAAAAAACGTCATATTCCTATTTTTCATATGGAAGCAGGGAATAGATGCTTTGATCAACGAGTACCAGAGGAAACAAATAGAAAGATTGTTGACCATATTAGTGACGTTAATTTAACCTACAGTGATATTGCTCGTGAATATTTATTGAGAGAGGGTTTACCTGCTGACAGGATTATTAAAACTGGCTCTCCAATGTTTGAGGTGCTAAATCACTATATGGCTCAAATTGAAGCGTCAGATGTTCTAAATAGGTTGGATCTAGAAGAAGGAAAATTTTTTGTGGTTTCTTCGCATCGTGAAGAAAATATCAACAATGAGAGTAACTTTACTAGACTGATGGAGTGTTTTAATCTTATCGCAGATAAATATAATTTTCCGGTTATTGTTAGTACTCATCCTCGCACACGTAATATGATTGAGAAGAGGAAAATTGAGATGAATCCTAAAGTTAAGTTTTTGAAACCACTTGGATTTAATGATTATAATGCATTGCAAATGAAGTCTTTTGCGGTGTTATCTGACAGTGGTACTATTTCTGAAGAGTCATCGATATTAAACTTTAGAGCATTAAATTTACGAGAAGCACATGAAAGACCTGAAGCTATGGAGGAAGCCTCGGTTATGATGGTAGGAAATAATCCAGAGAGAGTTATGCAATGTCTAGTGCAACTTGAACAACAACAGACGGGTAAGCAAAGAAACTTTAGGCTGGTTACTGATTACTCAGTGCCAAACGTTTCAGAAAAAGTAGTTCGAATAATTTTGAGCTACACTGATTATATAAAAAGAGTTGTTTGGAGTGAAGAATAATCAATAGATATTGTGGATTGGATTATTTCTGAGGTGTTTTACCCTGATGAGGTTTCAACAGCCAAAATTCTTACTGATATTGCTTTAAAAAAATCGCAAGAAAACAGAGTTAGCGTGATTTGCGGTCCAGCAGGATACGAGCAATCATATATAAGCCGAAGTGAACAATTTAATAACGAAATTAAAATACATAGGGTTAGTCTACCACAGTTAAATAAAAATAAAATTTATCAAAGAATCCTAAGACTTTTAATTCTTACTTTAAAAATGACTTGGACAGTACTTTTAAAAGTAAAAAAAGGAGACAATATTTTTTTAACAACCAATCCTACCTTCTTAGTAATACCAATCGCCATTCTAAAAAAAATCAAAGGCTATACTGTGGAAATTCTTGTGCATGATATATTTCCTGAGAATTTGGTCCCTGCAGGACTTATTAGAAAGAATGGTCTTAAATATAAGTTTTTAAGTAAAGTTTATAATTCTTCTTACCAAAATGTAGATAGAGTTATTGTTTTAGGTGAAGATATGAGACAACTAATGTCGAATAAAATAAATCCTAAGATGAATAAGATAGATATTATACCTAATTGGTCAGATAGTGATATTCAACCAGTGAAAAATTTCGATATTTCAGGATATTTGGGATTCGATATTAAAGATAAGATAGTATTTGGCTTCGCAGGAAATTTGGGCAGACTTCAAGGAATTTTGGAATTAATAGATTTGTTTATAATGGCCAACAACAATAATATAATTTTGGTTATTATAGGTGATGGAGCTTTAAGATCAGTAATTCAAGAGAAAATTATAACTGAAGGGCTACATAATATTTATTATCTGGGTCCAAAACCAAGAAATGAACAGAATTTATTTCTGAATGCTTGTCATATTGGTGTGGTAACTTTGATAAGCGGTATGAAGGGTTTGGGTGTCCCTTCTAAAACGTATAATCTAATGGCTGCAGGTAAACCTCTTTTTTATGTTGGCGATGATGGCTCAGAAATAGACAATTATGTGAAGTATTATGAATGTGGATGGTCTTTTTCTTGGAGAGAAAATGAGAAGATTTTGTCCGCATTAAGGCACATCTCATCAAAGACCTTTCCTGATATTCAACAGAAAGGGGAAAGATCTAAAATAGCTTCGGTAAATTACACCAAGGAAAAAATATTAAATTTATTCTAAACATAATGATTTGTCTGTTAACAGGGGGAACTGGTTTTCTGGGTTATTTTATTTCGAAAGCAATATCTGAAAACAATATACTTGTCACTCTATCAAGAAACATTGGACAATATTCAATTTGTTTAGATCAAAAAGTGCCTGTTTTCTCTGAAAAATTTGACTTAGTTATCCACGCCGCTGGTAAAGCACATTCAGTTCCCACTACCTCACTAGAGAGACAAGCTTTTTTTGATGTTAATTTCAAAGGAACTCAAAATTTATTGCAGGGTTTAGAAGAATCCCAATCATTACCTAAAGCATTTATTTTTATTAGTAGTGTTGCCGTTTACGGAAGAGAAAACGGAATCAATATTTCTGAAGATGCTCCTTTATTAGCTAAAGACCCCTATGGCTTAAGTAAAATCCAAGCAGAACAGTTAGTGTTAGATTGGTGTAAAAAGCACAATGTTATTTGTACTATTTTACGTCTTCCATTATTGGCAGGTCAAAATCCACCCGGTAATTTAGGAGCCATGATTAAAGGTATTCAAAAGGGTTACTATTTTAATATTGCTGGGGGTAGAGCAAAAAAAAGTATGGTTTTAGCAGAAGATGTAGCTAGATCTATTCTAAAAGTTGCAGAGATTGGTGGAATTTATAATTTAACGGATGGCTGTCATCCTTCATTCGTAGAACTTTCCAATCATATTTCTATTCAATTAGGTAAAGGAAAACCGATGAATATGCCATTATGGTTGGCAAGGATTATTGCAAAATTTGGAGATTTATTAGGTAGTAAAGCGCCTCTAAATACGAATAAACTTAAGAAAATTATCTCAGATCTTACTTTTGATGATAGTAAGGCTAGGGAGGCTTTTGGATGGAATCCAACTCCTGTTTTAGAAGGGTTTAAAATTAACTAAAATGCTCAATAGACTTTTCGCTATAATCCTCTTAATAATCCTGTCGCCATTATTTTTACTAGTGGCTATTTCTATTTTTATAGAAGATGGTATGCCTATATTTTTCAAGCAGAAAAGAGTAGGGATAAATTATACCTTCTTCAACATCTATAAGTTTAGAAGCATGAAGAAGAATACCCCGAATGTTGCTACCCATTTATTAGAGAACCCGGGTCAATATTTATTGAAAATTGGAGGTTTATTGCGGAAATTGAGCTTAGATGAATTGCCTAATTTGATAAATATTATTAATGGAGAAATGGTATTTGTGGGTCCGAGGCCAGCATTGTATAACCAGGATGATTTAATGGCATTGCGCGTAGCGGCAGGGGTGGATAAATTGAAGCCAGGGATTACGGGCTGGGCGCAGATAAATGGTAGGGATGAGATTTCTATAGAGGAGAAGGTGGGATTGGAGAAGGAGTATCTGGAGAGGAAGAGTTTTTGGTTTGATGTAGAGATATTGTTTAAAACCTTTACTAGTGTGATTAGGGTTAAGGGTGTTGCGCATTAGAAGGTTTTTTATTTTTTTGATTGAAGACCAGAGCTGAGGAGCTCTGGTTTTTTTGTTTTTTGTCATTGCGAGGTACGAAGCAATCTCTTGCTATGATTGTCCTGAATTAAGTTGAGGATAAAAATATCCTCATTTTATTTAGGCTTCAAAAGAAAGAATATTCAATTTCGTTTTTTAATTAATAACATTATTGTAGTATGAATGACATTCCCGCTCATAGCCGCGGAGGCCTAGTCCTTTTTCTGTAGGAAAAAAGTACCCAAACCCCACCGCTGCGTCTGATGCTATGAAAGGCAGTGCTTGGGCAGGGTAAATCATTGCCGCACCAGCCAATGCGGAAGAGAGGTAGGGAAAAGACAGTGCTGGCAATCCTGCTAAATAATGAGGTTAGATTTTAATAGCAATATTTTTATAAAATAAATACAAACGTATAGGAATTTAGTCGTTATGCTTTTTCCCCAGCAGCTGTAAAACAAAAGGCAAAAGAGGGCCTTGAGCGTTTGGGCGGGGCATTGTTTTACCCTTCAGTAAAACGCAGCCCGTGCGCTTTTGGCTTTTGTGTGTGGTGGGTTTGAGCCAGCTGCCTTGGTGGAAAAAATAGGCTTTTGTTTCTTTTGGCCTTCAAAAGAAAGAGTATTCAATTTTGTTTTGTTCTTAACAGCATGATTGTGGTGAAATGGACATTTCCGCTCATAGCCGCGGGGGCCTTTCCTTTTTCTGTAGGAAAAAAGTACCAAGCCGAGGCCCTTCGCCGAAACCATGAGAGCCTTTAAAAAACAACAAATAAATTCGAATAAACCCCACCGCTGCGTCTGATGCTATGAAAGGTTGTGCTTTGGCAGGGTAAATCATTTCCGCACCAGCCGAGGCGGAATGACGGTGTGGTTGAGACAGTGCTTTTATTCCTGCTAAATAATTTCGTTTTTCTTCATGAATGAAATTTTCACGTCCAACGTCAAACCACTGCCGCGTCATCTCGAACATGCCAGTCAAAACGGATTTTTATGGAAGGAGTGCGGCATGTAGACCATTAATCGAGTTCAAGGTGACATGATAAGGTAAATTAACGTCGATTGTACTTGGGTTTAGCCGTTTTGTATGACAACTTGTGATTGTGGTAAAGACACGTTTACGAGTGTGTTGGGGTTAAAGGGGTGGCGCATTGATGGGGGAAGAACTGGAGGAACGAATTAGGGGAAGAATTGGAAAAATCAAGCTTGCATTTTGCGGGCTTTTTTTGTTTTTGGAGAATCTTACAAAAAACTGAAATTTATAGGCAAGTCTGAAACTAAAAGTATATATCAAATAAAGAGTCTTTCCGATAATTTGCAATTAATTATTTTTACTTTAGGTATAATTATTATAATTGGATTTTCAGACAAAACCGCTACAATTCGGGTATGTATGGATGATTTTGTAAGGGGTATAAAGCAGTTGGTGGCAAGCATTTTATAGCTCGTCACGAATAGGCAGAAACCCCATATCTCCTAATGACTTAATTATGCTTCTAAGCAAATAATTATTATCAAACCTAAGTACATACTTTCTGCTTCCATCTTTTTCAGGAATAAGCATTTTATTATCAATCATTTTTTTTAGTTCCCTAGACACTTGGGCATCTGATTTGCCTTTAAAATGCACTTTGACATCTGACGCTTGAATGACTTGTTGGTCAACGACTTTTCTCAAAACTTTAGACTCAACATCAGTAATGTACTTTCTTTCTAATGAATGACTTATAGCGGGAAGAAGAATTTCCTTTCGTAGAAAATTGTAATCTAACAATTTGTCAATTTTTTCAATTTCATCTTTCAATCCTTTCAATACATACTCAATCCAAGCTATTAAGCCCACATCTGTTCCTTTATCTGCTTCAGACAAATAATTGTAATAATCATTGCGATTACTACAAAACACAGCAGTTGGGTTAATAATTCGACCAACATTTACATTGAAACCTGCTTTTACAAGCATTGCATAAGTAAATAGACGAACGGTTCTACCATTTCCATTTCCAAATGGATGTATCCAAACAAAACGATGATGTGCAATGGCTGTTTTTAACAAATCATACTTAGGGCTATCTTCTTTATTCACAAAGGCAAGTAATTCATTCATATAATCTTCCAGTGTCAACCATTCTGGCGGTATATGTAATGATTTATTGATTTTCAAATTTACTTTACGGTAATCACCAGGTGAAGTATCTCCTTCTCCATCAGGAGGTGGTAACAGACCATCAACGATTTGTTTGTGCATCTCACTTAAAAACGCTCTGTTGATAGGATAGTCATTGATATTTTCTTCTATAAATGCCATTGCCCTTTCAATATTTTGTATTTCCCTGATGCTTTGTGGAACTACTTTGTTATCCGCCAATTTTGTTTCAATGTATTCGGCAATAGTTGTGTTATTTCCTTCAATTCTTGCCGACCCTATACTTTCAAGCGTATGAAAAATATGTTTTAATTGAAAAAACACCTTTGGATGAGTAGAGCCACCCATTTGCTTTTTTCGGAGGTAATCTAATTCAATTATCAAATCTGTAAGAGATGAACCAAATGTGGGTTCTATCAACTTCAAATCATAATGAGTAAATTTAGCTTCTGACATTTTAAACTTTTATTTAATACAATTGACAACTACCGTAACAACAATTGACAATTTATCAACACTAACCATTAGTTATCAACACATTGCAAATATAAAACATTTACAAACAATTGACTTTTTAATTTTAAACATTTGCAATTTACATAAAAATCAATTGCATAAAACATTAAATTCATGCTCCGAAATTATGCCAGCTACCAACATATAAGGACTAAACCGCAGCGTAGAGCAATAAAGCTTCGGTTTTAGTCTGATGTTTGACAGTAGCGTAGCAAGCCTTTAGTCTGGTTTGTTATCGGTTTTCAAAAAATTATTTGTTTCCGCAACGATATTCATTCCAATTCGTTTTGAATTTTTTTTTTTCAGCGTCCATTTTGCCTTTGGTGGCATGTATCGTCCTAAAGAATTTTGCTTTTTTGATTGGGGTAAATGATGATTTTTTAATAATACCATGTTCTACCCTTTTTCCGAATTAACATGCTATATTTTACATAAAATGTTAAAATTTATAATTTAATTCGGAAAATTTCCGAATTCTATTCATATATTTGACAAATGAATATCGAAATGAATTTGTCAAAGTATAGTGATCAACCTATTAGCACATCCTTACTTCTTGGATTGCTAAAGGGCTATAGTCGACCCTATGACAAAATCATGGAAATGGTGAATCAAGGAATTATTGTTCAACTTAGAAGAGGGTTATATTTGACTACCTCTTTGGTAAGCCCAAAAACTCCCGAACCGTTTCTAATAGCAAATCATTTATATGGACCAAGTTATGTATCACTTGATTCAGCCCTGTTTCAATGGGGATTGATTCCCGAGCGAGTTTTTGAGATTTCAAGCGTAACGCCTAAAATATCTAAAAGATTTATGGCCCAAAATGTAGTCTACAGTTTCACCCATTTGCCTATAGCCTATTATCCACTGGGCATTCAGTCATTACCCTTAACTGAGAATCAGACGGTGTTAATTGCTAGCCCTGAAAAAGCGCTCTGCGATAAAGTGATTACAACATCTGGAGTAAATCTCAGGAGCAAGAATCAAGCAATGGCTTTTTTATTAGAGGATTTACGTATAGAGAAAGATCAACTTCGTGAGCTGAACTTGCGTGAGATGGTGAAATGGTTGCCTGTATGTCCCAAAAGAAGTAGTATTAAGATATTAGTTGAATCAATTGCAGGATTATGATAAAGGATTGGATTGAATCATACAAGCCGAAGAATATTCAAGAAACGGAACAGGCATTGCGAGAAATAATGCAAGAGATTACTCTTGCAGGGTTATACAGAGGTAATTTCTATAAACATGCCGCATTTTATGGCGGTACAGCACTTAGAATTTTTCATGGCTTGAATCGGTTTTCAGAAGATTTAGATTTTTCATTATTAGAAAAGGGTGCTGAATTTGAATTAGAGCCATTTTTTAATGCTGTAGTAGAGGAGTTTAATGCGCTTGGGATGCATATATCTTTAAAGCATAAAACAAAGTTGAACATATCTAATATAGATTCTGCTTTTTTGAAGTCAGAAACACTGTGGAGTGAGTTAATATTTGAAAGTACTATTCCTCAAATTAAATTACCATCAAAGCCTAGTATAAAGATTAAAATTGAGGTAGATACAGATCCGCCACTCAATTTTGAAACAGAAAATTTATTACTTACAAAACCGTTTTCATTTTATGTTAACTGTTTTACCTTACCAAATTTGTTTGCAGGCAAAATGCATGCGTTACTTTTTCGTAAGTGGAAGAATAGAGTCAAAGGAAGAGACTGGTATGATATGGAATGGTATATTAAAAATGGTGTAGAGCTTAATTTAAAACATTTTTGCCAAAGAGCAACTGAGAGTGGAGATTGGTCAGAAGAAACGATTTCAAAAAATCAATTATTGGAATTGTTACATGCAAAAATCAATACTACCAAAATCGAGAACGTGAAAGAAGACGTAATCAGATTTATTCAGAATCCTAATGAATTAGATATTTGGTCTCAGGATTATTTTAATAAAATTATAAAGAATCTTAAAGTTCAAGAATAGTTATTTGTTTTTTACTAAAAGATAAATATACCATCGTTTCATTTCGAACATGCCAATCTAAATGTGTTATTTACGATGAGTGTGAGGCATGGAGAAATCTCATTCTGCGAGCTCGGATTGTCAAATGATAAGATTCCTCGTCGTACCTCCGTCGGAATGATGGGGTGTGTTTTTTGTCATTGCGAGGTAGGAAGCAATCTCTTGATGTGATTTTGATGGATTGCTTCGCTGCGCTCGCAATGACATGGGGGGTTGCAATGAAAAGGAGAGC
>NZ_JBIIPN010000131.1:0-7210 GCF_044342615.1 Daejeonella sp. | reverse complement strand
TTTTTTATTCAAATTTAACGTTTGAAATCGTAAAAAGCCACTGAGGACACTTAGTGGCTTTTTATTTTTAGAAACTCTTTCTTGGATTTTAGTCTTCTCAATTATAGTATACCGGATGTTGTACTAAATGCTTTTACAAAGAGCAAATATCCGAGCTATTGATTTTACAATAATTGTGAAAAAATAATATTAAATTAATTTATTGAATATGAACACAATTAAAATATTTTTGAATTAAAAAAGATATATTTATATTAATCAAAAATCTGCCAAGATCATTTAGAATATTAAATAATTAATCTCTTAGGATCATTTACTAAGTCTATAGCTAAGAAAAACATGAGATCAGACACATCAAACAATTCAAATTCAGGATTAAGCTTACAAGAGCAATTATTTGCTGGCATTAAAGTCGTATTCCCTGATGCGGAAGCAAAGAAAATAAATAAAGATAATTTTCTAGACATCTACATTCCATCTGTGAGTCCTGCTAGGGGAACTCATCTATTTTTTAACACCGTTAAAGGAGCGATTAAAATCGGTTATTATACTAGAGATGAAGATTTTATCAATAAGGTTGTTTCTCAAGCATCAGAATCTATTGATGCGGCTAGTAATGGCTTAAGAATTACGGGTAATCCTAAATTTGATGAAATAGATTCTGCTAGTGCTGCTGCGCTTGATTTCTTGTCAGCCATTTTAAATGAGAAGCTTCAACAACCAATAAATACGGCTGTAAAGCAGGTAACTGAAGTCCCTGAAATAGAAGAAATAAATCAAGACTTAATTGATGCATTTTTAGAGATATATGGCAATGATGATTTAAGCGAATTTTTAGAAAATTATTTGGTAGATGGAGAGATTGTGGTCCTTACCATTGAGCCAGAAGATTTCATAGCTGCCGTTAAGGATGACACTGGTTATAGTGATTTAGTAAACACTTTAGGCAGCGTTGACATGGATTCATGGTCTGATTTAGCAGAACTAATCGGAAAAAAAGAGGCTAATAAGGCGAAAAAAGAATATAAAGATGAGGATCCAGGTGGTATAGTGTTATTCTATTGCGATGATAATTATGTTTATGGATTTTCCAATCCGAAAGAAGATGATTCCGATGTTGATCATGATGAATTAACAGAAGATAATCAATCGCTAAAACTGGATAAAATTACTATCACTCAAATTCTGGAAGAAATCAATTCTGATAAAACCTTAAAGCATATTCAAATTACCTATTACACTAAACAATATTCTGATTTGAACTATTCTTTGGTTTACAAGGTAAAAAAATCAAATGTACAGGTTAATCGTGTTAATTGGTTTAATGACTCTTATTGGATTGGTCAAATCGAACGAAAAGAATTAATTGAAGGGTTAAAAAATTACAAGAAGGGCAAAATTGGTGGATCAGAGCTAATTGATGATTATTTCAGCAGAGGTATAGTTGAATATGAATTTGATAGGGCAGGAAATCTAGATAATGGAGTAGAGTTTGAAATTACTGACCTAGATGACATAACGAATATTCCAAAAAACTTACAAGATGATGATGGGAATTTAGATGTATGGGAATTATCTAATTATGTAGTTCCAAGAGAGGAAGATCTTTATGATGATAATGTTGGGGAAGCTCATAGTTATGAGATCTCATTAAATGGAAAAACTTATGAGCTCGTAGTTGACGAATTAAATGATGAGGAAATTGATGGAGAATGGGAAGAAGAGGAAGAAATAAATGATTACGAAGATGAGGAGGATCAAAACGACGAGGAAGAGGAGGAAGATGAGGAGGAAGAAGAGGAAGTCTTAACCAACAAATACCCTATTTCTGATTATAGTGATTTAAAAAAGCTGATTGAAATTATTAAAGAGGATGTAAATCAAATCCATTTTGCAGATGAATCTATACTACAAAATGAATCAAATTTAAAGGAGTTGATTAAGGTCGATGCTGATATCTTTCCGCTATTACCCTCAATTTATACAAGCTCGGACGATATCAGAAAATTCGCGGCTGAAAATGGATATTATGATTCAACATTTCTGGAGTACATTGACCTAAATGATCAATCAAGTTTGTATAAAGTCATCGAAAATAATTCTAATTATTACGAGGATCTACCTGATGAATATAAAGATAAAGACTTAACAAAAATTTCAATCAAAAATCAATCCGCTGATATTACTTTTGATATCCTACCATCTAATCTCCAAAATGACCCTACATTTTTTAAGGAACTTTTGACTTATCTAAAGGAAAATTCAAAATATATTATTCATGGATTGTCATACAGTAAAAGTCTTTTGGAGGGTTATCAACAGTTTTTTAGCGATGACTCTGACTTTATTGTAAAATTTGGTTTATTAAAATATGCTAATAATGACTTATTGAAGGATGAAAAGTTTTGTTTTAATTTTCTTAAAACAAATCCAGATAGTTATAGCACACTTATTAATAAAAACGAAAAATTAAAAACTAATGAAGCATTTGCTAGATTAGCTGTGGAGCTTGATGGAGCAAATAATTACCCAGATCTTGAGGATCAGTTTAAAAATAATCGAGGATTTTTAAGTACTGCCCTAAAAAGTGCAGAGGGCAGACTAATGTTGACAACATTGCCAGATGAAGTGCTACATATTGATGGCAGTCTGGATATCGATTTGGTAGTTGAAATTATAAAGGAAAATCCATTTAACATAAGCTTAATTCCTATTTCATTTATGATGGATAAGGATATTGCCATGCGATACATCCTTGCTGCTAAAGCGCAAAATAATGTTCTATATTATGCTCCAGAATTTTTAAGAAAGGATAAAGAGTTCGTTCGCAAATTAGCAAATGAAAATATTTTTACAATTACCTTTGCTCATAAATCTATTTTAGCAGACAGAGAATTCATGAAAGGCATTGTTGCCAAAATGCCCGTTTTGATAAAATACTGCTCTGCCGAATTAAAAGCTGATAAACTTTTTGTTAAGGAAGCTGTCAGTTTAAACGGATTAGTTATCCGTTATATTGACGAAAAATTATTGTCTGATCCAGAGATTTATTGGGCAGCACTACATCAAAATCCAGAATCATATAAACTACTACCATCAGAAATATACAGTGATAAGACAATTATAGATTATATTTCAAAAATCAATGGTGGTATTTTAAGTGGTTATGGCACAACATCTCATTCTAAAACAATTAAGTTTAATTCCATTTTAAATTCAGCTGATGGAACATATTTTGAAGAACTAAGGATTTTAAAAACCTTAGGAGATAAGCTTAGTAAGGATGAAATTTTAGAAATGATTAAAATTGATCCTACACAAGTCATATTCTTATCCGAGGAGTTTTTGCTTAAAAACAAAGATTTATTAGTATCGATTTTAGAGATCACTCCCTACCCACTGAAATTTAAATCTTGTAGAAAGGCCTTGGGTGAGCAAGAACTTAAAAAACAGTTAAAAACTTATTCTTGGGCTCTTCAATACCTTGAAGAAGATGAATCATTAGCTGATGAATTCTTAAAGGAATTATTGTCAATGAATGGAAATCTTCTTCAGTTCTTATCTCAAGAGCAAAGAAAGGATAATTCTTTTGTTGAGATCGCTCTAAAACGCAATCCTGAGGCTTGTCATTTTGTATCTAAAGAATTCGATTGGACAACACCGGAGGCTAAGTCTATTGCCCAACAAATTCTATCTATTGATCCGCTTTTACTTACATATTTTATTGAGAGGGATCCAGCCCCACTTCATGAATTTTTCGAATATGCTTATTTGCTTGATTCCTATGTTTTAGAATTAATGGATCATACTTTCTTCGAAGATGCATGGTATTTTGTATCCGATTCAAATGGATCATACCCTCTAAGTGAGGATCAATTAACATATGGATTAAATCAAAAGGGTCAGGTTTTCTATTATGAACCTATTAGCAATACAAAACAAAATATTTGCCTGGCCATTGAAAATGGAGTGAAATTTACTTGGGATGAATTATTTACAAATTGGGAAAATGATTTAGAAATAATAGAAAAAGCGTTTGAGTATTACCCATCGGAAGAAACCTATCAAGCTTTAAAGAAAGAATTGGGTAAAAAATTTAATGAAAACGACTATGTTAATGCTCAAGTAGCTCAAAGGGGAGCAGAGCTATACCCTCTTATTTCTGAAGGTTTAAAGAAAAACCATGCAATAGCACATGCCTATTTAAAATCGGATGATTATTATGATTTATCTTCAAAGTTTGAACAACTGCCAAGTTCATTTAAAAAAGATGAAATTTTCTTAAATAGTCTTTTAGGATTCAAAATTGATTTTGACATATTAGACGGATTTTTTGATCATAGCCTACTGTATAATGAAGCTTTTTTAATTCCTTACCTAGAATTAAACTTTGACCAGTATACTTATTTGCCAGAAAAACTGCAAAAAACCAAAAATTTGGCAATGCAGTATGGGATAAATAACAATGAAGAATCCTACTGGGGATTAACAGAACTGGTATTACCAGAAAAGTTAAGTCAAGATAGAGAACTCATTTTTGAAATAGCTAAAGGCAATAAGTCTAGAAATTTAAAATTTGATGATGCTTTACTTAATGATGCTGATTTCTTGTGTAAAATAATTGAGTTTCAACCACAATTAGTAAAAGCGCTAGAGGAAGAAAATCGGAATTTAACTTTATTAATGAAGTTAATAGAAACGAATATTGATGTATTTGATTATTTGGAATTAGAAGAAAAGTTTATCCCTGAAATCTTTAATTTCATTGTTTCTCATGATCCTACGAAAATACGGAACATCGAGTGGTCTTATACTTTACAGGATTCATTAATCGAAATCACAGAAAAATTAGATATTCTTAACTATGTTAATTTATTTGAGGAAAGCGATTTTGGCGATGCGCTTTCTGCTAAATATAGCATTGAAAGTATCCTATTAAATAAACAAACCGAAGAACACGAAACTGGTGTAGGAACTCAATACTATATAGCTGAACCAGGCACTATTACGCTTGGATATGATAGAAATTGTTACTTAAGTGAGGATGTTGCAGGTGAAATTTCTGATGAAATAATGCTCAAATTTTTAGAGAGTGACGACTCTTGGTCAGATTATATCTTTCACAATTCTTGGTATGACTGCAGTGATATTTATCATACCTATGGTATGGGTGAACCCGCCACTGATATGCAATTGCCTAATGGAAAAATTGTACCTATCTCTTTGAAATATGAACGACCTGATTCAGATAATCTTAAAGAATGCTTTAATAATTCAAGCAAAGGTAGTTTTGTACACATCGCTGTTTCAGATGAAAAAGCCTATGGTTGGGGTGAGTGGAAAAGTTATACCTTGGAAGTTAAACCTGGTGTATTTGATACTAATAAAATATCTGTAGATTTTGATTCGGGTATAGTTTCTTCGTATTCGTATAATTTACCTGATGGTGACTATGAACAATTTGAAGAGAATGAAGATTACACAACTACAGGTCAAGGATTTTCATCTACTCTATACTTTAATAATGGTAAGGAGTTAATTGATGCAGATGATGTAAGAGATTTGCTAGAAGAGAACGAAATTGATACCACGGATATAAACGCAATTAAAGAATTTTTAATGCAACATTATGGATGAGAATATTATCAAAGAACTGATTAAAGAAATTGAGGAAATCCAAGCCAAAGAATACCAGAACTCAATTAGTGCTGGGTCAAGAAAGGCTCAGGTAAAGTCCTTACATGCTAAGTTAGATGCTTTGAACTATGATGGACCACGGCCACCTAGAGTGTGAAATCAGATTTATCGAAGTTAATAGGTCATTTTTGGCGTTTAATTCAGTGGCAGGGCTCTAATTAATGAATTGATAGAGGACTGATTCTCCTTCTTCAAATCTCATAAAAAAAGCCACCAAGATTATCCTTGGTGGCTTCAAATTTTTATAGGCTTTGAAAATAAAGCTTATTTAGGTAATACAACTGAGTCAATTACGTGAATAACACCATTGCTTGCTCCAAGATCAGTAGCAATAACAGTAGCAACTCCACCATTCTCATCAGTTAAGATTACCTTACCATTTTTTATAGAAGCAACTAAAGTACCACCACTTACAGTTTTGATGCTTAATGAACCTTTAGCATCTGTAATAGCTTTAACAACAGTAGCAGCATTTAAATTACCAGCAACTACGTGATAAGTTAAGATTTTAGCTAAAGTAGCTTTGTTTTCTGCTTTTAATAAAGTTTCAACAGTCCCTTTTGGTAATTTTGCAAATGCAGCGTTTACTGGAGCAAATACAGTAAAAGGACCAGCGCTTTGTAAAGTAGCAACTAAGTCAGCAGCTTTTACAGCAGCTACTAATGTAGTGTGATCAGCAGATCCTACAGCTACATCAACGATAGTTTTTTGAGCATTAGCAGAAAAAGAAATTGCTATAGCAGCAAATAATGTTAATGCGATTGATTTAATTTTCATAATAAATATTTTAATTGATGAATGAAAAAAACGTGAATTCGTTCTTTGATTTTTTTTAAAAATACTGATTATTAAGTGGTTAAATTAGAATATCAGATGTTTTACATTTGGATTACCTAGGTTTTACAATCACATTACAATCAACATGATTGGTTATCATTTCGTTCATTGAGTTAAAAAATAATATTAAGCAGTTTAAAGACTAATTGAAGTTTTTACTCCATTATATTAATAATGAATCTGATATAAAAAATTCCAGCTCAAAGCCTTAAAATATTGTTGCGATACAAAAGAGGCACCATTAATTACCTCAAAAATTAAACTAGATATGCATTATGTCTAGTCAGTATAAAGATTCCAAATTATTTAGCCTTATCAACTATCGAACTGCCTTAATCATCCAATCTGCAAAATTTTTCCTCGAATTAATATGCGAGTTAGGTTGCATTTGAAACATATAAATACCAATCAATTTACTTTTTGGTTCGATAAAAAATATAGGACCTGTTGCCCCGCTCCAACCAATTGTACCCTTGGGCTTCAAGGATTGCGGACTTTCCGAACGAATAATTTGGTAGCCAAAGGTAAATCCTTCGTTTAATTTACCAAGTGGAGTATTTATTGCAGCATTAATATTTAATGGTACCTGATCAGTCTTCATCAAAGCGATTGTTTCAGGCTTTGCAATAACTTTACCTTCAAAAACCCCGTTATTTAGAATCATTACGCAAAATTT
>NZ_JBIIPN010000027.1:0-23432 GCF_044342615.1 Daejeonella sp. | reverse complement strand
TTAAACGAGAGTAATTAATGTATTTATAGCCTTTTGAAATTTGAAATTTTTAACATCAAAAAGAAAATATTGCATCAAATAAATTTTCAATAATTCCTTTTTATGTTGTGCTGTATAAGAGAAATTATTAATCAAGATATTGAAATCATCAATCATTTTCTTCTTTCTAACCTGCGAATCGATCATGCTCCAAACGCCTGCCTGATGCAAGCGATATACTGCCATTATCTCAGGAAGTACGTATAATTTAGCTTTAGGTTCAGATAATACATATAGTTTGAAAAATGTATCAGCACTATAAACCTGGTAAAACCATTCCTGACTTTTTATGTGTTTTAGATGATCGTTATTTTTCATCATCATGGTACAAACTCTCGTTTCATTTTTTCTACCTAAAAGCACATCTTCATACGTATATTCAAGACTCACGGGATTATTATCTTCATAAACTAAATCGCCATTTTCATCAATCACACTACTATAATGGCAGCAAATAGAGCTGTCAGGATTATTTTCCATAAAATCAACTTGCATTTGTAATTTGCGAGAATCTGTCCAATAATCATCACCATCACACATAGCGATATATTTGCCCTGTGCGGTACCTAATGTTTTTAAAATATTGGGAGTAGCTCCCCCATTTTTCAAATTTGTTAACAGTTGTATCTTACCTGGATATCTTTCTGAATAATCTTCAATAATGGATCGAGTAGCATCTGTTGAGCAATCATCTCCAATAATAATTTCATAGTTAAAATTTGTGTTTTGCATTAAAAACCCATCTAATGCCTCTGCAATGTATTTTTCCTGATTATAAGTAATGCAACAAATGCTCACCATATTTTCATAATTGTTCATGAGAATAGATTGTTTGAATTTATATTAAAATGATTTCAAATTCATTTAGAATTAAATGATTGAGAACTAATTGGAAGGATTATTTGTTTGTTTTTACGAGCAAAGCTGTCTCAAGTAATTGAGCAATATCGGCCTCGATACTCGAAGGTGCTTGAACCTCATAATGTTGAGCTCGGAGCATAACTCGTGTAATGAGATCTAAATCAGAAAATGTTAACGTGTGATAGAGTGGCAAACAAATTATACGTTCAACTATTGAATCACACACAGGAAGTTCAGTTTTATTAACATAAGACAAGGTTGATAAGGAAGGATAGAAATAACGCCTACAATAAATCTTTTCTGTTTCAAGATCTGAAAGGCATTTTAACATCAATTCTTTAGAGTCAAATAAGACTGGAAAATAAGAATAGTTGGGAATATAATTCTCCTGATGCTTTGGAAAACTTGCTTTTAAGTCTGCTAATTTTTCTAAATAGTATTCTGAAAGAGACTTTCTCTTTTTCAAAATCTCATCCACATATTTCAAATTGCAAAGTCCCATGGCTGCATGAAACTCACTATTTTTTCCATTTATACCTAATTCACTGTATTGATCTTGGCCATTATGACCAAAATTTCTCATGAAAGCCATTTTTTTAAGTAGTTCCGGTTTTCTGGCAAATACAGCCCCACCTTCAATGCTATGAAACAACTTGGTGGCATGAAAACTAGTTGTGCTAATATCGCCGAACTCAAATACTGACTTCCCTTTATATTTTGTCCCAAAGCAATGCGCAGCATCAAAAATAACTTTTAGTCCATGTTTGTCGGCAATAGCTTGAATTGCATCAATATCACATGGATTTCCATACACATGCGTAGCTAAAATAGCGCTTGTATTTGATGTAATAGCAGCTTCAATTTTTAGCGGATCAATATTAAATGTATCGGGCTCAATATCCGTAAAAACAGGCTTGCATCCCTCCCAAACAATGCTACTTGTGGTCGCTACAAAAGAAAAAGGAGTGGTAATTATTTCTCCTTTTAACTCTAAGGCCTTGATAGCAATTTGTAAAGCAACAGTGCCATTTGAAACATATAGTAAATGTTCGATGTCAAGATAATTTTTCAATTTTAGCTCAAACTCATTTACTAGCGGACCATTATTGGTTAACCATTGACGCTCCCAAATACTCTGTAAATAGGCATCATATTCTTTGGCTTTCGGCAAAAAGGGTTTTGTTACAGGTATCATCTTTTTAGAATTAATTGTTTAAAATCAGAAATGGCTGTGAATTGCATGAAATAACTGCTAGACATATATAAAATATAATAGAATAAGCTATTGAAAATCAGGCGCTCTAAATCGGAGAATTGTATGTAGGGTTTAAGAATCATATCCATAAAAAAACAAATCAAGCCTATCAAAATGGATAGTGAAATGGCTGGAAAAATATCTGCCAATTGCTCTTTGATAGAATAATTAATTAGGATTCCGCTATAATATGAATTGATAAAACACGACAAAATACTGAAGGCAAGTTGGAAATAAAGTAGGCCAAAAATTCCAAATGGAATGATGAGTAAAATGCCGATTACTGCAATTGTCTTTTTTACAATCTCAATTTTTAATATAAGATCGCTCCTGCCTTTAACTTTTAAAATATTATGATTGTAGGCATGAAGAGGATAAAGTATACCTGCGAGACATAATATTTGAAAATACGGAACAGCTGGAAGCCATTTTTCAGTCAGTAAAAATCTGAAAAGAGGCTCAGCGAGCACAACAAGAAGAATTAATATTGATGCATTCCAAAATAATACTTGTTGCACTAACTTTTTATAGACCATTTTAAGTCGGATATTATCTTCCGAAATGGAGGCAAACATGGGGTAAGTAACACTGTTTATGGCATTAAATATATTATTTGTAGGCAATTGACTGATAGAATCTGCTCTTGAATAATATCCCAATTGAGCTGCAGAATAGTTTTTACCGATAATCAGTACATAAATGTTTTTATAAATAATTTCCAACAATCCAGAAAGGGTCATTTTGTATCCAAAATGAAAGTGTCTTTTAAAGCAAGCAGAATCAAAAATTAAAGATGGACGCCATTTAGAAAATACCCAATGAAATAAGGTAATTAAAAACGATTGTGAAATATTCATCCATACAAGGCTCCATACTCCAAACCCGTTAATTGCTAATAAAATACCAATTAGACCGCTAGTTAAAACAGATGGTATTTGAATCAAGGCTTGGGTTTTAAAATCCATAACTTTAACAAGCCGTGCATTTTGAATTTCATAAAAAGCATTGATTATGAACACAATAGAATATAATCTGAGAACCGAAGTCAAAATTTCCTGCTTATAAAAAGCAGAAATGAATGGTGCTAAAAAATAAACCAAAGCATAAATCACCAAACTACCACCAAGGTTGAAAAAGAAAACCGTTGAATAGTCCTTTTGGTTAGCCCTACCCGTCCTAATTAAGGATGATGAGAGTCCGCCATCAACTAACAATCCGCCTACAGCCACAAAAACTGAAAGCATAGCTATTATTCCGAATTCAGATGGACCTAATATTCTAGCTAAAACAATGGTTATAAAAAAACTAATAATTTGTACACCAAACTGTTGACTAAAAGTCCAAATGAGACCATTCAGTGTTTTTTTTCTAAGACTCATAAAAATTGGGCAATCAATCTGATTCAAGTATTGAATCGATAAATGGTGATAGGAAGAGCCTTAAATAGACTTATTGGATAATTTTATCTTGATTTTTCAAGAACATTTTTATGCGAAAAATGATCTAAATCTGTACTAATTTTTGATTTCTTACTTAAATTTAAGTTTGAAAGAAACTTATGCTTTAGAAATAGACTTAAAGGATTCTCAAGATATTTTATAACTAACCAAGCCAATAAAAACATCATCAAACTAGTTGATGAAATCACTATGAAATAATTAGGAAGATATGAGTACAAATAAGTGATTAATGCATAGCCAATATTTTGGTGTAGAAGATATAATGGGTAAGAAATAGAGCCCAAAAACAATAATGGAGCCCAATTAAAATAGCTCAATTTACCTCCAATGAAAAGATAAAAAGTGGCAAACCAAATAGGATAAATAATTAGGTTGTAAGTCTCTCCATTTACATAAATTGCTGTAAACAAACAACTTAAAACTATTAAATGGTCAACAAAAGAACCTTTATTGAATTTCAAATTATAGAAAAATATACCTGCGAGGAAAAACATTCCATATTTTAAGTTCAAAAAATATTCCCCAAAAGGGAATAAACCTGATTTATTTAAAATCATCCAGCTTAACCAGATTATTGCAATTATTTTAATGTTTTTCAAGAAGTTTAAATAGTACAAAGTACCCATTAAAATATAGAAGAATAATTCTGGCAATAACGACCAATATACTCCGTCGATATTGGGAATTTCAAATATTCCCTGAATCATTGTAAAATTCATTAGAATTTGAAAAGATGAAAAATCATCACTTCTAGGAATATTATAAATAACTGAAATAAAAAGAGTTATGAGTATGCAAATCCAATAAGCAGGATATAATCTGATAGCTCTTTTAAGGATAAACTCTTTAATATTTGTTACATTTTGAAGCGACATAAAAATTACAAAACCACTAATCATAAAAAATAGCTCCACACCATGATGTCCAAAATACCATTCAAAATTTGGTTGATTTTGAATTTGAAATATTTCAAAATATCGACTTGTATAATGATATAACATCACGTTAAGTGCTGCAAAGCCCCTTAAAACATCTAATTCCTTTAAACGATGCATCCCAATCAATTTAAGCCAGTAATTTTATATTTTGTGAGCGCAATTCTACTTTGATATTTATAAGCGTACATCCACCATGTCGTGAGGTAAAGCATATTTTATATCATAAACGACTGTTTTTTCCTTAGACATGCTTGTTACATCCAAATCCTTAAACTGATGATGAGCCACGGCCAGCAGAATACCGTCATAAAGTTTATTTTTAGATTGATCATTCTGACAATCAATCCCATAGGTATCATTAACTTGCTTGCTATCTGCCAATGGATCATGAATGGTGAGATCAATTTGATATTCTAATAATCTCTTAACAATATCAATAACTTTAGTATTTCTAACATCTGGACAGTTTTCTTTAAAAGTAAAGCCTAAGATCAACACTTCACTCCCTGCTATGGCAATGCCCTTTGATAACATAGCTTTTACCAATTGATCTGCAACATACTCTCCCATTCCGTCATTCACCCTTCTTCCAGCAAGTATAATTTCAGGATGATAACCTACCTCCTGTGCTTTTTGAGCCAAATAATATGGATCAACTCCAATACAATGTCCACCAACTAAACCAGGTTTAAAATTGAGAAAATTCCATTTGGTAGATGCTGCATTTAATACCTTATTCGTATCAATTCCAAGCTTATTGAAAATCATGGCTAACTCGTTAATAAAAGCAATATTGATGTCTCTTTGAGCATTTTCAATCACCTTTGCAGCCTCCGCAATTTTAATAGATTCTGCCTTATGGGTACCAGCTACAATGATTGATTTGTATAATGAATCTACAAAATCTGCTGTATCTGGATTGGATCCTGAAGTAATTTTGAGAATCTTTGTTAAAGTATGTTCCTTATCACCCGGATTAATTCGCTCAGGTGAATATCCAGCAAAAAAATCAACATTGTAAACCAATCCTGATTCTCTTTCTAAAACTGGTACACACTCATCTTCAGTAACTCCAGGGTAAACGGTTGACTCATAAATAACAGTATCGCCAGGCTTTAAAATAGAGGCAATCATGCTGCTTACTTTTAACAGGGGACTTAAATCAGGGCGATTATACCTATCTACAGGCGTAGGGACCGTGATTATAAAAACATTGCATTTTTTTATATCGTCAATCTGGTCTGTTAACAACAAGCCACTTCCAGAATCATCTGTATTAATCAAAACACCCTTAAGCGACTCACTATCAACCTCATAAGTATGATCATAACCCCCATTTAACTGGCTTACCCTTTCAGCATTTAAATCAAAGCCACATACTTCAAAGTGCTTTGCAAATTCTGTTGCTAAAGGCAGACCAACATAGCCCAATCCTACAACTGCGATAGATATTTTTTCTAATAAAATATTACTCATACTTAAATAGGTGCTAAATCTGAAACTGAAACTCTAGTAACCAAGGCGCAATCCAAATGATCAAATACCATTAAAACTGTTTTCCCATTAACTTTAACAATACTTCCATCCTGGTTAGCTAAAACGCCGTTTTTTATCCTTACACGATTACCAACGCATACATTTTCTAAACTCACTACTTCTGCATCAGGGTTTTTTAAAAGAATATCTTTAATTTTTTCAACTTCAGAGTCTTGTACAATGGCCGGTTTGCCAAGAAAATAAATAAAGTTTAATACCCCATGAGTTTGTCGTACTTGCTGTTCCTCCTTTAAATTAATATTCACAAAAACATAAGAACTAAAAAGAGGTATTTCAACTACTTTTTTCCTATCGGCCCATTGGCTCTCTACTTTTTTTAAAGGACAAAAAGAATTTATTCCTTGCTGCTGAAGTAGATGATCTACTTTTTTCTCCCACCTGGCTCTCGTGTAAATCACAAACCAATTCCTCGTTTTCGATGATCTTAATTTACTTGACTCTTCCATAATATATTAAAAAAATTATTTTTTGTTATCGATTAAACACAGCTTCGCTAACTCACTTACATGATTAATTTTGAATTAGAATGATTTTAAACTTGTTATTGCTAAAGAATGAAGCAATAATTTAATGGGTATTAAAATTGTTTTTCAACAAATACAGGGCAAAAAAACAGCACTAAATAAAAACTCTATTGAATGACCATCAGAGAAATATGATATTAAGCATATTTCTTAGTGGTATTCCCATAGCCATAAGATCTCATATTTTCTTTTTTAGCATCATTGAAAACAATCATGAGATTTTTAAGTTTTTTATTCTCACAAATGTCATCTAAGACAGCTATTTGCATTCTATCTGAAAAATTATATCTCAATAAATAAATGCTTGCATCTGCATATGGTGCGATATTAAATACATCTGCTACCAAACCAACTGGAGATGTGTCAAGAATAACATAATCAAATTTTTTCCTGAGGTCTTCAAAGAGGCCTTCCATTCTATCGGAAGAAAAAAGTTCTGTTGGATCATCGGGAAGTGAACCACAACCAATAACAGATAAGTTAGGTGTTGCTGCTGAGGGACTTATAATTTCATCCAATTCAAGCTCCTTATTTTCAAGGTAATCAGCCAATCCTTTTTCATATTTGATATTAATACCTTTCATCAGATCTGGCTTACGTAAATCAAACTCCACAATAACCACTTTTTTTCCAGCCAATGCTAGTGTAATTCCTAAATTGATAGAAAAAAATGTCTTACCCTCACCCATCATTCCAGACGTAACAAGCAAAATCTGACTCTTAGAGTCGCTAATAATATTGCCTAAATTGGATTGAATATATCTAAATAACTCTGAAATAGTGGTCCTACTGCCTCTTTTTACTACTACCGTATTGTTCTCGTCATTATGACTTAACTCACCTAATATCCGAGTATCACCAAGAAGCTGAACATCACTTACCTCTTTAATTTTTGTGTTTAATTTTTCTCTACTACTGAAAAAGAATAGTGGAAGTAAA
This sequence comes from Daejeonella sp., assembly GCF_044342615.1. Taxonomy (GTDB): domain Bacteria; phylum Bacteroidota; class Bacteroidia; order Sphingobacteriales; family Sphingobacteriaceae; genus Daejeonella. The sequence continues at coordinate 15,859 of NZ_JBIIPN010000027.1, read as the reverse complement.
AAGCCAGTAACTAATGAGCCTAAATAAATTAAGGCCTCTTTTGGCTTTGCAGGTGCTGTATGATAGGCCGGCCTATCTACAACTAATGAGGTAGGAATGGTTGCAGATAGTGATAGAGCAGTTTCTTCTCTTTTTTGAAGAAGATATTGATAAATCGCTGCCTTTACTTCTTGATCTCTACTTAATTGTAATAAACCACGTTCAACAGCAGGTACATTTCTAATTTTTGATTCAAACTGGTTTGATTTATTTACTAAGTTATTCCTCTCAAGAATAAGACCTGCCTGAACATTTTTCAATGTTTCTTGCAAATACCCTTTTAATCCCGACAACTGCTCATTAATATTGATAATCAGTGGATTATCTGGTCTATTATTACGTAATAAGCGCTGTCTTTCAATTTGTAAATCATTGTATTTGTTAATCAAATTGTTTAATGTAAGATCTTTAATTCCGAGTGTACTTGGAACAATCTCATACATGCTATCTCTTGAACCTAGATAATTTGCTAATGATTTTATTAAATCTAATTGTACACCCGCCGAAGACAAATTAAAATCATAATCACCTGACGTTCTTAAGTTTAGCTCCGAATCGGCACTCATATTGGTTACACGATTTACTTGCTTATAGTTTTCAACCCCACGCTCTAAAACAGAAAGATCACTATTTAAATCAACTAAACGCTGATCTATAAATCGTATCGTATTTCTTGCTACCTTATTTTTAGTGCCTACATTTTCATCATTATAGGTATCAATGAGCTTATTTAATATATCTACTCCACGCTGCGGAATCGGGTCTAGTAGTGTTAAAGAAACAGTATTGGCATCTTTTACTATAGGTACAATTTTTAAAGCTGATAAGCTATAATATTCAGCCATAGTATAAAGATCATTAAACTTTATTTTTAGAATAGGTGTAGCTGTTGAAAATGCTGGTCCCTTAACAACCCGAATGTTATAACCTGGTCTTTGAATCAACTGTCCATAATTATATAAAACATTCTTTTCATTCGTATTTAGCGAAAATACCTGGTCATCTTTTATAGAAAGCTCAATTTTTTGGGAATATGCTTGATTATTAAGATATTCAATTATCACCTGAACTGGCAAGTTTTCACCATACAATTCTTTATCATTAAAGAGCCCAGGAATGAAGTAACTTGTTTCCAGCTTAAGATCTTTGACTGTTTTAAAAATCAAATCTCTTGATCTTAATACCTCCATTTCATTATCTACCGTGCGAGCGCCGCGAAACATATCTAGATCGCTAAAGGCTGTCCCCTTCAACATTCCATCACCTTTAAAATCATTTTGAATTAATAAAGTGCTACTTACTTTATAAAATCGTGTTGCATTCATTATATAAAGACTTGCAATAGCCAAAGAGATTAATATGCTTATTATAAAAACATACCAATATTTAACAAGTTTAGACAAGATATCATTGAGATCACCTGCTGCCGAAGAAGGTTGATTTTTAAGTTTTAAAGCCATGACTTATAATTTTTTATTTGTGTTTTATTTAGATAGAAAAGCAGTAGACAAAACTGCTACAGCCGAAATTGTGGCTACAAGAAGGGGCATTAGTCGGTTATTGGGACTAAACTCTATAGATTTTGCCTTGTCTGGTTCAACATAGATAACATCATTCTGCTTCAGGTAGAAGTAGGGCGAATTTAAAATAGCTCTATTATTAATGTTTACACGTACAATTGAACGCTTACCATCCATTTCTCGGATAACAAGTATATTTTCACGCTTTCCATAAGGAGTTAAATCGCCTGCCATACCCAATGCCTCCAACAAATTAATTTGCTCATTAGGAATATTAAAGGTTGCGGGACTATTTACCTCTCCGATAACTGTTATCCTAAAATTGAGATATTGCATGTTTACAATCGGGTTTTTTACATATTGGCTAAGCTGACTTACCAAAGTTTTCTGTGCTTGCTCAAGTGTTAAACCCTTCAAATTAACCATACCTAATACAGGAAAATTAATCGCTCCTTCTTTATCCACACGGTATCCCTCCTTTTCGAAATAACCATTTTTATTAATGTTGTTAGAGTTAACAGAAAACATAATATTTGACTCTGTACTTAGTGTATTAATAGTTATACTAAGTAAATCATTCGACTGGATTTTAGGTTCAGTTTCGGCTGTAATTACTTGACTATCGTTGTTTTTATCAACCATATCACTGAAATAAACAAGATTTCGACGAGGTGCACAAGAAGCACTTAATATTATTAATACTAGAGCACAGTAAGCATACATTTGTTTCATAATTTTATTTTTAATTAAATTCAATTAAACAATTATTCATTATTTAGAATTTTAAAATTAGAGACTTCCAATTGGAAAAAAACGTGGTTTACAGTGATTGTAAAGCGAATTGTAAAGAATTTACAAGATATTATACAAGAATGTAAATTAGGATATACAGTTGATTTACAACATTTTTTTAGAAAGAGTATTTCATAACTAGAGCAACAAAATAAATCGGGTAATTTAATAGAACAAAAAGCTCGATTTTAACTTCAGTAATCAAAATAGCATTATATAAATAAATGCTCGAGACAACTTTGTATTAGGAAAAAGAACTAAAAATCAATTAAAAAAATAGAATTATTATGATAAACACTGTAAATTGAAGAATAAAATTTCGCTGGATTAGGATCCTAAATAATATTTCAAATTAATACTCTCCTAAAATGCCGAAATTTTCTTAATGTAGATAATAATAAAATATACCATCAATTAAATCACTATATCCTTAAAAAATCAGGTATGTGAACACTTCATGGTTACAAACATCCAATATAATTTAATTTATTTTACAGTGAGCTGGGAAATAATGAAGAGCACAAAGGAAATATTAGGATCGTTGATAAAATCCAGAAGATTAGAGAAGAAATTCACTCAAAAACAATTAGCAGACCTACTTGAAGTAGATCGTCAATACGTTTGGCGATTGGAAAATGGAAAGATTAATTTCACAATGGATTATTTAGATAGAGTAATCTACAAGCTTAATTGTGAGCAAAAAGACTTTATAGTGGTTACAATAGAAGATTGAAAATATTTAAAATCGAATAAATATTTAAAAATCTTTATTTTAAAATATGGTTCTTTTAAATATTAAAATCATTTTTTAGATATCTGAACAAATAATCAACACTTGTTTTCTATATCCCAAAGGTAGAATTGTTGAATTTTCTTTTTTAGAATTTATTATTTGCTTAATAAGACCTATTTCTTGGAATTTGTCTATAAGATGTTTTCCAGAATTTAAAACATTTAGATTATTTAAACAAAAAACGAGTTTTAAACTTTATTATATAATAATTGCCAATAAAATTGAAAACTTATGCAAAACATAGTTAAACAATATCAAGCAAATAATATCCTATATAATATTTGGAACAAGGGCGAAACAATCGCTTTAATAACTAATAATAATTGTATTATAGAACTACTAAATCCTTTTGCAGAAAATAATTTAGGATATTCATCTGAAGATATTATAGGAAAAATGAACCTAGATGATTTTTTTGACAAAGAAGAATTATCAATAATTGCCAAAAGTCAGATTAAAGATTTTGATACTGAATATAAAAAAACAAATTGCTTATGTGCTTTGATTTGTGAGCTTGGCCAAGGGCATGAAATAGAATTGAACATGATTAGGAAAGATGGTAGTAAGTTTCCTGTCATTATGAATATCATAAAAACCTCTAATAAAAGTGCTTGCTATGCTTTAACCGCAAACTTCAATAAGGCAAAAAAGATTTCTGAGTTAACTAAAATCGATAACGACCTCTTAAATCTCCTTAAAAAAGAAAAACAGCTCAATGAGGCAAGAAAACAAAATTTAAATTTCGCGTCGCATGAACTTAGAACACCTCTCAGTATCATTCTTTCCTCAGCATTTATCATTTCAAAATTCGAAAAAACTGAAGATCAAGAAAAAAGAGAAGAACAAATAAAACATATCGTATCGGCGGTAAACTTTTTAAGGGATATCATAAACGATTTCCTAACATTAAATAAGATAGAAGAAGGACAACTAGAAATAAAAAGACAAAATTTTAATTCAGAAGAACTGATTGGCAAAACCATATCAGAGCTAAATGTTATACTAAAAAAGGGACAGAAAATTACCTTTAAACATGTAGGCCCAACAAATCTATTTACCGACGCTGATGCCTTTAAACATCTTTTAATCAATATTTTATCTAATGCCATAAAATTCTCGCCAGAGAATGCCAAAATTATTGTTTCAAGTAAATTTTTAGAAGGTGAATACAAACTATCTATAAAAGATCACGGATTCGGAATTTCTGAAGAGGATCAGAAAAAATTGTTTAGTCCATTTTTTAGAGGCTCTAATGTAAAGCAGGTTCAAGGTACAGGACTAGGATTGCATATTGTGCAATATTATCTTGATAAAATGAATGGCAAAATAAGAATTAAGAGTAAACTCGATAGTGGCACAACCGTTGAAATAAGCTTTAAGGATGTAAAAGAATCGAGCGCAATAAAATCTGATTTTAAAAAAACAAATACTCCATAATTTGAAATGCCTTTGATTAATTATTTTAAAATAATAATCGTAATTTTATTGAAACAAAAAGCTTCATCAGAATGAAATTAATCAAGCCATTTATTGCATTAACACTAATTCTTTGCCTTTCATTATCAGCATTCGCTCAAAATGAAAAAGCAGCGTCCGACATTCAAGAAATCATGAAAAAATTTGAAGTCGTAGGTTTATCTGTTGCCGTAGTAAAAAAAGGTGAAATTATTTATAATGAATCCTTCGGCCTAAAGGATAATACTAGCAATGAACCTTTAAAAAACGACCATATTTTCCGTATTGCGTCCATATCCAAATCCTTCTCTGCTACCTCTATCATGCAATTAGTAGAGGCTGGGAAATTAAATTTAGACGACGACATCAGTGATTTAATAGGCTTTACCGTACGTAATCCCAATTTCCCGGATCAAAAAATCACTCTTAAGATGTTAATGTCGCATACCTCAAGCATTAATGATAGCCAAGGATATTTCACTCTCGATGCCATCAATCCTTCGAAAAACCCAGATTGGGAAAAATGTTTTAGCCAATATGCGCCAGGCACCAATTATCAATACTGCAACCTTAATTATAATATGGTTGGTACAGTTATTGAAAAATATTCTGGCGAAAGATTCGATAATTATGTAAAAAATAACATCCTTAAGCCATTAGGATTGTATGGTGGTTATAATATCGATTCTTTAGATGCAAGCAAATTTGCTACCCTACATGAATATAATACTAAAAATAAGACTCTAAGTCCCTCGCCGCTAGCTTATTCTACTCGTCGCGATATACTTTCAAATTATAAAATGGCCTATAGTACTCCGGTATTCTCACCTACTGGAGGAATGAAAATATCATCTGGAGATCTTGCAAAATACATGACCATGCACATGAACTTCGGTAAGTATAAAGGTGTTAAGATCATCTCAAAAAAGAGCTCGCGCTTGATGCAAACCAAAATATCTGAAGAAGAAGGCTATGGTTTAGCAATTTCAAATCGAAATGATGTGATACCTGGAGAAATGATGACTGGTCATACTGGCTCAGCATACGGACTATACAGCGCTATGTTCTTTAATCCTAAAGAAAAGTTTGGATTTGTAGTTATAACCAACGGCTGTAACCCTAATTATACCAATGGTTTGAATGATGTGCTAAGAGCTGGATTAAATAGCTTATATGATAATTTTATTAAATAACTTAATATTTTAGATACAATTTATCTTTAAAATTAAATTATTGGAGCTTCCAAGCTAAAATCCGACTCTTTTTATTTCCTTGATTCATCTCAATAGTACGAACTTCTTTAGCTTGTATTTTATCAAGTTCATAATAACAACTAGAAAGGCTTTCTTTTTTTGAAACTAAAGAGGTAAACCATTCAACTGACTCCGCAAATTGGCCACTTTCGGTTATCATATTTTTAAGGAATTTCTCTTCCCCTCCTTCACACCATAACTCTGCATTTTTTCCACCAAAGTTTAAATCAGTAGCCATTTTAGGCCCCTTAGCTAAGTTTTTCCATTTACGCTCCGTAGCTTCAGACGCTTCCCTTAAAGATCCATGAAAGGGAGGATTACAAATCGAAAGCTTAAATTTTTCACCTGGATTAATTAGATCCATAAATATCTTAGTACTTGACCTTTGCTTTCTAATGCTTATCGATTTGGAAAGTGCATTGGCATCCACAATATTAGTTGCAGAGCGCATTGCCAACAAATCTATCTCAGAACCAACGAAGGTCCAGCCATATTCACGATGGCCAATTAATGGATAAACACAATTGGCTCCAACACCAATATCAAGCACCTTCACATTTTTTCCTTTTAGGATAGATTCTTCACCTTCAGAAATAAGGTCTGCTGCATAATGTATATAATCTGCTCTGCCAGGTATAGGCGGACATAAAAAGCCTTCTGGGATATCCCACAATTGAATCCCATAAAAATGAATTAAAAGGGCTTTATTAAGAGTTTTAACGGCAAGTGGATCTGTAAAATCTAGGGTTTCTTTATCAAATTGATTTTTTATCACAAAATTGGCTAAATCTGGACAGGACTTGATCAAAATTTCAAATTCATAGCTAGCTCTATGCTTATTTCGTGGATGCAATTCTACTTTCTCATCAGAGACAGATTTAGATTTTAAAGGCATAGACGAAATTATCTAAAATAATGGATTAAACATTCTATTCTTAAGAATTTTATTCAACAAGAAAATAGTAAAACCGTTAAAAAATCATAGCTAGAGCTGAATTTTTAATTACACAAAATAATTTTGATCAATATCAAAGTCCTAATTGATTACCCTCATAAGCAATTTTTCTATTTAAGCCTACTTTGAAAATAATTACAAAAAGCAAATTATTAACATTAAAAATCAAAAAAATGAGAACTGACAATCAAATTCAAAAAGATGTGATGGAAGAGCTAAGCTGGGAGCCTTTTCTTAATGAATCGGAAATTGGAGTAGGGGTAAAAAATGGGATTGTAACCCTCTCTGGCATAGTTGACACCTTTTCAAAAAAATTAAGTGCTGAAAAAGCCGCCAAGCGGGTTGCAGGTGTAAGAGCTGTAGCCGAAGATATTCAAGTTGGCGTTTCTCCGACCTATCGAAAAACTGATACCGAAATTGCCGAAACAGTGTTAAATGCACTTAAATGGAATACCACTATTCCCGACAATAAAATTAAGGTTAAAGTTGAAAATGGGAATGTGAAGCTAGAAGGTGACGTTGAATGGGAATATCAACGTGTAAATGCTCGCAGAGCCATTGAAAATATTACTGGAGTTAGCTCTGTAATAAATCTAATTTCTGTGAAGCCAACACTTAAAGCCCAAGATGTCCATCAAAAAATCAATAGTGCTTTTCATAGAAATGCTACCATAGATGCTGATCGAATTACTGTTGAAGTAGATGGCAATAAAGTTATTCTTAGTGGTAAAGTTCGATCTTTTGCCGAAAAAGATGATGCTGAAAGAGCTGCATGGTCGGCTCCAGGTATTTTAAGCGTAGAAAGTAATCTGAATGTGGAAGTGCCCGAAATGGCATTCAATGATTAATCTCCTAAAAATTTAAAAAGCTGGATATTAAATCCAGCTTTTTAAATGCCATAAATTAAGCATGTAAAAATAGCATGAAGCCAAAACGACAGGAAATCTCTCCAAAAAAACAAATTCCTAAAAATCAGACTCCCAAAAAACAGTTTTTCTGGGCTGTAGTTTATATAGCCATCCTTTTTATGTTGTTTTTTCCCTATTTACCTGGGTTCAACAATGCTGAATCTGAAATTTCATGGCAACAATTTGAAAGTGAAATAATAAGTCGCAAAGCTGTTGAAAAGATAAATATTGTCAACAAAGAGGAGGCTGAAATTTTTATTAAGTCTGATTTGGCTAGCGACCCATATTTTAAAAAAGCATTTGATACAAAAATCAAGGGACAATCTAATCCCGGCCCCCATTATAAAATTACAATAGGATCTTTAGAAAGCTTTGAGCGTAAAATGGATGAGGCTCAAAAAAACATCCCAATAACACAAAAAATTCCTATAACTTATTCAAATACAAGTAATTGGTTCTGGAATGTCTTCGGCTGGTTACTTCCATTATTATTGATTTTTTACCTCTGGCGTATCATGTTTCGTAAATATGCAGGAATGGGAAGTCAATCCAATGGAAATTCTATTTTCAATTTTGGCAAATCTAATGCCTTAATGGTAGCTCATGAAGAAAGCCGCATAACCTTTGAAGATGTGGCAGGTTTGGAAGAAGCTGAACTGGAAGTCCGTGAAATAGTTGAATTTTTAAAAAACCCGAAGCAATTTACCCGCTTAGGCGCTAAAATACCCAAAGGAATCTTGTTGGTTGGGCCACCCGGAACTGGCAAAACTCTTCTTGCAAAAGCCGTTGCCGGTGAAGCAAAAGTCCCATTTTTTATCATTTCAGGATCTGAATTTGTTGAGATGTTTGTTGGCGTTGGTGCTGCCCGTGTGCGCGACTTATTTAAACAAGCGAAAGAGAAAGTCCCATGCATCGTTTTCATCGACGAGCTAGACGCGATAGGCCGCACAAGAGGCAAAGGAGCGTTTTTAAGCGGCGCAAATGATGAAAGAGAGAGTACGCTCAATCAATTACTCACAGAAATGGATGGCTTTAGCTCAAACAGTGGCGTAATTGTTCTTGCGGCAACCAACCGAGCAGATGTGCTCGACCCTGCACTGCTCAGACCAGGAAGATTTGATCGGCATATTTATTTAGAATTACCCAACTTAAGAGAACGTGAAGCAATATTTAAAGTTCACTTACGCCCATTAACTTTAGATAATAACATCGATATCCCCTTTTTAGCAACACAAACTCCGGGTTTTTCTGGTGCTGATATCGCCAATATTTGTAATGAAGCTGCCCTTATTGCCGCAAGAAGAAAAGCCGATGCCGTTGGAAAAATGGATTTTTTAGATGCTATTGATCGGATTGTTGCGGGACTTGAAAAGAAAAGCAAAATTATTTCTCCTGAAGAAAAAAAGATCATTGCTTATCATGAAGCTGGCCATGCTTTGGTAAGCACATTGCTGAAGCATGTAGACCCTATCGTAAAAGTGTCTATCATTCCTCGGGGTAAAACATTAGGAGCCTCATGGTATTTACCCGAAGAAAAACAGCTACGGAATAAAACTTCATTCATTGAGCATTTATGCAGCGGATTAGCAGGCAGAGCAGCAGAAGATATTATGTTTGGAGATGTTTCAACAGGGGCATTAGATGATCTGGAAAAAGTTACCAAGGAAGCCTATACCATGGTAGTTTATTATGGCTTCAATAAAAAAATTGGAAATGTTAGCTTTTATGATTCAAGCGGACAAAGAGACATGAGTATTCAAAAGCCATACAGTGAAGAAACCGGCAGAATGATTGATGAAGAGGTTAGAATCCTAGTAAATTCCTGTTATGAACGTAGTAAAAATCTTTTAGAGAGAAATAAGGAATCTCTCAGCAAGATTGCAGATTTATTGTTTAAAAAGGAGGTCATTTATAAAGACGATATCGACCGTATTCTTGGTAGAAAACACGAACGAAATAATATCCAAAGAGTGAGCGAAAAAATATATTAAATCGTAAAAAATAATTAAGAATAAATCTGCCTAAATAGATACATATTATAAAAAAACAGCCATAAGGCTTAAATAAAAGGGTTATTGATGAAACTCAGTCCGCCAATTGATTCCCGTCAAACTCCCTAAAATCGATTAAAAATATCTTTGTTTAACAATAAATAGATAAGCAATTTAAAAAAGGAAAATTATGAAAACTGACACATTAGCTAGAGTAAGCGGAGGAATTCCCTCTGTATTTGATGATTTATTAAAACCATGGAATGATTGGTTTGAAGGACGTGAATTATGGAGCCGTGGAGCGAGTTTACCACCAGTAAACATTATGGAACAAGAGAATCAATTCTTGGTCACTTTAGCTGCTCCTGGTATGAAAAGAGAGGACTTTAAGATTGACCTTAGTGGAAATATGCTGAATATTAGCAATGAAACTGAAGAGGAAAAAGAAGAAACAGAGAAAACTTTTACACGTAAAGAATATAATTACAGAGGCTTTAGCCGTAGTTTCTCCTTACCTGAAGGTATCGATACCGAAAAGATAGAAGCCAAATATGAAGATGGCATACTCAAAATCACACTTCCACGGACTGAAGAGTCGAAAATGAAAGTAGGAAAGAGTATTCCAATTCAATAATTGGGTTAACCACGCGCTCCAAATTTGGAGCGCGCTGGTTATTAAATTATTTTAACATCCCACCCATTATGCCTCAGAACCAAAGAATCAATCAATAATCTTTATATAGCATTCCAAAACATCGATTAATTTGATATTATCGATTTTTTTTAGTATATTATTGTTTTATCTCATTCATGAATCGATAAAATAGGTACCTGTGCTTGTAAAACTATATTTTTCGATTTACTAGATTTCAATATTTTATTAAAGAAGCTGTGTTTTTTAGGGGTTACAATAAGCATCTCCAATTTATTTTTCTCAGCAAAATCATTAATACTTTTTTCAACTTTATCTGAAACCATAAAATGATATTTAGGATTCAATGCTCCTAATTGATCATGAAGCCAACGCGTTGCATTCGCCGTTTCCAAATCACTAGTCTTACGACTTTCTGTTTGTACATGTAAAATATGAAGCTCCGAATTAAATTCTCTAACCAATTTAATAATCTCATCAACAGGCACAGTGCTGGCAACATCTCTAAAATCACATGCCAATCCAATCTTATGTAGCCTCCCAAAATGCACCTGCGAAGGAACGATAATTAAGGGCCAGGATAGCGACTTTATTGCTTCAATCGTATTTCCACCAAATAAAAAGCGATCAATAGTATTACTACTATCCGCACCCATCACCACGGCATAAGTATCTATAACTTCACATATATTTTTGATACCTGAAACTACATCGCCTGTTAAAACCTTAGTTTTAATAGTAATTTTCTTAGGTGCATCTTTTAAAATTTTAGCTTTTAGCTCTTTAAGCTGCTTCTCTGCCTTAGATATCGACTCCTCAATGTAAAATGCAGGTGGAGGAACATCTGTATAGGTCATACTTACGGGACAAACATGTAGCAGGGTTAAATTAATACCCAAAATATTCGCCATCTGAGCAGCATAGTTGACTGCGTTTAGTGAGACTTCTGAAAAATCAGTTGGTGCAAGAATGGTTTTCATATATTGATATATTTATGTGATTAAATGATGATTTTTAATTATGCGCAATAAATATGGGCTGTGTTAATGTTTTTATTAATACTTCGGCCGTGCTCTCATTAAAAAATTGTGAGATTGAATTTCGACTATAAGCCCCCATAACAATAAATACATGCTTTTTCCTTAGTAGAAATGTCATTAATTCATTTTCAGCTATACCCTCAAGAGCAATAAAATTGACATCTAAATAGTGGTTTTTAAGCCACTCCCTTAATTTTCCTAAATCCCTTTGGGGCCAAGTCCCAGATTTATTAACTTGAATTATACTGAGCTTTTTATCAAAATATTCTGGAAATAGGTAGGTAAACTGTTTAATGGCAAAAAGAGAAGATTGTGAACCATTATAAGTAAAAACAAGCTCATCAATACGCTCAAATGATAGCGGTGAGATAATCACCGGACAAGTTGCACGGTTTAGAATTTCTTTGACACTTTCTGATGGCACTGAGGATACCCCATCACTTAAAGAAAATGCGGCATCAATAATAATCAAATCAGCAAATGCACTTCCTGTAATTAATTCATTTATAGATAGTTCTTGTTCCAAATAAATATCACTGCAAACTTCATTACTTATACAACTCTCTTTAAAAAGATGAATATTGGCTTTAATTTGTTCCTGCTTTGATGGAAGCACATTAGTTTGATTATCCATTTGGGATGGAATGGCAGAATCTTTAATCTCTAAAATGTCATCATCATCCAAATTGTTGACATCTAAGAAAACACCATAAACTTTCGACTTAGAAAGTCGAGCTAAATAAAATGCAAATTCAGAAGATCCTTTATCAGGATTGAGTGCATTTAAAACTAAAAATATTGTTTTCATCCTTTATTTTTTATTAAAAATATGGATGTTGAAAATCGATTTATATGATCATAATCAAGCACTTAGCTGATAAGGATTGATCAATTTCGTATAAGGAAAATCAAGAAATATTAAATAGGGAAAATTAAATTATTGCTGTTTATCGAAAGGTCCTAAATCAAATACATCATCAATATCATTTAATTTTGGTAATAGATAATAAGATGTTTGAAGTCGTTTGAAATCATTAATTGTATCCTTAGCCACCTCATCAGTACTCCATTTTTTATTCATAAAAAGCTCAGGAATTAACGTTTTTTTCCGAGTAAATAGTAGCCTCCATCTTTCGCGGGACCAAAAACTGCATCATTTTTATTAAGATGAGATATCGCTTCTTCTAAAATGGAGCTATTCAGTTCTAAACTAACATGAATCTTCAAGATGTTGAGCAAAATATCCGTTATCAGTTGTCTTTTATCAGTTGTTGGTTATCAGTTATCAGTTGTCGGTTATCAGGCTGGCGTCATCTTTCTGTCTTTATTCCTTGCTCCTTGTTCTTTCTACCATTTACCTCATCACTCCAATCCCCTTCCCATCAAAACCAGGAAATAAAACTTGATTTTTATTGGAAATCAATAGATGTTTTTCAGCAACTTCCGAAAAAATACTTCTAAAATCTGTTGTAACAGCTAAATCTCGCCCATCCTCCAAGTTTTCGATAGCTAAAGGTGCTACTTTACCGTGTACCTGTCCGCCACGTACATCATTCCCAAGAATAAAATTACAAGAGGCACGACCATGATCTGTTCCTCCTGTTCCATTCTGTTTCACGGTTCTACCAAATTCGGTCATCGTCATTACCGTCAGATCATCGTGATATTGAGCCATATCGGTCCAGAATGCCATGATACTCATGCTTAAATCAGTCACATTCCTAGCAAAAACTCCATTTTCAGCGCCTTGATTAAAGTGGGTATCCCAACCTCCTGATTCTGCAAATGCAAGTTCCAAACCCACATCCATTTTAATTAATTGGGCAATTTGCTTTAAAGAATTGCCTAAAGGACTATTTGGATAAAGGGCATTATTTGCTGGCTTATAATTCTTTGTATCAACTGACTTCAACATTTTGATAGCCTCAAAACTCTCCTTGCCGGTAGATTTTAATAATCCTGGTGAGGTTTGATCGTATAATTCTTCAAAACTTTGTGATACCTTATTAGTATTCATCTGGTTAGCACGCAGTTGAATATTAAAATCTTGAAGGTTACTGATAGATAAAGAAGGTATTTCACCGTAGAATGATCGAGGCATAGCATTCGTTAAGCTTACAGATTGAAATGGCGTCGCTTCATGCCCTAAGAGTCCCGCCGCCCGGTTCAACCAACCACTCGATGTTCCTTTGCTAAAGGGGGTCCCCGATTCCATATAATCTTGTGCATCAAAATGGGAACGTGTATTATTGGGAGATCCCATCCCATGTACTATTGCCAAACGATTATCTCTAAAAACAGATTCAAAGGCGCGCATGGCGGGGTGCAGCCCAAATCGACCGTCTAAATCGATTAGCGGATTGTTGTTTCCTGTTTTCACCGGACTCATAAACAATCCCGGTCGTGCGGCTTTAAGGTATTGATCTTCAAATGGCGTCACAGCCATCAATCCATCCATTGCCCCTCGTTGAAAAATAGATACCAAAATTTTCTTCCGCTTAAAAAGCTTAGGTGCCTCTATCAATTCGGCTGCCTGAGCCATAAATGCGGGAATTCCCCCAATTCCTATCCCAAATAAGGATAGTCCGCCTGCCTTTAAAAATGCTTTTCTAGATATCATATCGTATATCTTATTATTTACGTTGAAATTCTGGAGAGCCTAAAATCAAACCAACTACCTGAGCCAACATATTATCCCCTGCCATTTTTACAGAATTATTCACTTTTTTATCAGTAATTTTTTCATTCATCATTAAATCATCATCCTCATTTACAGCATCTTGCATTTTATTGTTTTGGGATGCAGCAGTCTCCACTTTTTTAACCAAATCTGGATCATTTAACATCGACTTCAATCGCTCAATGGTTTTATCAAGATTTCGCTCCGGCATAATGAGCTTACTATAACTCATCAGGGCAGCTTCCGAACTTTCAGGTTCATGATTATTATTCAAGGCTAAAAGATCAAATTTAATACCCGGAATTCGCTGAGAAGCCAAAGCCAAGCCAAAATTCATTCTATTTAACAAGGAACCGGTATTAATCCAAAATTGCCCCTTATCGGGAAAGCCGGTAGGTGCTTGATAATAATACATTTTCTGCCCCATTTTGCTTATCCATGTATTTAATTGACTGGGCTGTTTGATATCTGCATTTAAACTGCGAACAGCACTTATGGCCAACTCAAATGGAGATTTTGTTTTTTCTCTCAATGCCTCTTTCGACCAAAATTCGGGCGAAGTTACCATGCTCAACAAAACCTCCGAAATATTACCATTTTTCTCATTGAAGGTAGCCGTCATTCTATCTACCAGCGCTTCCGAGGGATTATCATTCACAAAACGAACGGCCAATTTCTGGGAGATAAATTTAGCTGTAGATGGATGTTGAGCAAGCATGTTTAACAGCTCAACCCCCTCTTCATAACCTCTATTTGCAGGAAAAACCTTTCCTAAGACTGTTTTTGAGCCACGGTCATGTCTGTTGGCAGCAAACATAAAATCATCTTCAAAAACGAAACCTCTTTTCTTGAGATTGTCCGTCCCTGCTTTTTCAATCATTTTCTTCAATGGAGCACCATAAGCATTCTCCATAGGTGCTACAGACCAGCCAGTAAGAATACGGGCGGCTTGGGTCACATCCAACTGACTATAACCTCCATCAACACCCAAAGTATGTAATTCCATTACTTCGCGAGCATAGTTCTCATTCAATCCCTGGTTTTTTCTATTTTCCTGTAATTTAGATACAATTTGAGCACGCATAGAAGTACTATCCACCATTTGCATTGCAGCACTTGAAGGCATTTGACCTTGACCTTTGGCATTTTGAGGCTTTCTTGTATTTTCTAATGTTCCAGAACTACTAAAATTGTCCAAAAAGAAGAGCATGGCAGGCGATTTTGCCGTAGCTATTAATAAATCTGAAAATTGACCAAATACATGCGGACGAATTACATCACGTTCATAAGCCGGAATATATTCGGCACTAATATTTTTTGTTATGGATACATTAAAATGGTTAAACCAAAAATCTGTTAACACCTCCTTCAATTGATTATTACTGTATGTGGCTCTTAAAATCTTTTGGTTAATTAATTGCCTAAAAAGATCTGCCTGCGGCTTGTAGCCCTTCTCAAGCATGTAAGCCGCAATTTGCTCTCGGTATTTCTTACGATCTGAGAGATTAACCGAATCTTTATGAATTACCCCATCACGTATTGCCCAGCGCAAAACCTGTGCATTTTTAGGATAAATTTTAATGACCTCTGCATTGCTAAGATTTAAAGCATCATAAGAACTCAACATTTTTTCTAAACGCTCATCCTTCTGATTGGCCGCTAACTGTTGTGTAAACCATTTTTCTAAACCTATTTTTAACACTTCATCGATATCACCTGCTTGCGGACCAAAAGAAAATCGATTTAATAAATGTGCAGCGGCTTCACGATCTGTTAATCCC
>NZ_JBIIPN010000026.1:0-23481 GCF_044342615.1 Daejeonella sp. | reverse complement strand
AATTTTTCAATATTCTACAAAATTTGATTTTTCATCTCAGTTGATGCATATTTTTAAACACATTTATCATGAAAAAATTAGTTTTAGGATTTATAGTTTTAGTCACCTTTTTTAGTGCTTGCTCAGCAGTTCAATCTGTTATACGTTCAACATTTCCCTATACAGCTAGCTTAATAATCCCGAAAACGGATAAAATTGATACGCTTTTGTCTGTTAGAAGTCAGGCGAGTACCTTAGACCAGATAATTACAGGTTATGGCTCAAATACTAAGGCCATTAAAGACGTACGTATAGCATCAGTGAAGATTGATGCAAATGCACCTTTGGGACAAAGTATAGGTATTTTTAAATCAATTAAAATTTATATCTCTCGTGGAGATAGCAGCAAGGAATTGTTAATTGCTTCAAGAAATGAGATTCCTTCTAATGTTGGGAACAGTATCATGCTCGACGCCGATAATACAGCATTAGTTGATGAATTTATAAAAGGTTCTACCGTACGTATCAGAATGGAGTATGTACTACGTAATTCAATTTCTTCTGAAATAAATTTGAAGGCTAGCTTAGCATTAAGTGTAGCTTCAAATAAGGTAAAATAAGGCATTATTCGCCAAATTTAATTTTTTGTGCTTTATCTTTACCCCGATGAATTTTATTCTCACTGTTACCGACTGGCTGAAGAGTCAAAGTCTGCTTGAGGTATCTGGCGTGATTTCAGGTATATTATGTGTTTACCTTGCCGCTAAAAATAATATTTGGAGCTGGCCCCTCGCTATAATTAGTGTCTTAATTTATACGCATATATTTTTTGAAGAAAAACTATATGCTGATGCAGGATTGCAAGTATATTTTTTGTTCACGAATATTTATGGCTGGTATTTCTGGGGCAAAAACTCACATACTCAAATCAAGACTCCAATTATTCAGGCCTCAAAAAAAATCATTATTTTATCAATTTTAAGCATCATTCTTTTCACATTTTTACTTGGTACTTTTCTTTTCAAAAGTACTGATGCCTCATTTCCATATATCGATAGCTTTTGTACTGCTTGTAGCCTTATCGCACAATTCTTCCTTGCCCGAAAAATTATTGAAAATTGGTTGATTTGGATTTTTGTAGATATCATTTATGTTGGGGTTTATTTAATGAAGGACCTACATTTAACCGCAGGAATGTATGCTTTATACATTTTTATCGCTGCAATGGGCTTTATTAATTGGAAAAAGGACTATAATCAATCCAAACTGTCGGATAATGCTCGGCCTTTATAAATATGAATAATAATATAGAATCGAGCTTAATTAAAATAGCGATTGTGGGACCTGAATCTACCGGAAAATCAACAATTTCGGAACAGCTGGCAAATCACTATCAAACCATTTGGGTGCCTGAATTTGCACGTAATTATTGTGCTAAATTAACCTCACCCTGTACCTGGAAAGATGAAATTAATATGTTTAGAGGTCAGCTTGAATTAGAAGCCGAACTCGCAGTAAAGGCCAATAACATCCTGATTTGTGATACAACCATCATCACAGTTAAAATTTGGAGCGATCATATTTTTGGAAGTTCGCCGCAGGAAGTACTCGATAAATTACCTCATCATCCCTACGATTTATATTTATTGATGGATATTGATCTTCCATGGGAGGAAGATCCTTTGCGGGATTTCCCTGATTTGCGCGAACATTTCTTAGGTGTTTGGCACTCTGAACTCAAATCTTTAAAGGCGAATTATAGGCTGATCTCAGGTTCTGATGAATTGAGATTGAATAACGCAATTCAATGTATTGATACATTTATGATGAATAAATAGTTTATTTATTGTTTTTACCATCAATTTCTTTTAACCTATTTTTACAAAAAATTAAATTATGGAATGGTTAGCAAACCCTGAAATCTGGATATCATTAATCACATTAACAGTTCTAGAAATCGTACTCGGAATAGATAATATCATATTTATTTCCATTATGGCATCAAAACTGCCAGCTAGCAAGCAGAAAAAAGCACGTCAGGTTGGTTTAGCATTAGCCATGATCACCAGAGTTCTATTGCTTTTGTCTTTATCATGGATTATGACATTAACTAGTCCCCTGTTTAATATGGCAGAATGGATTGATTCGACTGATAATGAATTACTTAAACAGTTTGCTGTTTCTGGTCGAGATTTAATTCTGATTATTGGAGGTTTATTTTTAATTTATAAAAGCACAAGCGAGATTCATGATAAACTAGAAGGTTCTGAACATCATTCTGATACAAAGGCAGTTGTGACTTTCTCTGGAGTGATTTTACAAATTTTAATTCTTGATATTGTATTTTCTCTCGACTCCGTAATTACGGCTGTAGGAATGGCGGATCATATTGAGGTGATGATTACTGCCGTAATTATAGCTGTAGTAGTAATGATGCTTTCCGCGGGTGCTATCAGTGAATTTGTTAATAAACATCCCACAGTGAAGATGTTGGCTTTATCCTTTCTCTTATTGATTGGAGTTTCACTTTTAGCGGAAGGTTTCGATCAGCATATTCCTAAAGGATACATCTATTTTGCAATGGCTTTCTCAGTTTTAGTAGAAATGCTAAATCTAAAAATGAACAAAGGCAAAAAGGCAGTTCAATTGCATAATGTACCTGAAGAAAAATAGATTCTAATCTACATCACGCGGCAGAGCAGACCCTTAAGATATTCTCCCTCAGGGAAGGATGACCTTACCGGATGGTCTGCCGCTTGTGAAAATTGCTGAATAAATTGCACTTCTTTTCCTGCATCTAAAGCTGCCCAAGCAATAATTTGTTTAAACATACTGATGTCAACCGCACCCGAACAGGAATAGGTGGCTAAGAGTCCCCCTTCATTTAATAATAACATCGCCATTCTATTCAAGTCTTTGTATGCCCTTGATGCTTTCGTTAAAGCCGATCTCGATGGCGCATATTTTGGTGGATCAAGAATAATGATATCAAATTTTTCATCCTCATCTCTAAATGTTCGCAACTGTTTATTTACATCAGATTGGATCAAACGGTGGGGGATGTCCGTAAATTTATTATTCTCAATATTTCTTTTTAAAGTTTCTAATGCCAAGGCTGAGCTATCTACACTAATCACTTCAGCAGCACCTTTTTTAAATGCATTCAGACTAAATCCGCCAGAATAAGAGAAACAATCCAATACTTTTTTGCCCTTGGAGTATTCTGCAACCCATTTTCTATTATCACGCTGATCACAATAAAATCCCGATTTTTGCCCCTCTGCAATATTTACTTGATAGGAAATCCCATTCTCCTTTACGGTCACAAATTGAGGTGGCTCTGCACCCAATAAAATACCCCCAGATGATGCTTCCATGCCCTCATGTGCACGTGCTGAGGCATCACTTCTATCAAATATCCCTTTAGGTTTCAATAATTGTTGCAACTCATCTAAAATGACTGCTTTTATACCTTCTATACCTGAAGTAAGAATCTGCACAGATAAAAAATCGGCATAACGATCAACAATTAATCCCGGAAGGAAATCTGCCTCACTAAAAATTAAACGATAGGTATTGGTGTCTTTTGTATTTAAATCTTCTCTATGTTTTACGGCAGTTCTAATCTTTTTTCTCCACCAATTTTCGTCTAGTGCTGTGTCTTCATTCCATTCTAGTAAGCGAACCGCCACTCTAGATTTATCATTAAAAAAGCCATAGGCAAGAAAAGCGTTATTACTGTCGTTGACCATCACAATATCCCCATTTTCAGGTTTTCCCTTTATTTGATCAATTGCGCCCGAAAACACCCAAGGGTGCATTTGTCTGACCGCTTTTTCTTTACCTTTTTTTAATTTTACTGAATGCATGGCGCAAATCTACAATTTATGTTCCAATGATGTTGTAAAACCATGTAGCTTGAATATATTTCACAATTCCTGCTAACTTTGTACATGGAAGAAATTACCTGGTCTGATTTTGAGAAAGTTGCGCTAAAAGTGGGTACCATTCTGGAAGTTCTTGATTTTCCGGAAGCTCGAAAACCTGCTTTTAAAGTTAAGGTAGATTTTGGAGAGTTTGGACAAAAATGGAGTAGCGCCCAAATAACCAAGCATTATTCAAAAGAAGAGTTGATTGGAAAGCAGATTATTGGGGTTATAAATTTTCCTAACAAACAGATTGCTAATTTTATCTCCGAATTTTTGGTAACAGGTTTTGCGGATCAACATGGCGATATTGTTTTAGCTGCTGTTGAACGTAAAGTTCCAAATGGTTCATCTTTACTCTAGTTTTATGAAATATATCAGTTTTACAGATGAACCTCTTATAAATCCCGATGATTTTTTCATGAAGGAGGCTCTCAAAGAAGCTCAAAAGGCTCTCGCTCTTGATGAAGTCCCAATTGGTGCAGTGATTGTTCATGGAGGAAGAATTATTGGTAGAGGACATAATTTAACTGAACAACTGACAGATGTAACGGCTCATGCAGAAATGCAAGCTTTTACAGCAGCAGCAAATTATACGGGAGGTAAATATTTGAAAGATTGTACACTTTACGTAACCATTGAGCCTTGTGTGATGTGCGCTGGGGCATCTTACTGGACCCAAATAAGTCGGATAGTGTATGGCGCCACTGATGCAAAAAGGGGTTATTCGCATATCTCTGAAAAGATTATGCATCCCAAAACAGAGGTGTTATTTGGTGTACGTGCCGAAGAGGCGGCAAATTTAATGAAAGATTTCTTTGCTTCGAAGCGCGATAAATCTTGACATCAAATTGAAAAATTTATAACATTTCAATCTTATATTTGTTAAAGAAAAAAGTATTAACCTTAAATATAAAATTATGGCTTTTGAACTACCCGCGTTAGCTTACGCAACTGATGCATTAGAACCGCATATTGATAAAATGACTATGGAAATTCACCATGGTAAACATCACCAAGCTTATGTAGATAATCTAAATAAGGCTCTTGCTGGTACAGAGGGCGAAAAAAAGAGCATTGAAGATATCATTAAAAATATTTCAAAATATCCAATGGCTGTTAGAAATAATGGTGGTGGTCATTTCAATCATACGCTTTATTGGTCTACCATGTCGCCAAATGGCGGTGGTGCTCCAAGTGGCGAATTAGCTAAGGCAATTGATGCGGCTTTCGGTTCTTTTGATGAATTTAAAAAGAAGTTTGCTGAAGCAGGTATGACTCGTTTCGGATCTGGATGGTCATGGCTTTCTGTAGCTGCTGATGGTAAATTACAAGTTAGCTCAACTCCGAATCAAGATAATCCATTGATGGATATCGCTGAAGTAAAAGGTACTCCAATCTTAGGAATGGACGTTTGGGAGCATGCTTACTACTTAAAATATCAAAATAAACGTGCTGATTATGTTGGTGCATTTATGAATGTAGTTAACTGGGATGCAGTTTCTAAGCTCTTCGCACAAGCAAAATAATTTTCTTTAAAACTTTATTGGAAAAGTGATGTATTATATAGTACATCACTTTTTTTATTTAACGTTATGAGAAAATTATCTTGGTTACTCGCATTTAGCACCATTAGTTTGCTATCCTCCTGTGAAATTATTGGAAGTATTTTCAAAGCAGGTGCCTATACCGGAATATTTATTGTTTTGGTGCTTATTGTCTTTGTTATTTGGCTTCTGTCAAAAATTATGCGCAAGAAATAAATCAGGAATAAATCTCTAAAACTTCCTTTTTATTTTTATTCCTCATACGTTTAGGTATTGCATCTAAAATTTCCTTTTCTAGTGCCATAATCAGCCTTCGTTTTAAGAAGTTTCGGTGGGTTACAATACTTATTTCTCGGGTAGGCTGTGGCGATTTAAAATAACGAATTCGATCGAGCTGCTTAACCGAAAAATCACTAACAGAAAGCTCAGGTAATAGGGTAATTCCTTTATTCATTTCTACCATTTTCTTGAGTGTTTCAACGCTATCAGTATTGTATTCAAAGGCCCGTACCTCAGTCGATTTCTTTCTATTACAGATATTTAAAATCTGGTTTCGCATACAATGACCCTCATTTAACAACCATAAATCATCCAAATTTATGTCGGATGCTTGTAGCGTTTTTTTGCTTGTTAGCGGACTCGATTTGGAAAGGTAGGCTACAAATGACTCATAAAATAATGGGCTCTCTTGCAGGCTTTTATCTTCCAATGGCGTAGAAAGAATACCGCAGTCTAATAAGCCGTTTTTTAGCTCACTTACAATCTGATCGGTCATGTATTCCCAAATAACTAGCTGCACATCTGGATATTTCTTCATGAATGCAGAAATTATTTGAGGCATTAAGTAGGGTGCCAGCGTAGGGATAATTCCTATTCTTAACTCTCCAGAAACTACGCTCTTTTGATTGTTAATTAACTCCTTAAGCTTATAACTCTCTTTTAAAATAATTCGTGCTTGCTCTATCACTTCAATGCCAATATCTGTAGGGGTAATGGGCTGCTTACTCCTGTCGAAAAGTTTAATTCCAAGCTCCTCCTCCAATTTTTGTACCTGCATACTCATGGTGGGCTGTGTTACAAAACACTTCTCTGCGGCAATGCCAAAACTACGGTAGGTATCAAGGGCAACAATGTATTCGAGCTGGACTAAAGTCATGATATAGATTTTAACTATGTAAATATAAATAATATTGATAATATCTATAATTAATGTTTTAAATAATGTAGATTGAATTTAGATGGTTTATTAAATAATTATTAATAGGTTTAAACATAAATAAATTTGAAATGAAAATGCTTTTCTCATCCCTTCAATTTAGGAAAATTTCGATTTTAATGTCATTGTTCTTCTTAACATGCACATTTTCTTTCGCCCAATCAATTGTTTCCATCTCCGAAAAAACCAAAAACATGAAGCCCTTTAGCGGCTTTCTAAATTATTATTGGGATGAAAGTACAGGTAAAGTTTGGTTACAAATTGATAAACTTGATCAGGAAATTTTATATCAAACTTCTCTTCCGGCAGGGTTGGGTTCAAATGATGTAGGCTTAGATCGTGGGGTAATGGGAACTACTTCAGTGGTTAAGTTTAACCGCGTAGGGAATAAAGTGCTTATGATTGAGCCCAATTATTCTTATCGCGCATTAAGTAGTGACCTAGCCGAAAAACGTGCCGTTGAACAATCTTTCGCTCAATCTACTCTTTGGGGTTTTGTTATTGCAGCTGAAGGCTCCGGCTCAGTGCTTGTTGATGCTACTGATTTTATAATTAGAGATGTGTTAAAAGTTTCAAACAAATTGAGAGCTTTGAAACAAGGTTCTTATAATTTGGATGCTAGTCGTTCGGCAATGTACCAGCCTCGGACTAAAAACTTTCCGCTTAATACAGAGTTTGAGGCCACACTTACTTTTTCCAATTCGGATGGCCAAACTGGTGGTTTCGTAAATTCTGTAACTCCTTCTTCTGAAGCAATTACTCTCAGAGTACACCATACTTTTGCTCAATTGCCCGATAATAATTTTCAAACTAGAACTTATGATGCCCGTTCTCCTTACATCACTAATTCTTATTTCGATTATAGCAGTCCCGTAAATGAGCCCATCCAAAAAAACATGATTCTTCGTCACCGTTTGGAGAAGAAAGACCCTAGCGCTGCAAAGAGTGAAGCTATCAAACCGATCATTTATTACCTTGATAATGGCACTCCTGAGCCGATAAGATCTGCTTTGATGGAGGGTGCTAGCTGGTGGAATCAAGCTTTTGAAGCGGCGGGTTTTATCAATGCTTTTCAAGTTAAGATCTTACCTGAAGATGCTGATCCCATGGATTTAAGATATAATATGATTCACTGGGTGCACCGTTCAACCCGCGGTTGGAGTTATGGCGCTGCAGTTGTTGATCCACGTACCGGCGAAATAATTAAGGGAAATGTTAGTCTCGGATCCTTGCGTGTGCGTCAGGATTATTTAATCGCTCAAGGTTTACTTGCTCCTTTTGAAAATGATGCCCTTCCCAAAGATGATAAAATGCTTAAAATGGCGCTCCAGCGACTAAAACAATTATCGGCTCATGAAATTGGCCATACCATTGGCTTAATGCATAATTATATTTCAAGTGCGCAAAATCGTGCGAGTGTGATGGATTATCCACCTCCAATGGTGACTTTAAATGGGAAGAATGAAATCGATTTATCGGATGCATACACCAACGAAATTGGAGATTGGGATAAAGTGAGTATTCAGTATGGCTATACACAATTCCCTGAAGGGACTGATGAAGAAAAGGCTTTAAATAAAATTCTTGTTGATGCGGCAAAATCAGGTTTAACTTTTATTTCTGATCGTGATGCTCGTGATCCAGCGGGACTTCACCCCACTGCCCATTTATGGGATAATGGCAATAATCCTGTAAAGGAATTGGAAAAAGTGATGAAGGTTCGCTCTGTTGCTCTATCTAATTTTGGACTAAATAGTATCCCTAAAGGCACGCCAATGGCCATGCTGGAGGATGTTTTGGTGCCCATTTACCTTTTCCATCGCTACCAAGTGGAAGCGGTTTCGAAAGTAATTGGTGGCATGAATTATTCTTATGCGGTTAAAGGCGATGGACAAATTACTACGCTAGCACTTTCAAAAAGCGAGCAGCTAGAGGCTTTAAAAGCTTTGACGGCTTGCATGGAACCTCAAGCTTTAGTCATCCCGGAAAGCATTGTAAAGCTAATTCCTCCACGCCCTGCCGGCTTTGACTATACCAGAGAGCTATTCAATCGTAGAACGGGATTGCTCTTTGATCCCTTAGCCGCCGCCGAAACTGCTGCTGATATGCCCCTATCTTTTATTTTTAATGCGAAGCGCTTAAATAGAATGGTTCAATTTCAAGTAGCTAATAATGGTTTGGGTATTGATGAAATGATTAATTATTTGATCGATAAAACTTGGAAAGCAAGCAGGTTAAAAGGTATGGAGGGACTAATTCAAAAGCAGAATGAGCAATTATTATTAACCTATCTATTGGCTGCTTCAGTCAATGAGGAGGCATCCTTCGCTACTAAAGCGCAAATCCTTCAAGTATTGGATGCTTTAAAAAGCTATGCATCAGAACAAATGAAGCTTACAATGGATGCAAACGAAAAGTCTTATTTCTTGCTTAGTCTTGATCGAATGAAAAATCCTGAAAAGGCAAAGCCTACGCTTCATCAAGTGGCGCCTCCAGGAGCTCCGATTGGTTGCATGATGGATGAAATTTAATTCTTGTAAATAGTTGTATTTGCTTAATATTTTCGATTTTTGTGGGATTGATTACCTGGATAAATGAGTACTGAGGAAACAACAAGAATTAATAAATATTTAAGTGAAATTGGCTTTTGCTCACGCCGGGCAGCCGATAAATTGATTCTTGAAAATCGCGTGACCATCAATGGTCTTGTGCCTGAAATGGGGACTAAAATCGTGGCAGGTGATGTTGTTAAAGTAGATGGAAGGCTAGTCTCGAAGCCAGAAGAAAAACCCGTATATATCGCTTTTAATAAGCCAATTGGGATTGTCTGTACCACAGATACCAAAGTTGAAAAAG
This sequence comes from Daejeonella sp., assembly GCF_044342615.1. Lineage (GTDB taxonomy): Bacteria > Bacteroidota > Bacteroidia > Sphingobacteriales > Sphingobacteriaceae > Daejeonella. The sequence goes on along the minus strand of NZ_JBIIPN010000026.1, from coordinate 13,957 downwards.
ACAATATTATTGATTATATTAAATATCCTAAGCGTATTTTCCCTATTGGGAGATTGGATAAACCGAGCGAGGGACTTATTTTATTAACCAGTGATGGTGATATTGTGAATAAGATTCTGCGTGCCCGAAATAATCACGAAAAGGAATATTTAGTTAGTGTTAACCGACCAATCACCAACGATTTTTTAAAGAAGATGAGGAGCGGGGTTCCTATTTTAGATACCATTACGCGTGAGTGCGAAGTAGAGCAAATTGATAAAAATAGGTTTCGGATTATCTTAACACAAGGACTCAATCGCCAGATTAGAAGGATGTGCGAATACCTTGATTATAAGGTAACTAAACTAAAAAGAGTAAGGATAATGAATATAAAATTAGATATCCCCATTGGGAAATGGAGATACCTAAGTGATAATGAAATGGATGAAATTAATCGTTTGATTTCGAGTTCCTCTAAAACTCACGTAGAGCCCGAGATTTAGATTATTTCATTTCTTTAAGGCGGTATTTTAAGGCCATATAAAGACTTAAAAACAAGCCCAATAAGAATACTCCACCCATATAGCCAAATACGGCAAATGCTTCTTTAGCCTCAGTACGACCCATTTCTGGACCGTAAATTGCGGCGAATAGCCATACAAAGGGGTATAAAAAGCCTCCGAAGGAAACTAAATAAGACGTAATATTCTTAATTTTTTCAGGTGCCGATAAAAAAGAAATAAATAAAAGTACGCCCATAATCATGGCACCAATTCCAGTAGCATGGAAGTGAAATCGCTGATAATAACGCCAATTTTTATCTGCCTCAGTTTTTAAAACAGCTTCTTTTTCAACTGGATCTTGAATCTGGTTTACTTTTTCGTTCTTTTTTAATCCCTCATTGATCTTATCCTTAAAATAATCTTCGTTTGCACCGAAAATAATGGAAATAAATACACCGCCAATGAGTGTTAAAATGGCAATTACATATGGAATTCTCTGTATCATGTTCTATTTTTTATATTCTAATTTAAGAATTGATTATTGTAATTTAATTTACAATTTGAAGCTTTATTTTTTCAATAAATTAGTGTTTTCATCAGGGAAAACAACGGTAGGCTTAAAGGTTTTAGCCTCTTCTGAATCCATTATGGCATAGGCAATGATAATGATCACATCACCACGCATTACTCTTCTTGCAGCCGCTCCATTTAAAACAATTTCTCCACTTCCTCGCTTACCAGGAATGGTATATGTTTCAAAGCGCTCGCCATTATTATTGTTTACAATTTGTACTTTTTCACCGTGAAGCAAATTTGCGGCATCCATTAAATCTTCATCTATGGTAATACTACCAATATAATTTAGATCTGCATCAGTTACCTTTACCCGGTGTATTTTTGATTTTAGTATATGAATTTGCATGGCGCAATTTAATCATTTGTATTGAATTGATAATATTTTATGATTTTCCTTGCTTTTTTGTCTTGTTTTTACAGTATGTACTTAAAAATGAAAAAACCCCGGAATTTTTTAAAAACCGAGGCTCATCTCGCGTGAACTATAAAAAATTATTTTTTCTTTGTAATTATTTCAATAACTCCCTTACCTTTTAAGTTTCCGTATTTTTTTTCTGCATTTTCTCCCTTAAGGACAGACACCGATTGAATATTAGAAGGATTCAAATTTTTGAAGGCACTACCATCTACTATCTTACCATCAATCATGTAAACCGCATCATTGATATCTTTATTTGACCCTGATAACTTAATTTCAGGCTTTTCTGCTTTATCTTCTGATTGTGACAGCTTTTCTCCCTTTAAATAGTTTGCTTTTTCCTCTAATTTTTCTATTTCAATAACATCACTTGGATTAATGATGTAGAGTTTTTTGCTTTCACTTTTATCGCTTGGATCCACCAGAAAGATTTTTTTATTCTCACCATTCTCCGATTTTGTAGTAATAATCATGATGTCATTATTTCTATCGTCTTCTGTTTTGAATGGTAAACCTTGTATTCCAAGGTCCTTTATCACTTTTTCCCTCGATTTTTTATCCTCTATTTCTAATCTATATCCCTTTACCACTACTTCTTTCAAGTCTTTAGCTTCTCTTTCCAGTGTAATTCCGTCTTTTCTAATTAATCTAATGCTCTCAATGTCCTCTGGTTTCAGGTCTGAAATAGTGGTCTTTCCATCGATAATTACAATTTTCTTTACTTCTTTTCCTTTATCAGCATTTACCTTCTCAAGAATTATTGCTTTTTTCTCTCCTGAAGCTTTTTCTTTAATGGTATCTGGCTGACTTTCTAATAATACTTTTTCAATCTTATTTTCAAGATTTTGAATTCTGTCTACTGCATTTACCTTAATAGAAAAAATGGTTAAGGCTAATAAGATTAATGGCAATGCCATTACTTTTCTTAAATAGGTGTATTGGGTTTTCTTTGTTTTCGTTAACATGGCTAATCTGCGTTTAATGGATGAATAATTAAATGGATGTATGGGGTTTAAAAAATGTGTCCCGTAATGTGTTTCTAATAATAATTTTGCAAATGCTTCGGTATTTTGGTTCCCAATCGCTTCCTCATCTGCAATAAACTCATGTATGGTTTCTAGTTCTTTTTGAATAATCCAATTAAAAGGATTAATCCAGAAAATTGAGCTTAATACTTGACAAAAGAGACGATCCCAGGAGTGTTTTTGCTTAATGTGGGTTAGCTCATGCTTGAATATTTTTTGACCTTTATCATCTTCTAAAGACATTGTTTTTTTCCAGAAAAGATTGTTTAGGAATGAAAATGGTGCATTATCTGCCTCTGTTTCAATAAAATCTATTCCGTCAAGATATCTAATCGGGGACTTTCTTTTGATGTTAAAAATCTTCCAAATGCTAATGAATAACATCGCAAGAAATATAAATGCAATGATTCCTGCACCTATTAATAATCCATCAATCCAAGCAAATTGCTGCTCAATGATTCGATTACTCGGTTCTGTAATTAACTGAATGAGTTCCAAATTTGTGCTTTCGGTTACCGGTCGTTCAAAGGTGAACCAGTGTAAGTCTAAAAAGGGTATCGTCAGACTTAAAATCAAGCTCCCCAATAGGTAAAAGCGGTTATAATAATGGAATTTATTATCGCTCAAGGCTAAGCGATAATAGGCGTATAAAATCGCTGTTATAACAGTCGATTTTAATACATAGATTAAAATTACTTCGCTACTCATTGCTTTTTGTTTTTTAGTTCCTTCAATAAGAGTTCTAAATCTTCTATCGACATTTGCTTTTTATCTACTAAAAAAGATACCACGTTGGAGTAGGATCCCTCAAAATAGCGTTCCGTTAAACCTTCGATACTCTGTTTTGAATAGGATGATTTAGACACTATTGGATAATACAAATTATTGCGATTGGGATTCTTAATCCCCACGAAACCCTTCTCTACCAAAATCTTAAGTAGCGTAGCTACCGTATTATTATGTGGCTTGGGTTCTTCAAGCAATTCCAGAATATCTTTTACATAGCCGCCCTCTTTTAGCGACCATAATACCTGCATGATTTGCTCTTCTGCTTGTGTGAGTTTTTTCATTTTAACTAAATTTATAGTCAATATTATGACTAATTTTTTAGTTAGACAAATTTTTTTGAAAATAATTTTATGATCGTATAGAAAAGCGGTTGAAGAATAGGAAGGATAGTGATTTTTACGCTACAATAATGAGGTTTTTTAATATAGCGCAAGACCCTCGCTTTATCAATTAACTCATTTGCCTGGTATACAATTGGATTTTTTCTTTAATAATTTATTCGCGCCCTTTTCCAAAGCCTAACAGCAAGCAAGAAGCCTTCTGATTGTTTTTTTCTTTAAAATCTTCCTCCAGTATTCTTGGTGACGATTTACCTTCCCGGTTGAGAATTAGAAAAAAACTTAGATCAGAATACCGCAATTGAACATCAATTACGCTTATCCCAATCCTGATTTACAAAATTATATTTCTATTGATTTCATTACTAGCAGATTCATTAATCTGCTGAACCAGCTTATAAAACTCAGGTATTATTTTTAAAATCAAAAAATTGACTCCAGAAAATATCTGAATAATTATAAGCTGGTCTGTTAACCTTCCTTATATCGAAACAGGTTAAATGGTATTCTTATTTAAGCATTTTGTGCCTAAAAAAATATTGCAGATGTTTAGTTCATAAAACTTCCATCACCTCTTCTAATCAGAGGTCTGTTATTATTTCCTACGGCGCCAGTCCATTTTTGTAAATTCATGCTCAAGTTTAGCATAACATAACGGCTGTTAGGGTTGGTTAAAGTCTCTGTAAATCCTAAATCATTTTGTGTTCTGTTGATAAAATTGTTTTGGTTCAACAAATCATAGGCTCTTAACTGCAAAGAACCTTTATTTTTAAACACGCGCACTTGCAGCATAGTGTTAATAATAAAAGGATTGTTCGTTACATTGTTGCTAATACCACTCACATAATTTTTGCTTATTGCATAACCAAATTGGTATTTCTTGGCAAAATAAATATTCCCATCTACACTCAGTGCCCAGATTTTTTGGACAATATCCCTAGAACGAGCTAAAGAAAAATCTATCTTATTATAATCATATGAAACGAATGGATTTATATCAAACCAAGGCTTAGGATTCATTCGCGGACCAAAACTCTGCTTAAAACCCCAAGTTTTTGAGCTGTTGATTTGGTTATTACTCATAGAAGCACGGTTTGAGTTGATGATATTCCCAAAAAACCTAAGGTTATACCTTCTATCGCTTAACTGCTTAGAAATAGAATAGTCGCCAATAGTGCTGTTATTTCCTTGTAAGTTTACAAATCGTGTTTCATTTTTAAATATACCAAAAGCTGCAGGATCTCTAATCTCAACAACATTATTGACTACCTGGTCTTCTGTAAACGAGGAGTTTAGTCTTAATTCATAGTTAATTCTTGAATTAGCAATGTAATTGCTATACTGAGCATTTACACTGTGTGCAAATGCAGCTTTCAAATCTGGATTACCCACAATGGCATTTTGTGGATTTGAAACGTCTTTTACAGGTTGAATTTGGTTAAACAAGGGCTCAATAGCTCTGCCACTATAGTTTAATGAAACTCTGTGCGTACTCGAAAGTCTTAATTGAACACGAGCAATGGGTATAATTCTAAAATTTTGTCTATCAATCCGAGACGCAACACTAGTACTGCTTCCTACTAAAGAAGTATTAATACTGGTTACACCTAAAGAGAAATTAAACAGACTGCTATTATTACCATATTTGTAATTAATAGAGTTTCGGTATTGAGTGAAGGAGTAGTTAAACACATTGCTGAAAGTATCCAAGAGGGATAAATTTCCATTAGCCTCAATATCACTGGTTAGGCGACTATTATTATAGTCTCTATTTTCTAAATTCGTATTAAATTCTAATCGAGATAATTTCCCCAAAGGTTCTGTGTAGGTTAAACTACCACGGGTACTGTTTTGAAGGTTGTTTACATCAATTAGGCGATTAAGAATAGAATCGCCTAAGAACAATTGATTAACATCTCTGTAATTGAAAAGATTTAATTGTTCATCCGCATTGTTATTTTGCTGCTGCCTAATGGTAGCTTCAGCAGAGAAAGTCCTTGAAGGAGTTTTAAAAATATGTTGGTAAGCAATTGTTCCGCCAATGTTTGGACGAGTACTGCTATTGTTATTATTATTAATTTGATCCTGATTGATCAAGCCTTTTTGAAAGTTTGTAGACCTGTTAAAACTTGTTGAATTGACAAAATTCAGGTTAGGAGAAAACTGAATATAATTGGCACTATCAATGGCATATTCTATTTCAAAACCAATGGTATGTGTTTTATTATTGGATTCAATATTAGCATCTCGGTTAGAATCAGTTGACCCCAAAGTACTTATTGCTTGAGATCTGCTAATGGTTTGAGTAGTATTATCGGTGTAACTAAAATTATAATTAGCTAAAAAATCTATCTTTTTACCAAATTTATCTCGGTATGTAAATGCTGGTGAGGTTCTTAAGTTGTTACCTCCTGTTGCACTTCCACCACCGCCACCAAGGCCTACACCACTTCTTCCACCCTGGTTAGATGCTCCACCCAATCGGCCAATACTGGCATTTTGACCTGCAATTCCGTTTGGAGTTTTGAGTAAAGTTGTATTGACTGTAATGGTTTGATTCTTATTAATACGTGTTAAGTTGGCACTACCTTCATATTGATCGAGGGTTCCAAGACCTGCATTCAACCTTGCCATATTACCAACAGATTTATCTTGCCTAGTAGTGATATTCAACACCTTGGTTGGATCACCATCCTTAACCCCAGTTCTGGCAGCAGTATTTCCATAATCATCCACCATCTGAACTTTATCTACAATTTCTGCAGGTAAATTCTGAACTGCTGTTGCTACATCGCCACCATAAATATCTTTACCATTTAATCGTGCTCTTGCCACAGATGTTCCATTTACAGTCACCGAACCGTCATTACCCACTTGAACACCTTCCATTTTTTGCAATAACTCATCAACAGTAGCCCCTTTTCTTACCACATAATCACTTGCTCGGTACTCTACCGTATCCGTTTTATATACAATCGATGGCGTACCATCAACAATAACTTCACTTAATACTTTCTCATCATTTTTTAAGATGATAGGGTCTAAAGTAATTCGGGCGGTAGCATCATTGTATTTACCAGAAATAACCTTGCTAACATGGCCCAAAGAGGTCACCTGAACTTTGAAAACCCAGGATTTGACATTTTTAAAAATAAAAATCCCATCCTCGTTGGTTGATGTTTTAAGTGTGTCGGCAGTAGAAGTCAAAGTTACGGTTGCACCAATAACGGTTTGATCTAGCGAATCTTTAACCACACCCGATACTTGTCTCAGCGGAATAGGTTGGGACGATGTTGCTGGAGGTCTTGGTGTAGATTGCGCAAAAAGCTGAGCAATTGTAAGGCTAAAAATCAATGTTAAAAGAGCAATTTTAGCGTATTTTTTGCGCAACAGATACGCCGATCTAGTTATTAAATTCATAATTTTTGATAGGAAATTCTAGTTTTCTTTAGTTAAAATATATTTACCCCAAAAATCTGTCGGAGTGATTAAATCTTGGAAGTTAAAACCTCCCATTCCGCCTCCCATTCCGCCGCCACCACCTGCGACTTCAACTCGTACCATTGGAGCTCCTTCACCACCACCACCACCGGGTCTGCCTCCGCCGGAAAAACCGCCAAAATTGATTTGCAATCCATTAAGCTTAATGTTGTAGGAGAACTCTTTAGGATTATCAGCCGACATTTCTAATAATTCCAGCGGAATGGAAAGTTCATACATAAAAACGCTTTCATCACTAATAGAAGCAAGTGTTTTAATACTGTATTCATTATAAATAGAAATTAAGCTGTCAGGAATATCCTTAAAGCCAAAAACTTTAATTTCCTTGGCGCTCGCTAATTGTGTTCTGGCTGTGGCTCTTTGTAATGAGTCTCTTTGTGCCGGACTCATATCTTGAAAGCGGCCAAAACCACCAGCACCACCCGGCATTCCTCTAACTACTGTAGTAGCACTACTTCCAGCTGATGAACTCGATATTGTAACAGGACGATTTGCTCCACCACCAGGGCCGCGTTGCCTGTTTATAACCGGATAAATAACTTTGAAGCTTTCCTTATCACTTTTTTTACCTGATGGATTGACCGTTAAGGTAATGCCACCCAACATAATCTTATTATTATTGGTTAAATCTTTCGATTGAATCGCTAAGTATAAGTTTTTCGCATCGTTAGCAAGGGTATATGTCAGGTTTGTACTTTTATTCGTTGCTTTAAATTTGTTTTCCCACTCATTATGCTTTCCATCAACTTTCACACCAGATGCCCAAACGCTAACGTCTTGTACATCACTTAATTTTTGAGCTTGTGATACAGTTAATGATGTTGCAATTAAACAAAAAGTGTTTAAGGCGATTTTCGCAAATTTTAAAATGTTGGCTCTCATTTTATTCGATTTTAATAGTGTATATTTTTTTGACTTTATAAAAATTCAGTTCAAATACTTCTGATACATACAAAACAATAACAGATCATTTATTAGTCTGAAAAATTTTTGATAAAAGGTTTATAGTTTTGGAATAATTCTAGTACACTGGTTATTTAGACAAACTTAACTATAAATGGTTTAAAGATTAGTTAATTTTATTTAAATTCAGTAAATACTTTATGACAATAAGCTTTTGCTATGGGCTTATCTATTTTAAACAGACAGATAAGCTTAGATTTTTTCCTTATTTAACCGCCCTCTTCCAGCGACCATAATACCTACATGATTTCCTCTTCTGTTTGTTTATGTTTTTTCATTCTAACTAAATTATTAGTCAATATTATGACTAATTTTTTAGTTAGACAAATTTTTATGAAAATATTTTTTAATCAAATAGAAAAATGGATTGTTTTAAAACAGAAAATGCACCCAGGAGGTGCATTTTAATGATTTTATTCTAGAATTAAATCTTAATTAACTTTACTATAAATAATATTAAGCTTCATTTTATAGCTCACACCAGGTTTACCGCTGCCAATAACAGCGCTGGTGGCTGTTGCTCCAGAAGGTAGCGGACCACTTTGGCGGTTGTAATTGATTGCCACTGGCGCAATATAAGTGTCATATTGCTTTGTTCTACCTCTAAGCATATCTTGAATATAGGTAGTAATTACAAATTTATAGCGTTTGTTACTACTATCGTAAAATCCACCAAAATCAAGGTCAGTTAATGAAAAAGCAGGGTTAGTCGCGAAGTCTTGCACCAATTGCCTTTGTTTGGCAATATCCGTTTGATACAACAATAATCTTTGCGCTGGTTTAATTTGATCTGTACCGCCAACAACAGTAACAACTAATTCAGCTTTATTGATAGTTATATTTCCCAAATTTTTCAGCTTGTCTAAATGAGGAAAGTTTAGTTTAGTACGTAATCCCGCCAATCCTTGAACAAAGGTATTATCAAATTTAGTATTCGGATTATTCAATTGTGTTTGGATAGCAGTACCAGTGTAGTCATGCTTAAAATTTGCAACTACAGGTGATAAATTATTCTTAATCGGGAACTTTTGAAGAGTAGTATCTGTTGCAGTACCATTTTGGCTTTTATAATAAACCTCTAGCCTGCTTGAGTCTGTTAGATTAAAAAATGCTATACCACCTTTACCAGTAGTTTGGGAATTAGTTACTGAAAGATAAAGTCCCTTTAATGCTTTATTTAATTCAACATTACTTGATAGGGTAGTTGTGTTTGCTATTAATAAATTATTACTAATGAAGTTTTTATCTAGTTGAATTCGAAGATGAGGCGCCTTTGATCTTTGAACATCTGGTTTACCCTTTACTAATTCATTTACTTTAACACTATCCTTCAAATTAAAATTTGAGAATTTACTTCCAAGAACTTGGCTATTACTTCCAATCGATTTAGTATTATAATGAATAGTTGATTCATTTAGTGCATTAGCTAATTGACGTACTTCAATTTGAAATTTAGAAGTACTATCACCATGGAATTCTCTACCATAAAATAAAACCAATACGGCTGAATCTAATACTGGGCTAGTCCCGAAACTAAGTCCCGGAGGATCAAGCGTTAACGACATTCCAATACTAGCAGAAGTTTTACCCATTATCGGATCATTTAAGTATCCTAAAGGATATTGTTCCAATGAATTAGTAATGATTGAATCTTCAACTACTGTGCTTGCATTAATTGTTATGGTGTCTATTAAACTTCCCTTGATTTCTGTTGCTGAATCAACGTCGAGTCCGATAGACTCCGTTTCCTGACAACTACTTAAAATAAAAAGACTTATCAACAACGTTAATAAGTCTAATTTGAATAATTTCATCTGTATTAATTTTTTAAAAAGCCTATTGACTCTATTTTGCTATTGCCTTTTTTGCTATTTAAAATAGATAGCCGAACCTTAATTATTAATCAACTAAGGAAATAAGTTCTTCGCTTACTATTTCTTCGTAAAGGTTGTAATAATTTTCGTAATCTGAAGTAGAATTGAACTGTAAAGTCGGTTTATTGCCTTTTTTAACAAACTTTAACACTTCTTCATTAATATTTTCGCTGGCGTATACCACAGCATCTGAATACGAAATAGCACCCAAATTAAGAGCTGTATTAGTTGCTTTTGAGTAAACTTCGGTATGCTCTGCTGTCATTCCGCTCATGATTGCTTTTTTTGCAAAGTCGGCATGCAATGAATCCTGGAAATGATCGTCGTAAACAGAATAAACCACCTTTGAATTTTTAAAAGTTGGATCGTCTTTATAAATAGTTTTTAGGTAAGCAGGAACTAATGAGCTCATCCATCCATGGCAATGAACTATTTCCGGCGACCAGCCTAATTTTTTAACAGTTTCAAGAGCTCCTTTACAGAAGAAAATGGTACGTTCGTCATTATCTTCATAGAATTTGTTACTGTTGTCTGCAAATACATGCTTTCTTTGGAAATATTCCTCATTGTCGAGGAAATAAACTTGCATACGTGCAGAAGGGATTGAAGCAACCTTGATTATCAGAGGATTATCATTATCATTGATAATAATGTTCATACCCGATAAACGAATAACTTCATGAAGTCTGTTACGACGTTCATTGATATTTCCAAAGCGAGGCATTAAAATGCGGATTTCGAATCCTTTGTCCTGCATAGCTTGTGGAAGCTGACGGGTAATCTCAGAAATTTTGGTTAATTCTAGGAAAGGCGACATCTCATGCGTAATAAAAAGAATCTTGGTTTTTGCCATCTCCGATTTGGTTAATTAGGTGTTATGAAAAATTTTAGAATAGCAAAGATAAGCATTATCTTATGAATTATCAATGAATTACGCAAATCCTTTTGGTTCTCTTTAAGTAATTAACCATTTTTGAGGGCAATTAAATTAAATATATTTTGAAAATTTTTAACCGCAAGCAGGCCCTTCACACTTATTTGGATGAATTGAGATCTCAAGGTAAAACTATTGGTTTTGTGCCAACCATGGGTGCATTGCATGCCGGACATCTATCTTTGATTGAACAAGCTCAACAAAAAGCTGATATCATTGTTTGCAGTATTTTTGTGAACCCTACCCAGTTTAATGATAAGAAGGATCTAGAAAATTATCCACGCCCAGTTGAAGATGATATCAAGAAACTGGAAAGTATTAAATGCGATCTACTTTTTATTCCTGAAGTAGAGGAAATGTATAATAGCTCCGATAAATGGTCGATGGAACTCGATAATTTGGATAATATTCTAGAAGGAAAAATCAGACCTGGTCATTATCAGGGGGTTACGCAAATAGTTAAAAAGTTATTTGATATCATAAAGCCAGATTTTGCCTTCTTCGGACAAAAAGATTATCAGCAGTTCATGGTTATTTCTTACATGGTTAAAAAACTACGGATAAAAGTAATACTGGTGCTTTGTCCAATTGTTAGAGAAAAAGATGGTTTGGCAATGAGCTCTAGAAATATTTATCTATCTCCCCAAGACCGCCAAAACTCATTGGCTTTATTTCATGCCTTATCCAAATTCAGAGATTTATATAAAAGCAAAAGCATCAGTCAGCTAAAAACTGAAATAACTTCATTTTTAAAATCTGCACCAGGAATTGAAATGGAGTATTTTGAAATTTTTAATGCTAAATCATTTGAATCTGCTACATCTAAGCGTCCTGGTAGTATAATTGCTCTTGTAGCTGCTAAAGTGGGCTCTATTCGTATTATTGATAATATGATTATTGAGAAATAAGGGAATATTGATATAATTAATAGTCCATAAAGCTTAATTTTGTTTTATATCTTATACTGAAAAGATCAATAATGACTAAACTAGAAATAATTAAAGGGAAAATCTTTCAAGCCAACGAACTTAGCGCAAATCTTAATATTTGGAGGCTCCTAGAAAAGAAAATTGTCTTTACAAATGGTTGTTTTGATTTATTGCATCTAGGGCATATCGACTACCTTTCGAAAGCGGCAGATATGGCTGATAAATTAATCATCGGACTTAATTCAGATGCGTCAACATCTGCATTAAAAGGCCCTTCTCGACCAATCATTGATCAGTATTCTCGCTCCATCATGCTTGCTTCCCTTTCTTTTGTGGATGCAGTTATTATTTTTGATGAGCCAACACCCATCCAATTAATTGAATGGATTAAACCTGATGTTTTAGTGAAGGGTGCAGATTATACCATTGATCAGATTGTTGGATCAGATCTTGTTTTACAATATGGCGGCGATGTTAAAACAATCGAATATCTGACGGGTTATTCAACCTCAGCCATCGAAAAAAAGATTAAATCTACACCCTAAAATGTAGCTCAACTAATTAATTTTTAGAATTGAACAATCTTATTGTCATAATTAAGCATTAATTGTAGCACAGAAATATTTTTTGAGTCCAAAATGCTATTTTTGATCAACTAACTAATTTTATCCTATTTATGTATTTTGAACTGTCCGAAGAGCACCTGATGATACAACAGGCTGCTAGAGATTTTGCTAATAGTGAGTTAAAAGCTGGCGTGATTGAGAGAGATGAACATCAAATATTTCCTCATGAACAGATTAAAAAACTAGGAGAGTTGGGCTTTCTTGGTATGATGGTTGACCCTAAATATAATGGCGCCGGAATGGATACCATTTCTTATGTGTTAGCGATGGAGGAACTTTCTAAGATAGATGCATCTGCATCGGTTGTTGTTTCAGTAAATAATTCCTTAGTTTGTTTCGGTCTGGAAAAGTATGGTAATGAACAACAAAAAGAAAAATATTTAAAGCCACTTGCTGCCGGTGAAAAAATCGGAGCATTTTGTCTTTCTGAACCCGAAGCAGGCTCTGATGCTACCTCACAGCATACAACTGCTGTTGACATGGGCGATCATTACCTATTAAATGGTACTAAAAATTGGATCACAAATGGTGGTAATGCTTCCACCTATCTTGTAATTGCTCAAACAAATTCTGCTTTGAGGCATAAGGGTATCAATGCTCTAATTGTAGAGAAGGGCATGGAAGGCTTTACCATCGGCCCGAAAGAAAATAAACTTGGTATTCGTGGCTCTGATACACATTCACTAATGTTTACCGATGTAAAAATCCCGAAAGAAAATAGAATTGGTGAAGAAGGTTTTGGCTTCACTTTTGCTATGAAAACTCTTGATGGCGGTCGCATTGGTATTGCTGCTCAAGCGCTTGGTATCGCTTCAGGTGCTTATGAACTGGCATTGGCTTATTCAAAAGAACGTAAAGCCTTTGGTAAACCAATTTCTGATCATCAAGCTACTCAATTTAAGCTTGCTGATATGGCTACAGAAATTGAAGCGGCTCGAATGCTGTGTTTAAAGGCTGCTTGGCTAAAAGATCAAGGTCTTCCCTATGCTCAGGCAAGCTCAATGGCTAAGCTTTTTGCTTCTGAAGTGGCCATGAAAACTACGGTAGAAGCCGTTCAAATTCATGGAGGTTATGGCTTTGTTAAAGAATTTCATGTGGAGCGCCTGATGCGTGATGCTAAAATCACTCAAATTTATGAGGGGACTTCCGAAATTCAACGAATCGTAATTGCACGTGAGATCTTGAAATAATATCTTAAATTTAACTATGAAATATGTTTTAAATATCACCCTCTTCGTCGCTCTATTGAGCTTGTTCTCCTCTTGTTCCAACACTCCAGATAATGGATTTGATGAAGGGATTTGGCGCGCAACGCTCAAGACTAGCTCTGGCGCTGAAATCCCCTTTAATTTTGAGGTAATCGACTCAGCAGATCAAAAATTTCTTGATATTATCAATGGAAAGGAGCGCTTTAGAGTTAATCAGATTTCGGCAATGGCCGATTCTCTCATTATCCAAATGCCTTTATTTGATTCAGAAATAAGAGCAGTTCTCAAAAATAA
>NZ_JBIIPN010000130.1:0-7289 GCF_044342615.1 Daejeonella sp. | reverse complement strand
TCGAAAAAATGAAGGCTGAGCGCACGAAAGCTGGCGCTGAATGGCGTAATCGTTTAAGCAAAACTGGCTTAAGTGGGAAAAATCTTGCTTTAGCGCTTGAAAAAGCAGGTGCTGCTGGTGTTATCACTTCAAACTGGTCGGCGGGTTTTGGCGTAAACAAAATTTTTAGTGCTCAAACAACAAAAATTCCGACTATAGATATTGCTCTTGAAGATTATGGCATGCTATACCGATTAGCTGAATCAGGTGTTGGTCCGAAAATCAGTATCCGTGCCGATTCAAAAGAATTGGGTATGGTTCCAACATTCAATACTATTGCTGAAATTAAAGGGACTGAAAAACCTGAAGAATATGTAATTCTTTCAGCGCACTTCGATTCTTGGGATGGTGGAACTGGAGCAACTGATAATGCTACAGGAACAATCACCATGCTTGAGGCAATGAGAATATTGAAAAAAGTGTATCCAAACCCAAAGAGAACAATCCTTGTTGGACATTGGGGTAGCGAAGAGCAAGGTTTAAATGGCTCAAGAGCATTTGTTGCAGATCATCCTGAAATTGTAAAAAATATACAAGCTGTTTTCAATCAAGATAATGGAACAGGAAGAGTAGTAGATCTTTCGGGTCAAGGCTTCTTACATGCTTATGAATATCTAAACAAATGGTTAAACCCTGTTCCTTCAGCCATACGCTCTGAGATTAAATCAAATTTCCCTGGCAGCCCAAGCGGTGGTGGTTCTGATTATGCATCATTTGTTGCAGCAGGTGCTCCAGCATTCTCTTTAAGCTCACTAAGCTGGTCTTATGGTAATTATACTTGGCATACCAATCGCGATACTTATGATAAAATAGTATTTGATGATGTTCAAAATAATGCCATTTTAACTGCGATATTGACTTATATGGCTAGTGAAGATCCTGAAAGGGCTTCAAATGAAAAGAGTGTAATGCCAATAAATCCTCGTACAGGTGAAAAAGCTGCTTGGCCTACTCCTCGTCAGCCAACACGCAAAGGTGGAGTAAATTAATTTTTTAATGTTGGCAGGGTGTGATTTATCGCCCTGCCAACATTTATAATACTAATAAATCGGATTGACGTAATGTATTTATTGCTTTACCATACCAAAAAGGCTCAAAATCAAGGCCTAAACTCGCTTCAAAATCTTCTTTTAACTTTTTAAAAGTCATCAATTCTGCTGCATCGGTGGCTATTAGTGGCAAAAATTTGTAGAGCCATTCGCCTTGCTCTTTCTCAATTTGCAAGGAAAATGTTTCTCTCTTATTAAAAAACTTCAAATCAACCATTTCCCATTGCCTACCTTTTTTGCTCTTGGTAAAATGTGAGATTTCGGGCTTTGCGCCTAGCCACACAATTTTAGCATCTGGCTTAATGAAAAATGAATCTTCGCTTGTTAGGCATTTCATAATGTATTGTGGATCAACTTTTGTCTTAGGAACTTTATGCTCAAACCATTCCTGCAAAGGATAATCGAAGCAAATTCCATGCATGTAGTTAAACAATGATTTTTTCAAACCATAACTAAACAACTCATGATCAGTCCCGGTTTTATCAATATGTACAATATCATTATTTGCGAACGTCCCGGTAGATCCACAAGCCTTTTCCACCTGGAATTTTTCGGGATACATACCTACGGGACTGTGAGCGGTCATAGCAAATTGATGCCAAAAAGCCGATTGCAATACACCCGCTTCGAACATTTGCCTGACCATTTCGAGTGAATCAATAGTTTCTTGAGCAGTTTGCGTCGGGAAACCATACATCAAATAAGCATGTACCATGACCCCAGACTCAGTAAAATTATGGCAAACACGAGCTACCTGCTCTACAGTTACACCTTTTTGAATGAGCTCAAGTAAACGGTCGGATGCTACTTCTAAACCACCTGAGACTGCTATACAGCCTGAAGCTTTCAACAATTGACAAAGATCCTTGGTAAAGCTCTTTTCAAAGCGAATATTAGTCCACCAAGTAACCGTTAATTTTCGCTTCAAAATTTCGAGTGCCAATGACCGCATCAAGGCTGGCGGTGCAGCTTCATCCACAAAATGAAAACCACGCTCACCTGTTTGCGCAATCATTTGCTCCATCCTATCGCAAAGTAATCCAGCCGCTATGGGCTCATAAATTTTTATATAATCGAGTGAGATGTCACAAAAAGTACATTTCCCCCAGTAGCAGCCATGGGCCATGGTGAGTTTATTCCACCTGCCATCACTCCACATACGGTGCATCGGATTAACCACCTCAATTACAGATACATATTGACTCATCAATAGGTCTGAATAATCTGGAGTGCCCGTTTCAAATTGCTTATAATCGGGCGATTTACTGTTGTTACAATAAATTACTTGTCCCTCAATTAGTGCAAAAGTTCTCTTTAAATCAAGAATATTTCGCTTACCATCTAACAGTTCAATTAAATGCTCAACGGGAGCTTCCCCATCATCGAGACAAATAAAATCTAAGAACTCAAACACACGAACATCAGAGATTGAACGTAATTCGGTATTGGGGAATCCACCACCCATTGCAATTTTAACTTGCGGATATTCCCTTTTTAGCCACTGGCCAATTCGGAAAGCTGCATATAGATTCCCCGGAAAAGGAACGGATAAAGAGACTAATTCGGGTTCGACAAGCTTTATTTTTTCTTCCAATAATTGGATTAAAATCTTGTCGATGAAGGTTAAATCCCCTTGTAAGGCTTCATAAAGTACATCAAAGCTATTAGCAGAACGCCCTAAACGCTCGGCATACCTACTAAAACCAAAATTAGGATCTACACATTCTACAATAAAATCAGAAATATCTTCCAAGAAAAGAGTAGCAAGGTGTTTGGCTTTATCTTGCGTACCCATGGTCCCAAAGGCCCATTCGAGTTCCTCCATTTGTTCAAAACGAGATGCTTCGGGTAAAAAATCTTCTTGACAAATAAGATGTGATAATGTTGGATTATGGCCTTGTAAAAATGAAATTACCGCATCAATTTTATGGATATAATGCTCTTTGAGGGCAAAAATTCGCTTTGCATTATCCGATAATTCCTCATGAGGGATTTTAATTTCATTGAAAAGATTTTCTAGACCAGCTCTAGAAAAAAGTGCTAAAATAACCTCAATCCCAAGATCTGCTTGAAAAGCGCTAATACCTTTTGTATTCAGAAAACCCTTTAAATAAGCTGTTGCCGGATAGGGCGTGTTTAGCTGAGTAAAGGGCGGAGTTATTAAAAATATCTTATTTGCCAATTTGTTATTAATTGAATGTTTAATCCTGCATAAAAACAATTTCAATCAAAGGTATTGTAAATAAATTAGATGGAGCATGCATCCCAAAATTTATAGAATATTCCTTTTTTAGCCTATAAATTTCAATAATCTGCTTTTTCGTATCTTTGCAGGATATTTAAGCAGAAAACATGATAGAGATCGGAAAGTTTAACGAATTAAGGTTTACAAAAAAGACTGAGGCCGGTCTCATTTTAACAGATGGGGAGAAAGAAGTGCTCCTGCCCTTTGTTAATGCACCAGTAGATGCTCAAATTGGGGATAACCTTCATGTTTTTACATACATTCATAGTGACGGCAGGATAATGGCTACCACCGAAACGCCTATTGCTCAGGTGGATGAGTTTGCATTACTCACTGTTGTTGATGTAACTGAGCAGGGTGCTTTCATGGATATGGGAATAGGAAAAGATGTTTTTGTGCCAGAGCGGGAACAGAAGCGCCCAATGCAAATCGGACAAAAATATATGGTTTATCTATATAGTGATGAGCGCAGCGAACGAATTACTGCTTCTTCACGATTAAGCGATTTTATTGATCAAGATGAGCATGATTTAGAAGAGGGAGATGAGGTGCGTTTGCTAATTACTGAAGAAAGTGATTTAGGATATAGCGCTATAATCAACCAAAGATTTATGGGTTTATTATACCATAATGAGGTTTTTGAAGATTTAAAAGCAGGAGATCAAAAAAGAGGGTGGATTAAGAAAATTAGAGAGGGTAATAAAATTGATTTAAGTCTACAAGTAATTGGATTTAAACATATTCTCGATTTGAAGGACAGCTTAATGATTGAACTTGAAGAATGTGGAGGATCGATTGCTTTAGGTGATAAAAGTTCCCCAGAAGACATTTATAACCGCTTGAAAATTAGCAAGAAAGCCTTTAAAAAGGCTGCAGGAAGCTTATATAAAGAACGATTAGTTGAGATTTCAGACTTTGAAATTAAACTGGTTCCAAAGAGCCGTTAATAGAAATAAAAAATAGGCATTGTTAAATCAGAGCCTATTTTTTATTGCAATATTTTATGGGAATTTCTAATCGATAAAATGATAAAGAAATACCACATCCCCTTTAAAAGCAGGTTTCGTCTGACCAACAATTTCAAGTTCAGCACCAATAGTTGCTTTGCATACGCCCCTAAGATTAACAATTGAAACTAGATTTGCTTTTAAACGCACTTCACTATCTACTAGAACAGGCTGGCCAAATTTTAGATTTTCTATTCCATAATTGATTTCCATTTTCAAATTTTGGACATCAACAATTTGCTTCCATAAATAAGGAATAAGCGAGAGTGTAAGATAGCCATGCGCGATAGTTGCTTTAAATGGCCCCTCCTTTGCTGCACGCTCTGGATCGGTATGAATCCACTGATGATCAAGAGTTGCATCAGCAAACTTTAAGATTTGCTCTTGTGTAATTTTATGCGCTTCGGAAATACCTAGCTCTTTCCCCGAAAAAGACTCAAAATCATTGAAATTTCTAATTACCAGCATAAAAAAGTGTTTTATAAAATATATTTTAGATCAAATTTTGTTGAAAATAGCAAATTAGATTTTCTCTAGCGTTAATTATTCAATAAAAAATTAATTACTGGAAAAGCTTAAATAATTTTAAAAGATTAGACCCGATAATCATAGTTATTTTAAGTCCAAAGCCATTTCACGGGCCTTTGTAGTTGTATAATACTTCGCAATCATATTTGGCACCTCCCATGATGGCAAAGCACCATCCTTTAAAAATTGCAAGTATTTTTTAGTCACCTGAGCAAAATGATCCTCATGACTAACCTTATAAGAATCTGGAATAATTACTTCCCAGCCCTTTGCTACTTTTTTGAGTTCAAGTCCAGGATATTGCTTTTGAACCTGCTTTAAATCTGCTATTAAGGCCTTTTCAAAAGAATTTAGATCTGTATTTTCTCTTGGTTCGATGTATAATGCAGGTTTAAAATTCTGTTCTTTACCCTGTTTAATGATTACACTAGCTTTGGTGCCCCTCATCACAGAAAAGTGGGTATCGCCAGTTCCTTCAGGGGCTTGAAAATCCCAGGTGACTGATATTTTAGCATGAATGCCTTTTAGGCGATAATTTATTTCACCATTGGAATAGGGACTTAAAACTCCATTTTTGACATCTGATTTAAGGAATTCAGGATATTCCTTCTTCTGCGTAACCTTTTCGAATTGCTCAGCATTTATGCTTGTCTGCCATCTTTTAGCCGAAACAATTTCAATATCCTTTTTATAATCCAAAATTTGATTTGGGAAGCATTCCCATTGCACCAAATCAACTAAGTGGGTAGTAATATCTGTAATTCCTTCGCCCTGTTGTTTTACATCAAAAAACCAAGTTGGTCTAACCAAAGGCTTACCCGATACATTTTTATAGAAATGATGCACACTAACCTTGGTTACTGAGGGATTTTCGGGACTACCCTCTTCTAGCTGACCAAATGCGGGTAGATGAGCAAACTCCTTTTGAAGCATGGTATTAATCTCATAGCGCTCGGTCATGATATCATAAAGAAGAACCTTGTTTTTTTCCGCCATTTGAAAAGCCTTGACAAGCTTATTAAAGCCATCCAAATCGATTGCCATCGGCTTATCAGCAAGAACGTGGAGTCCTGCTTCTACAGATTTAGCAATATAATCGGTCTTCATTTTATTATTACCCGCAATTACAACAACATTGCCTGCCTTTTCGGAAAGCATTTTATCCAGAAAATCAGGTCCCGTATAAATTTTCTCCTTCCAAAAAGTCGGTTTTTCCTCTCGGGAATTGTACCCATCTACTAAACTGAGGTGAGATTTTAATTCTTGACCCTCAGGTGCATAAACATGAACCATAGAATCTACATTCTCGTACATTGACTTCTGTACCAAGGCCGAGTGAAAATGACCGGGATCGAGCGTAATCAATTTTATTTTATCGAGGCTTTGGCTAGATAATTGGTTATTTTTAGTAGTACAGCCCAAAGAGATTACCATCACGAGATTTATAAAAAGAAGATTTTTAAGATTAGTTTTTATCATTTTTCAAATAATTTTTCAAATAATATCATTTCCAAACAAATGAAATTTTATACGTTTTAGTATTTCCTGTTGAAGCCTAAACCTTAGGCTCCCAGCCTTTTTGGTATTCTCTAGTCCAAAGTTTCATAGCCTCTCGATCATTCAAAATATGGCCATTTACAGAATCGACCAGAAGTGTTTTTCCTGTGCGTTGCGCGATATTACCCAATTGGCATAAAAGTGTGCTCTTATGGCCTCCATCGATGTCGGAAGCCAGGGGTTCTCCATTTTTTATCGCTGCAAAGAAATTTTGAAGATGGAATGCATCTAATTGTTGAGATGGATTACTTAAATTATTAGGATCAACCTTAACCTCATTTTTTGCTTCCTTGATTAAATTATTATTATGGTCGAATACTTTATAAGAATTTCCACCACCGATAACCATCGTACCATTTTCGCCATAAAAAATCACGCCAACGGAACTTCCTTCAATTGGGAAAGGATTGCAACTTCTACCTTCCCAACTAATGGTCGATTTGTTTCCAAATTCAATTGTAATATTTTGTGTATCAGGAGTTTCCCAATCATCTTGATAGCGATATCTACCACCAGCAGAGCTTACTTTTGTAGGGTAGTCAACCTGTAAACCCCAACGTGCCAAATCAATCATGTGTGTTCCATTATTGAGCGCTTCGCCAGTTCCCCAATGCCAAAACCAATGCCAGTTATAATGAATTAGATTATCCTTAAACTCTCGCCTAGGTGCGGGTCCCTGCCATAAATCATAATCAAGCCATTCTGGTACCGGGGCAATTTTACCGACACCAATTGAAGGGCGATTATTAGTGTACCAAGTTTTTGCGGCGTATGGTCGTCCTATAATTCCGGCATGCAATTCATTAATTGCAGCTAGAATATTGGGCCATGAGCGACGCTGATTACCCATCTGAATGACATTTT
>NZ_JBIIPN010000025.1:0-23622 GCF_044342615.1 Daejeonella sp. | reverse complement strand
TTATTCAGGAGAGAAGAACGTCCGACAATTTATGGAGGCAGCAGGCAAGTATATTGATGTTACTTCAGTAAATTATTATGGTACTTGGACTCCCTCGCAACAGAGCATGAAAAATTGGGAAAAGTGGTCGGGAAAGCCATTAATCATCACTGAATTTTATGTAAAAGCCGAAGATTCTGGTCTTGCCAATCAATCTGGCGCAGGATGGGTAGTTAAAACACAGAATGATAGAGGCTTATTTTATCAAAATTATTGTTTGAGCTTACTTGAATCAAACAGTTGCATCGGCTGGCATTGGTTTAAGTACCAAGATAATGATCCTGAGTACACTAAGGCCGACCCTTCAAATAACGATGCGAATAAGGGCCTAGTTAACAATGATTATCAATTTTATAGTCCATTACTAAAATCCTTTAAAGATTTAAATATCAATCGCTATTTACTTTTAGAATACTTTAATAAAAACAACAATGTTAAACAGAAATAAAAATATAATTCTAATTGTTCTATTGTTTTTGATCTGTTCAGCAAGTGTTTTTGCGCAGAAAGATGCTTCAAATATTTATCGGAAAGGATGGATAGATTTCAATAAAAACGGAGTTAAAGATTTGTTTGAAGATCCAAAGCAAGCCGTAGATATTAGGATTAAGGATTTGCTTTCACATATGACGCTGAATGAAAAGTCAAATCAATTAGCTACTTTATACGGTTATGGTAGGGTTTTGAAAGATGAGCTACCAACAGCATCTTGGAAAACAAAAATTTGGAAAGACGGCATTGGTAATATTGATGAGCATCTCAACAACACAACCTTTAGACCTCAAACATTCACTAAATATTCTTTTCCTTATAGTCGCCATGCTGGTGCTATAAATCAAGTACAAAAATGGTTTGTTGAAGAAACTCGTTTGGGTATTCCTGTTGACTTTACAAATGAAGCTATTCATGGTTTGGCCAATGAAAAGGCTACCAGTTTACCTTCTCCGATTAGTATGGGTAGTACTTGGAATAAGCAGTTAATTAATAAAGCGGGACATGTTATAGGGCGTGAAGCAAAAGCTTTAGGCTATACCAATGTGTATGTTCCTATTTTGGATTTAGCAAGAGATCCTCGCTGGGGACGTGTTGTAGAATGTTTTGGTGAGGATCCTTTTCATATTGCCGAGTTAGGCAAGCAGATGGTGCTTGGCGTTCAAGAAGAAAAAGTTGCAGCAACATTAAAGCATTATGCGGTTTACAGTATGCCCAAAGGCGGTCGCGATGGAAATGCACGAACAGATCCACATGTGGCTCCCAGAGAACTTCATCAAATGTATTTATACCCCTTCAGAAGAGTTATTCAAGAGGCAAAGCCTATGGGTATCATGGCTAGTTATAACGATTGGGATGGTGTACCAATTATTGCGAGTCATTATTTTTTAACGGAGCTTCTGAGAGAGCAATATGGTTTTAATGGTTATGTAGTTTCTGATAGTGAAGCAGTTGAATATGTTACTACAAAGCATAAGGTTGCAGAAAATTATAAGGAAGCTGTTCGTCAGGTTCTTGAGGCAGGTTTAAATATTCGTACGAATTTTGATGTTCCTGACAAGTTTATTCGCCCGGTTCGTGAATTAGTAAGCGAAGGCAAATTCAGTGAAAGTAAGCTGGATAGTAGGGTAGCTGATGTACTTAGGGTTAAATTTCAATTAGGCCTTTTTGATCAACCTTTTGTTAAGGATACCGCCGCAGCCGATCAAATTGTTTTTAATGCTGATGCACAAGCTTTTGCCAAACAGATTAATCGTGAATCAATGGTATTATTGAAAAATACGGATAATTTACTCCCACTTGATTCTAAAAAGCTAAAAAGCATTCTTGTTACCGGTCCCCTAGCTATTGAAAAAAATCATTCTATGAGTAGATATGGCCCTTCAAATGTTTCGGTAGTGAATGTATTGGATGGGATAAAAACATATTTGGGTGGATCAGTAAAAGTAAATTATGCTAAAGGTTGTGAAGCTGTAGATGCAAATTGGCCTGAAAGTGAAATTTTCCCATCTGATATTACTGTTTTGGAACAATCAAGTATTGATAGTGCCGTGCTTTTAGCGCAGAATTCGGATGTGATTATTGCTGTCTTGGGTGAAACAGAAATGCAGATTGGTGAAAGTAGATCAAGAACTAATTTAGATTTAACAGGCCATCAGCTACCCTTATTAAAAGCTTTATATAAGACTGGGAAACCGATTGTTTTAGTATTAATCAACGGTCAGCCATTAACGATTAATTGGCCAAGTAAATTTATACCATCAATTTTAGAGGCTTGGTTTCCAGGTGCTGAAGGTGGGACGGTAATCGCCGAAACATTGTTTGGCGCAAATAATCCTGGAGGTAAATTGCCTGTTACTTTTCCGAAAAGTACTGGACAGATAGAATTGAACTTTCCTTTTAAACCTGGATCGCACGCAGGACAGCCAGGTGATGGACCAAATGGTTTTGGTAAAACTAATGTTTATGGTTCATTATATCCATTTGGCTTTGGTTTAAGCTACACTACATTTTCTTACGCTAATTTGAGTTTTAACTCGGATAATTTTAGTGCTGAATCAGATATCCAAATTAGTTTAGAAGTAACAAATTCAGGCAAAGTGAAAGGGGATGAAGTAGTACAATTATATTTTAAGGATGAGGTGAGCAGCGTAACTACTTATGAAAGCCAGTTGAGAGGCTTTGAAAGAGTAAGCCTGATGCCTGGTGAAACAAAGCAGGTAAAATTTACACTTAAACCAGACGATTTGAAACTATTAGATAAGGATATGAACTGGGTTGTTGAAAAAGGAAGCTTTGAGGTTTTAATTGGTAGCTCTTCAGAAGATATTAGATTGAAGAAAAAGTTTACAGTACAATAATTTATAATACATGATTAATACTAATTTGTTCTCTTTAAAAAATAAAGTTATTGTTGTAACTGGCGGTACAGGTATTTTGGGTGATGTTTTTGTGAAATCAATTGCTCAATCGGGTGGAATTGTTGGAATTCTTGGTAGAAATACAGCCATAGCAGAGGCAAGAGCCAACACGATATTAAATGCGGGTGGAGATGCAATTGCTTTAACTGCAGATGTTACTAATAAGCTAGAATTAGAAGAAGCTTGTGAAATTATATTAAATAGGTATGGCCGTATTGATGGTTTGGTAAATGCAGCTGGAGGTAATTTGCCAGAGGCTATTGTTCAACCATCCGATGATATTTTTGATCTTAATTTTGATGGACTTAAAGCGGTAATGAATCTAAACCTTTGGGGAACAGTATTACCCACGCAGGTATTTGGTAAGGTTCTGGCCAAGTCTGAGTCGGCTAGTATTGTAAATATATCGTCTATGGCCTCCCAGCGTGCGATTACTAAAATATTAGGGTATAGCATGAGTAAGGCTGCTATTGATAGTTATACCAAATGGTTTGCCCTAGAACTAGCTAATCGTTATCATGATAAAATACGTATAAATGCCATTGCACCAGGTTTTTTTCTTACTGAACAAAACCGTACACTCCTTACCAATCCCGACGGTAGCACTACCGAAAGAGGTACAAAAGTAATGAATCAAACTCCTTATAAGCGTTTTGGGATTCCTGATGAGCTTGCTGGAACACTAGTTTGGTTGTTGAGTGATGCATCTAAGTTTGTTAATGGAACAGTAGTAAATGTGGATGGTGGATTTATGATTAATAGTGGAGTTTAATAAAAAAATAGAAATGATGAAATATAAATTTAGCCTTTTAGTTTTGCTTTTTGCAAGTTTCGGTACCTATGCTCAAACTAAAGTAAAACCTGACCCGAATGTGCATATTTATTTATTGCTAGGCCAATCTAATATGGCTGGTCGTGGTAAAATTACCGATGAGTTTATTAAAGAAGGGAATTCACAGGTCATAATGCTTAATAAAGAAAATGAATGGGTTTTAGCGAAACATCCACTTCATTTCGATAAACCAAAGACTGCTGGCGTTGGACCAGGTTTAGCATTTGGTGTAAAAATGGCTGAAGCAAATCCGAAGGTTAAAATTGCTTTGGTGCCAAGTGCAGTTGGTGGAACATCCATTTCCAAATGGCAGCCAGGAGCTTATGATAAAGAAACGGATACTCATCCATATGACGATGCGGTTAAACGCATCGAGGAGGCTTTGAAGTATGGAGTTATTAAAGGTTTACTTTGGCATCAAGGTGAATCGGATACAAAGCCCGAAACAGCCGCTAAATATCTGGCGAATCTTGAGCGCCTCATTTCTAGGATTCGTGAAGTTTGCAAAAATCCTGATCTACCTGTTGTTGTTGGAGAGCTGGGAACCTTCAAAGAAAATCGTAAAATTATCAATGAGATGATTGCTCCATTGCCCGAAAGAGTAAAAAATACAGCTATTGCAAAGTCTGATGGTTTGGTAAATAAAGTAGATGATGAATCCCATTTTGATTCCAAATCTTCACAAATTCTAGGTATTCGTTTTGCAGAGCAAATGCTAATTCTTCAAAATAAATCTAATAAATAATTAAAATGACGTTTTCTATGACCCATACCATGCGATGGTATGGTCCTCAAGATCCAGTAAGTTTAAATGATATTCGTCAAGCTGGCTGCGTTGGCGTTGTTACGGCCTTACATCATATCCCCAATGGCGAAATCTGGCCTGTAGAAGAAATACAGAAACGCAAATTGGAAATAGAGTCTTCGGGTATGGAATGGCTTGTGGTAGAAAGTGTGCCAATACATGAAGCAATTAAGACCCAGTCTAATGGCTTTGAAAAATATATCGAAAATTATAAACAATCAATCAGAAATTTATCGGAATGTGGCATATATGTTATTACATATAATTTTATGCCGGTTCTCGACTGGACCCGTACAGACCTTAGTTATACTTTGCCAAACGGTTCAAAAGCGCTTCGTTTTGAGCGTTTAGCATTTATTGCTTTTGATCTTTTTATTCTCCAACGTGTAAATGCCAATTTAGACTATTCCGTTAGTGAAATAGAACAAGCAAAACAGAAATTTGAGGAAATGTCTGAGCAAGAGCAGAAATTGCTTGAAAGGAATATCATTGCCGGACTACCTGGCAGTGAAGAAAGTTTCACCATTGAACAATTCCGTGATATCTTAAATACTTATCAAGGGATTGATGCTAATAAATTAAGAGATCACCTTATTTATTTTTTAGAAAAAATTATTCCTACTGCAGAAGCTTGTGGCGTAAAAATGGTTATACATCCAGATGATCCACCTTATCCTATTCTGGGCCTTCCTAGGGTGGTTTCAACTGCTAGCGATTTAAAATATTTATTTCATAAGGTGCCCTCATTAAGCAACGGACTTTGTTTTTGTACTGGTTCTTTTGGCGTTAGACCAGACAATTATTTAGTTGAAATAATATTTCAATTTTCGGAACGAATAAATTTCCTGCATTTACGTAGTACCAAGCGAAATGCAATTGGAGACTTTTACGAGGATAATCATTTAGAGGGTGATGTAGATATGTTTAGAATAGTTAAGGCTATTATTGAAGTAATGCATAAACGTCAGGTAAATATTCCAATGCGTCCTGACCATGGCCATCAGATGCTAGATGATCTTAAAAAACACACAAATCCGGGTTACTCAGCTATAGGAAGATTAAAGGGCTTAGCAGAACTCCGTGGCCTCGAAATGGGTATATCACGTTCTCTAATTAATTCAAAATAATAATAAGTGAAACAATTCTTAGACGATAATTTTTTACTGCAGAGCAAAACCGCAGAGGAGCTTTACCACGACTTTGCAAAGGATATGCCAATTATTGATTACCATAACCACTTGTCGCCCGAGCAGATTGCAAATGATCATCAGTTTGACAATATTACCCAGGTTTGGTTAAATGGCGATCATTATAAATGGCGGGCCATGCGTGCTAATGGAATAAATGAATATTTTATTACTGGAGCTGCAAGTGATTGGGAAAAATTTGAAAAATGGGCTGAAACTATACCTTATACAATGCGAAACCCCCTTTATCATTGGGCGCATTTAGAATTACAACGTTATTTTGGAATTTTTGATCTTCTCTCTCCGCTAACGGCAAAAAAAATCTGGGATGAATGCAATGCTAAATTGCAAACTAAATCCTACAGTGTACAAGGATTATTAGCCAAAATGCAGGTAAAAGTACTTTGTACTACCGACGATCCTTTAGACAGCCTAGAATTTCACCAAATTCTGAAAAATAGTGATTGTTCTACTCAGGTATTACCAGCTTTTAGGCCCGATAAAGCTATGAATAGTGACGATTTAATAGGCTTAAATGAATATATCGACAAATTAGAAATCTTGTGTGAGCTAAGTATCAATGATTATGATAATTATCTTTTCGCCTTGAAAAGTCGCCATGATTTTTTTGCAGAAAATGGCGCCAGTGTTTCTGATCATGGCTTAGAAAATATCTATTCTGAAAACTTTACTGAGCTTGAAGTTAGACATATTTTTAAAAAAATTAGACATAAGGAACCTTTATCTGAAAAGGAAAATCTTCAATTCAAATCGGCGATGCTTTTTCAATTCGCATTATGGAATCATGAAAAAGGATGGGTGCAACAGTTTCATTTAGGAGCTCTTCGTAATAATAATGATAGATTGTTTCAAAGCATCGGACCAGACGCTGGTTTCGATTCTATTGGAGATTCTTTACAAGCGCAGGCTTTAGCTAGATTTTTAAATAAACTAGATTCCCAAAACAAATTGGCTAAAACTATCCTATACAATCTAAATCCAGCACACAACGAAGTTATGGCCGCAATGATTGGTAACTATCAGGATGGTACGGTTGCTGGAAAATTGCAGTGGGGCTCCGCATGGTGGTTCTTAGATCAAAAGGATGGAATGACTAGGCAAATAAATGCCCTCTCAAATATGGGTTTACTCAGCCGTTTTATTGGGATGCTCACCGATTCAAGAAGCTTTCTCTCCTATCCGCGTCACGAGTATTTTCGCCGCTTATTATGCGACATATTTGGTAATGATGTTGAAAATGGTGAGCTACCCTTTGATAAGGAATGGTTAGGTAAATTGATTCAAGATATCTGTTATAACAACGCTAAAGAATATTTTAAATTTTAAAAAAATGAATCAAGAAAAAATTGGTAAATATCGCTGGACAATCTGCTCATTGGTGTTTTTTGCCACCACAGTGAATTATCTAGATCGAGTGGTTATTAGTTTATTAAAACCTTATTTAGCTACCGCTTTTCAATGGGATGCGGTTGCCGAAGCAGCCAATTATGCGAACATAGAAATAGCTTTTAAAATTGCCTATGCCTTAGGAATGATTTTCGCAGGCAGAATCATTGATAGATTGGGGACTAAAATTGGCTATGCATTAGCTACTGCCTTGTGGAGTTTAGCAGCAGTGGGTCATGCTTTTGCAACTGGAACCATGGGTTTTAGCATAGCTCGTATTTTTTTAGGTGTAACCGAAGCAGGAAATTTTCCAGCCGCAATAAAAGTTACAGCAGAGTGGTTCCCTAAGAAAGAACGCGCGCTAGCAACAGGAATATTTAATAGCGGGTCTAATATCGGCGCAATAATTGCCCCTCTAACTGTTCCATTTATTGCTGAAAAATGGGGTTGGAAATGGGCATTTATTATTACCGGATTAATTGGTTTCATTTGGTTAATTCTTTGGTTTATATATTATGAAGTTCCTGCTAAGCAGGCTCGATTGTCGAAGGCTGAATTTGACTATATCCACTCGGATGTGGAAGATAAATCTATAAAAGAAAATACCGAGAAGGTTTCTTGGTTAACTTTATTGAAGTTTAAGCAAACATGGGCATTTGCATTGGGGAAGTTACTTACGGATCCAATTTGGTGGTTTTACCTATTCTGGTTACCCGATTTTTTAAAAAAGCAATACCAACTAAGTTCCACGGAACTTGCTATCCCCACCGCAATGGTATACATTATATCTAGTTTTGGAAGTGTAGGTGGTGGTTGGCTGCCTTTAAAGCTTGTAAACAAGGGCTGGCCTGTATTTAAAGCTCGGAAAACAAGTATGTTAATTTATGCTGTTTGTGTGATACCTATTGTTTTTGCGCAGCTTTTAGGCTCTATAAATATGTGGCTTGCAGTCTCTGTTATAGGCCTTGCCGCAGCAGCTCACCAAGCTTGGAGTGCAAATATTTTTACCACAGTGTCGGATATGTTTCCTAAAAAGGCTATCGCCTCTGTAACTGGACTTGGTGGTATGTTTGGTGGACTTGGTGGAATTTTGTTGTCAATACTCGTACAGAAAAAACTTTTCGTTTACTATGAAGGTATTGGTCAGATCCAAACGGCTTACTATATCATGTTCGTAATTTGTGGTACAGCTTATTTAAGTGGATGGTTAATTATGCATTTGTTAACTCCAAAATTTGAAGCAATTGATCTGTAATTATTGACAATAAAAGAAAAACATCTTAAAAGGCCTTTGTCCCAAAAGATGATTCATTTTTATCGAAATCTTTTTGAATAAATTTAATTCATCGGATGATATCTTCATCCGATGAAATTTCTTTAAAAAATAGCTTCTGCAATCTTGCGTGTCGGGCCAGGATTACTCATCGTATAAAAATGTAAAACAGGAGCACCAATTTTGATAAGATCTTTACATTGAGCAATCATGTGTTCAATTCCCACTTCTCTCACTTCCTTTTCAGATTTACATTTTGCTACCGCCTCGCTTAAATCTTCTGGCAAATCGATGTGGAATATTTTCGGCAAGCTAATCATTTGCTTAGAAGATGTAATTGGCTTTAGTCCCGGAATGATTGGCACATTGATGCCATTTTTGCGACATAAATCAACAAATTCAACGTATTTTGAATTGTCGAAGAACATCTGAGTTACAATAAATTCGGCCCCCATATCTACCTTCATTTTCAAGTACTTGAAGTCCGTTTTTAAGTTTGGTGCTTCAAAATGCTTCTCAGGATATCCGGCCACACCGATGCAAAACTGTGTTTTATAAGCTGTATCATGATCTTCATGAAGGTAAACACCATTATTCATATTTACCACCTGCTGAAGTAAGTCGGTAGCGTAGGCATGGCCACCAGGAGTAGGAATAAATCCGGAATCTGCATGACGAGCATCGCCACGCAAAACTAGCACATTATCTATCCCAAGAAACTGAAGATCGATGAGTGCATTTTCTGTCTCTTCTCTCGTAAAACCACCACAAATAAGATGCGGCACAGCATCTACCTTATACCTATTCATAATTGCTGCACAAATAGCTACAGTCCCAGGCCGTTTACGATAGGAAACTTTCTCAAGCAATCCGCTATCATGCTGCTTGTAAATATAATCTTCCCTGTGGTAGGTAACATCGATAAAAGGAGGATTGAAATCCATCAGTGGATCAATCGCATCGTAAATACCCTGAATACTCTGACCTTTAACAGGCGGTAGAAGCTCAAATGAGAAAAGCGTTTTTCCTTTTGCGGAGGATATATGTTCTGTTATTTTCATTTTTTTGATCAGTTATCGGTTGTCAGTTATCGGTTGTCAGTTGTCAGTTATCAGTTGTCGGTTATCAGTTATCGGTTGCCAATTATCTTTATCTGACGTTTTCTTTGGTTTTGGTTTTAGATTTTGAAAATACTTAATAAAGCCACTTAATAATTTTCTGCTTAGTTCTGTTGATAGTAGAACTTCTTTAAGTTTAGGTTCATCTAAATAATTTAAATCAAAGCAAAGATACAATTGAGTTTCTAGTTCATAGAGAGATCCTCTTGCGATATGAAAGAATCGAATACTATCTTTCGAATGATTTCTTCCACATCCTTCCGCAATATTTGATGGTACAGATATTGCACATCTTCTTATTTGATTTATTAAGCCATATTGTTCTTCTCTAGGAAACTCTGCTGTAATTGAATAAACTTCTTTTGATAGTTTCCTAGCTTCTTGCCATACTTTTAATTCTGTATATCTTTTCTCTGAATCAGTCATCTCCTTTAATTATTATTTCGAGATAAATTACTTTGAAAAAATAGTTTATAAAAATTTTTACCTTTTAATCATTTATTTATACCGGTTATCAGTTATCAGTTGTCGGTTGTCGGTTGTCAGTTATCAGGTAAGGGACTTTCAATTCCTTTTGTCATTAGTCTGTTAACCGCCAACTGTCAATTCCTTTTGTCGTTTGCCTGATAACTGCCAACTGTCAACTCCTTTTGTCGTTAGCCTGATAACTGACAACTGCCAACTGCCTACCCCTCGTTAATACCCCAAATTCGGGCTCAACCACCTCTCCACATCTTCCAATGGCATGTTTTTACGTTTTGCATAATCAATTACTTGATCTTTATTGATTTTTCCTAATCCGAAATAACGGGATTGAGGGTGTGCAAAATAGAAACCGCTGACCGCCGCAGTTGGATACATTGCGAAGCTTTCTGTTAAGTGAATGCCTGTTGTATTTTCTGCATCTAAAATTTCAAATAATGTTGCTTTTTCGGTATGGTCTGGGCAGGCTGGGTAACCAGGTGCGGGACGAATACCAACATATTTTTCCTTTATAAGTTCCTCATTACTAAGTGATTCATTATTTGAGTAAGCCCAAAATTCTTTACGGACTAATTCATGCATTCGTTCGGCAAAGGCCTCTGCTAGTCGGTCGGCGAGGGCCTTGACCATGATGCTATTATAATCGTCAAAGTTCTTTTCGAAAATAGCCACCAATTCATCACAACCAATACCTGTTGTCACCGCAAATCCACCCCAATAATCGGCGATTCCTGATTCTTTGGGCGCTACAAAATCGGATAAAGCATAATAGGCTTCATCTTTAGGTTTTTCTGATTGCTGACGAAGGGTATGAATGGTTTTGTAGACCTGAGTCCTACTTTCATCTGTGTACAATTCAATATCATCGCCCACAGAATTAGCCGGCCAGAAACCGATAACACCTTTTGCTCTAAGGGATTTATCCGCAATAATTTTAGTCAATAAAAGCCTGGCTTCATCGTATAATTTTTTAGCTTCAAGACCCACATATTGATCTTCAAAAATACGCGGGAAGCTTCCTCGGAGTTCCCAAGTATGGAAAAATGGTGTCCAATCGATGTATGGGACCAATTCTTCCAATGAGAATTCGGTAAACACTTTCGTGCCCAAGAAAGCTGGTTTTTTAATTTCAGTGCTCTTAAAATCTATATTGAATTTAGCAGCTCTTGCTTCTTCTATTGTTTTAAATTGTTTATCCGATTTCTTGCTTAAATGCGATTCACGTGCCTTGTCATATTCTTCACGAATACCAGAAATATAGGCATCGCGATTTTCATCACTCATTAAAGTGCTACATACCGTTACGCTCCGAGAGGCATCGAGTACGTGTACTGCGGGACCAGAATAATTAGGTGCTACTTTAACAGCAGCATGAATTCTTGAAGTAGTTGCTCCGCCAAGGATCAAAGGAATGCTAAATCCTTCGCGTTCCATTTCTTTCGCAAAATGGACCATTTCATCTAAAGATGGAGTAATTAAACCGCTTAGTCCGATGATATCTACCTGCTCCGCTTTTGCTACTTCTATGATTTTTTGTGCTGGAACCATCACGCCAAGGTCGATCACTTCAAAATTATTACAGGCAAGTACTACACCCACAATATTTTTACCGATGTCGTGAACATCACCTTTTACGGTTGCCAACAATATTTTACCTGCATTTTTCCGCTGATTGCTATCGGCATTTGTTCGTTTTTCTTCCTCAATAAAGGGCAGGAGATAGGCTACTGCTTTTTTCATCACCCTAGCCGATTTAACGACCTGCGGAAGGAACATTTTACCCTGACCGAACAAATCGCCCACAATGCCCATTCCGTCCATCAGTGGGCCTTCAATCACCTCTAGTGGCTTGGAGTATTTCTGTCTTGCTTCCTCAACATCTTCATCCAAATAATCAATGATTCCTTTGATCAATGAATGAGAAAGCCTTGATTCAACGCTTTCTTTACGCCATTCTTCATCTTTGACAATTACTTTACCCTTCGTTTTGATGGTTTCGGCAAACTCGACCAAGCGTTCTGTAGCATCTGGCCTGCGATTTAATAAAACATCCTCAACAAGTACAAGTAGATCTTTTGGAATTTCCTCATACACTTCTAGCATTCCAGCATTCACAATCCCCATGTCGAGACCAGCTTTAATGGCATGGTACAAAAATGCAGAGTGCATCGCTTCACGTACGGTATTATTTCCTCTAAATGAGAATGAAATATTACTTACTCCGCCACTCACTTTGGCTAAAGGAAGATTTTGTTTAATCCAGCGAGTTGCTTCAATAAAGTCTACCGCATAATTATTATGCTCCTCTAATCCCGTTGCAACGGTAAGAATATTCGGATCGAAAATGATATCTTGAGCGGGGAAATTGACCTCATTCACCAAAATATCATAAGATCTTTTGCAGATTTCGATACGTCTTTCGAGCGAGTCTGCTTGCCCGGCTTCATCAAATGCCATCACTACTACAGCGGCACCATATTGACGAATTTTGGAGGCATATTTTATAAAGGCTTCTTCACCTTCTTTAAGCGAAATAGAATTGACAATTCCTTTACCTTGTAGGCATTTTAATCCCGCTTCAATAACCGACCATTTGGAGGAGTCGACCATGATTGGCAACTTAGAAATATCTGGTTCTGAAGCAATTAGATTTAGAAATTTGACCATGGCTGCTTCCGAATCAAGCATGCCCTCGTCCATATTTACATCAATTATTTGTGCTCCACCCTCCACTTGCTGACGAGCTACCGAAAGGGCCTCATCATAATTCCCACTCAAAATAAGCTTTGAAAATTTTGGAGATCCTGTAATGTTTGTCCGCTCCCCAACATTCACAAAATTCGTTTCAGGAGTCAAAGTAACCGGTTCCAATCCACTTAGGCGCATAAAGGGCTCAGGTATGGAAGGTACGCGCGGTGTAAATTTGGCTGCTTTTTCTGCAATACATTTTATGTGTTCGGGGGTTGTGCCGCAACAACCACCTACAATATTCACAAAACCACTCGCCATGAAATCCTCCACCAAGTGTGCCGTTTCATGAGGCAGCTCATCATATCCACCAAATTCATTGGGTAAACCTGCATTTGGGTATGCGGAGATAAAGCAACCTGCTTTCTGAGAAAGTTCTTCAATGTGCGGGCGCATATCTTTTGCACCTAAGGCACAGTTTAAGCCAATGCTCAAGAGATTGGCATGGCTCAAAGAATTCAAAAATGCTTCAACGGTTTGACCGGATAAAGTCCTTCCACTGGCATCAGTAATCGTACCCGAAATCATGATTTCAATCTTCCTGCCACTTTCGTTTTCGTAGTTTTTTGCTGCGAAAAGTGCGGCTTTGGTAATCAAGGTATCGGTGATTGTTTCAAATAGGAGCATATCTGCACCACCTTCAATCAAGCCTTTTACCTGTTCGTAATAGGCTTCAACGAGCTCATCGAATGTTACGGCACGGTATCCTGGGTCGTTTACATCTGGCGACATAGACGCCATTTTTGTTGTTGGACCTAGGGCACCAGCAACAAAACGCGGTTTATTTGGATTTTTTTGCGTATATTCTTGTGCTATTTCTTTGGCAATACGTGCACCTTCAAAGCTCATTTCATAAGAGAGCACTTCCATCTGATAATCAGCCATGGATATACGTTGCGTGCTGAAGGTATTGGTTTCGATAATATCTGCACCAGCCTCCAAATATTCGGCATGGATTGCTCTTATTATATCTGGACGGGTAATATTTAATAGGTCATTATTGCCTCTAACATCACAAGGATGATCTTTAAAACGTTCGCCTCTAAAATCTTGTTCTGTTAATTGATAACGCTGAATCATGGTGCCCATCGCGCCATCGATTACTAGTATTCTCTTTTTTAGTTCTTCTCTAATACTCATTATTCTTTTTAAGATATAGGCATTTAGATGTGAGATATGAGATGTGAGATTTGAGAATGAATTATGCTATTAACAATGCATAATCAAGTCCCATTGAACTCAGATCAAAATTTTACATCTAAAAAGGCTTTACTCAAAAAGTCGGTATTCAATGACTTTAACTTATCTTTTCCCGAATATGCGAGATAGAATGTAGCACCTTGTAAGCACAGGTTGCTAAGACTTCGTAGGGTCTAATCCCTCCGTCTTTCTGAATAAGCAGTGCAAAAGTGCAAGATAATTCGCTGAAAAGCAAATTTGTAGGGAGAAATGCTATTTATGACATTAAGATTAATTTGGCAGGAAATTAAAACAGGGCTATATTTTATAGAATTTGTTTGATAAATCCTTTCTAAAATATAGCCCTAAATATTTTATTTTCTTCCACCAAATAAACGGAGAAGCATTAAAAATAGATTGATGAAATCTAGATAAAGGGTTAATGCGCCCATAATTACCATTTTATTTGCAGATGCATCACCATACTCAATTCCGGCGGCGATGCGCTTTAATCTTTGCATATCATAAGCAGTTAAACCTATAAATAAGGCAACCCCAATGAAACTGATGATATAATCTAGCTGACTGCTTCCTAAGAAGAAATTAACGATGCTTGCAATCACAATTCCTACAAGAGCCATCATTAAAATTGGGCCAAATTTGGTTAGATCTGTCTGCGTTCTGTATCCAGCAATGGCCATTACTGCGAATAATAAGGATGCTGAAATAAAACATCCTAAAACAGAAGAAGAGGTATAAACTAGTAAAATATAGCTCAAGCTGATTCCTGTTGCGGCAGAGTATAAAACAAAAATGAGGGCTAGAACAGGAAATGATAATCTGTTCATTCCGAATGACATCACCAAAACAAATGCTAATGGAGCAAACATGGCGATAGTTCCTAAAGTTGTTCTTCCTCCAGTTTGTAAATCAATGAGCATGCTTAAAAGTCCCTGATCGCTAGAAAATTGCCATGCAAAACCTGCAGAGAGTGCAAGCGCAATAAACATCCATAAAAATACATTGGGAAGGAAATTTCTTGAAGTAATTCCGCCTTCACGTTGTATAATTGGTTCTTGATTGTATTGAATAACTGTTTCTTTTTCTGACATGGTATTATTTTTTATCGAATTTACTAAAAATGAACAATATTTTAATGTGAGATGATTTTTTTTGATGCGCCTGTATTAATTATTGCGATTTCTCTTAATATCAGAATCTACTAATTTAATCTCTTTGTTAACTCCATTTCAACATTTTTATAAAGCTGAGAAGGTTTTAAGTTACGCCAAGCCATATCATCTAAATTACCTCCAAAATTTAGGTAGTAATCTATATTATTTCGTTTGAACTCACTGATTACATGCTCTCTAAAGTTTATCCCTGCAATCCAACCATCTTCCACATCTTGAAACCACTCTTCATAATAACAATCGTCTGATGAATGATAGTTGAGTACATTTTCTCCGATGAGGATAAATTTATTGATGCCCTCATCCACCATTAGCTCGATAATTTCGCGTTTAAGAATCATTACGTCATTGTGTAGGGCATCATTCCATTCACCTATAAATTCGATGATGGCAAAACCGGTTTCATAATCGGCAAACAAAACTTTTAGATAAAGTGTTTGAGAACCGAAGAAATCCCATTGGGGATGTATCAGGTAGTTATAGATTTGCTTATCAAATTCAAATTCGCTATATTTTGTTTGATAAAATGGCGAAAGTGGATCTTCAGAAGCGATATAATCGTCTCTCCAGCGATAATATGGTTCTATTTCGTGCATTTAAACCTTATTTTTTAGTTTTTTGGTGCATTTTCAACCGCCTTACGCACGCTACCATATTGATCTAGAAGCGTTTGTGCGGTTTTTTCATCCAGGTTAGTAGCCTGCATGATCATGTTAACTGCGCGGCCAACTAGTTTTATATTGCTTAACTGCATATCAACCATTTTATTGCCTTTCACCTTGCCTAAACGAATCATAGTTGTTGTGCTAATCATATTTAGAACCAATTTTTGGGCAGTTCCTGATTTCATGCGTGTTGAACCTGTTACAAATTCGGGTCCTACAACCACTTCAATAGGGTATTTTGAGGCTTCAGCTACGGGACTTCCTGCATTACATACAATACAACCCGTTTCTAATCCGTTTTCATTCGCTGTTTTTAATCCGCCAATTACGTAAGGCGTAGTTCCAGAAGCTGCAATTCCAACTAGCACATCTTTATCAGAAATGTTAAACTCCTGAAGATCTTTCCATGCTTGTTCTGCATTGTCCTCAGCATTTTCAACGGCTTTGCGGATGGCTTTATCGCCACCAGCAATGATACCTACCACCATGTCAAATGGAACACCATAGGTTGGAGGGCATTCAGAAGCATCCAAAATCCCAAGTCTGCCGCTAGTACCTGCCCCAATATAAAAAAGACGCCCCCCATTACTAATCTTTTCTACAATTACGTTTACTAAGCTCTCAATGGCAGGAATAACCTTTTCAACTGCTAATGGGACCGATTTATCTTCCTTGTTTATTCCATGCAGGAGCTCTGCGACAGACATTTTGTCTAAATCGGTATAATTAGAATCTTGTTCTGTAGTTCTTTTCATTGTTAATATTTTCTGGGACTAAAATCGGAATATTATCTTGTAGCTGATAATTATTTGAAAATAAAAAACCCGTTCCGAAATTTCGAAACGGGTTTAGAGTCGATTTTGATCTGATTAAAAACTAACTTCAAATCCCGCAGTGACTAACCTAGGTAAGCCTACTCGAATTCCCTCAGGTCTTCTGGTGCTTATATATCGTTCATTGCTTAGGTTTTTTACAGCAAGGTTTAAGCTCGCATTGGTCTTTGGAATGCGATAAAATGCATTTGCATCAATAATATATCTACTTTTTAATTGCCCTGTTCTACCATTTGCAGAAGCAATGCTGGTGTTTAATTCATCGGTGAACTGCTCTCCGATATAATTTCCAGAGAGTCTGAAGCCAAAGCCATTCAAAAGGTTCATTCCCACAGCATTCCATATCATTACATTGGCTGAATAGGGCAGGGTATTGTTTTT
The DNA here is from genome assembly GCF_044342615.1 of Daejeonella sp. Classification (GTDB taxonomy): domain Bacteria; phylum Bacteroidota; class Bacteroidia; order Sphingobacteriales; family Sphingobacteriaceae; genus Daejeonella. The sequence continues at coordinate 6,567 of NZ_JBIIPN010000025.1, read as the reverse complement.
AATATTTACGGCTTTTCCACCTACAGCAATAAATCGATCACTGCTGTAAACTGAGTTTTGGAGGGTGAGGCTTGATTCTAAAGTGTATGAACTTTTCGATCCAATAATTTTGCCAAAATCAAATTTAAATCCTGCTTCAATACCTTTGTGCATGGTTTGTCCGCCATTGATAACTCCAGTAGCATTTAAATTCCCTGAGGAGTTAGATACTGGAATGATTTGATTTTGAAAATCAAGAATGAAGGCTGTAAACTCGGCACTAAGCACGTTGCCGATGCCTATACGTGTACCAAGCTCATAATTGGTGCTTAATTCAGCATCTAAATTGTATGGCACTCCTTCGGCAGTAATGGCGTCTTTGATTCGCGGTGGAGCAAAACCTTTATGCACTCCCGCAAATAAATTTATTTCATCGTTTATTGCGTAGTTAAATCCAGCACCCGGTATTAGCGCAAAAGTATTGTCGCTCGAAACAATATTCGTATCTCTAATTACATTGTTTACATTATTGATGCGGTATCTTCCACGTAAAATTTGACGTTCATAATCAAAGTTTTCTAAGCGTAAACCTGCATTTAGCGATAGTTTTTTAGTGATATTGAAGGTGTTTTGTGCATAAGCACTGAATGAGTTTCCTGTTCTTACTTCTTTATCTCGTAAAAGTCCATCGGAAGTACTAGCATTTGAGCCCACTACAAATTGTTCATCTGCTTTTTCGTAGAGATAGCGAAAACCTGTTTCTAGCTCATTTTTAATATTGAGGAAATTATGATTGATGCTTAGGCGGGGTTCAATGCCCGCGACTTCAAACTGGCGGTTACGGTTTCCCGTAGAGTTGAGCATGTAAACAGCGCCATTAGTTATGCTAGAATTTCCCCAAATAACACCTGTTTTATTGGAAGCAGAAGAATTAAATGAAAAATCCTGTCTTTGCCAGTTGCGGCTCGTTGTGTATGCGTACGCAGTAGTTTTGAGACTTATATTTTCGTTGATTTGAAATTGGTGTGTGGTGCTTGCAGAAAGTCGCTTGATCGGAATATTATCGTTGGGCGCCATTCTAACAAAATCCTGCTCACCTTGATCGAACATGGTTTGGGTTAAACCGATGTATGTGGAATTCGATTGCTCATCATAAAATCCCAATTTGATTCCTAGATTCGATTTTTCATTGAGCTCGATTTTTATTTTCGCCGAAAGATCGTTAAGTCTGAAATTCGTCATTCCAAGTTCATCGGCTCTCTTGTGAAGGTAAGAAACTAAAAATCCGGTTTTTCCAATGGTATTTCCATAAGATGCAAAGCCAGAGAAATAGCCATCTTTTGCACCTGATAATTTAATTCTAGTTGCTTCGGATGATGGAGGATCTGCCGTGAAAAAGTTTACAACTCCGCCAATGGTTTGTGGACCGAACAGAATTTGTCCGCTGCCCTTTAATATTTCTATTCCCGACATTTTATCGATTGCAGGAGTAAAATACATCTCAGGTTCGCCATAAGGGCCGAGTGCAATTGGAACACCATCTTCAAGCATAAGTATATTGCGACTTCTGTCGGGGTCTAATCCGCGAATACTAATATTTAATCTTAGTCCCGCACCTTCCTCATCCACCACATTAATTCCTGTCACTTTACGAAGTAGTTCATTGGATGTAAGTGGAGCAAATTGTTTGATGTCACGTGATCCTAAAATTATTGCTGAACCTGGAGTTTTACTTATTAAACCATCGCGTTTACCAATTATCATGATTTGTGGCATCTCAATGATGGTGCTGTCTGAAAGTTTAGGGGTTTCAGTAGATTTTTTGTCTTGCCCAAAAAGACTATAACTTAGTAGTAAACTGGTTAAAAGTACCGCAGATATTCGAATCATTTTATTTAGACTAATTTTAAATAGTCTGCAATGATACGGCGAGATTTTGAAAAAATCAAATTATTTAGAATGATTATCAATAATAATTTCTAAATCTTGTTTTTAGGTTCAAATATTGCTTTTTGATGATAATTTCAAGCAATTTGTAGATAGGCGATAGACCTTAATTTAGATTTATCGCCTAAAAATGAATGACTTAGGATTGTATTATTTTATAGAGTCTTTTTTAAGACTGTCTTGCATCAAAGAATCAGCCATTATTGCCGAATTAAGCATTGAATCGGCAGCAGCGGCCTCCTGAAGAGAGTCTTGCTTGTCAATTGTTTGTTGATCTGTGTTATTGCAAGCGTAAGAAAATAAGGCTAGTGGAGCAATTAGAAATAAGATTTTTTTCATGTTAATAATTTAATTTATTTCTGTCTGAAAAATATTTGAATAGGCACTCCTGTAAAATCGAAATGCTCGCGTAATTTATTTTCCACAAAGCGCTTATAAGGTTCTTTAATGTATTGTGGGAGATTACAGAAAAAGGCAAACATGGGTGATGAGCCATTAATTTGTGTCACATATTTGATTTTCACGTATTTTCCTTTCACTGCTGGTGGGGGGTAATTTTCGATGATTGGAAGCATGATATCGTTTAATTTGGAGGTTGGGATCTTTTTCAGTTTATTTTCATAGACTTTTGATGCGGCCTCTAATGATTTGTAGATTCGTTGCTTCTCTACAACTGATGTAAATACGATAGGTACATCAGTAAATGGTGCGATTTTTTGATAAATCTGTTCTTCAAAAACACCAGTTGTTTTAGTGTTTTTCTCGATAAGGTCCCATTTATTTACGAGGATAACAATTCCTTTTTTGTTTTTCTCAGCTAAATGAAAGATATTAATATCTTGTGATTCAATGCCTTCCACAGCATCAATCATCAAAATCACAACATCTGCTTCTTCCAATGCTTTGATGGTACGCATCACCGAATAAAACTCAATATTTTCTTTGACTTTAGTTTTTTTACGGAGGCCAGCAGTATCAATCAGCATAAATTCATGTCCAAATTGATTGTAATGTATGTGAATCGAGTCGCGCGTTGTTCCTGCAATGGGAGTTACGATATTTCTATCTCGTCCAATTAGAGCATTAATTAGCGATGATTTACCCACATTTGGGCGACCAACGATGGCATATTTAGGCAATTGATTTTCATTTTCATCTTCTGGTTCGAAGTGTTTAATCACTTCATCTAGAAGTTCGCCGGTACCTGAACCCGACATGGATGAAAGAGGGTAAATTTCGCCTAATCCAAGTCCGTAAAATACACTTGCGTCCGTAATTCTTTGGTTATTGTCCACTTTATTTACCACTACAAAAACGGGTTTCTTGCTGCGGCGCAATAATTTAGCAATATCATCATCAAGGTCGGTGATGCCTGTTACCACATCTACCATGAATAAAATTACGGTTGCTTCTTCAATAGCGATAACCACTTGTTCGCGTATAGCTGCCTCAAACACGTCGTCTGAGTTAGCAACGTAGCCACCGGTATCAATTACTGTAAAATGCTTATCAGTCCACTCAGCAACGCCATAATGCCTATCACGGGTCACGCCACTGAAGTCGTCAACTATCGCTTTGCGGGTTTCGGTTAATCTGTTGTATAAAGTCGATTTACCTACATTTGGGCGACCTACTATTGCTACGATATTGCTCATTTTTTTTATTTAGTACAAAGTAATTAGTACAAAGTATTTAGTACTTAGTACTGGTTACTCTCATTTTTAAATTATTTCTTATTTTTTTAAAAGATTTTTTTGATGGTTTAATCACTTTTAACTCCACTACCACATCTCCCATCTCACATCTCCCATCTCACATCTAATCGTCGTACCCAAAACTCTTCAAATAGTTCTTTCTATTTCTCCAATCTGGGATAACTTTCACAAACATTTCTAAGAATACTTTTTTCTGTAGGAACTCTTCCATGTCTTTACGGGCATAGGTTCCTACTTTTTTAAGCATTTCGCCGGCTTTGCCGATGATGATATTTTTTTGTGAATCGCGTTCAACGATAATTTCGGAGCTGATCCGAATAATCTTTGCTTCATCTTTGAATGAGGTAATGATCACTTCGGTGCTGTATGGAATCTCTTTGTCGTAGAGTTTGAATACTTTTTCTCGGATTATTTCTGATACAAAGAAACGTTCATTTCTATCGGTTAGAGTGTCTTTGTCGTAATATGGTGGATGCACTGGGAGATTATCCATGATAAATTGCATGACTGCAGGAACATTATGATCATGTAATGCCGATACAGCGAAAATAGCTTTGGGTTTGAGTTTTTCTTCCCAATAAAGTATTTTTTCTTTCACCAAATCCTCGTTTGATTTATCGATCTTGTTGATAATCACTGCGATAGGTGAACTGGTTTTGGCTAATTTTTCAAGGACATCGTTTTCGTCGTACTTTTCATTAATATCGGTGACAAATAAGATGATATCTGCGTCGACTAAGGAGCCATTAACGAAACTCATCATCGATTCTTGCATTCCATACACTGGTTTTATAACTCCGGGGGTGTCCGAAAAGACTAATTGTGAGTCGGGTTCATTTACAATGCCTAAAATTCGGTGACGAGTAGTTTGTGCCTTTGGAGTTACTATGGATAGTTTTTCCCCGACCAAGGCATTCATTAGGGTTGATTTCCCAACATTTGGTTTCCCAATCAAACTAATAAATCCGGCTTTGTGCGACATGAAAAATTTATTTTAAAATATATTTGCAATGCAAAGAAACGAAATATATCTTTGCAGTCCAATTTAAAAGCAACACAATCATTCTTTTGAGCTTTAAAATTGTCAGAGTGCGGGATGGAGCAGTTGGTAGCTCGTCGGGCTCATAACCCGAAGGTCGTCAGTTCGAGTCTGGCTCCCGCTACCGAAGAAGTTAGCTTCTTTTTTTGGCCCGTTCGTCTAGGGGTGAGGACGCCAGATTTTCATTCTGGAAACAGGGGTTCGATTCCCCTACGGGCTACGAAACCCGCTTTACGAAAGTAGAGCGGGTTTTGTGTTTTCGCGTGGTTTGGGAATTCGTAGAGACACTCGGTCGTGTGTCTCATATTTAGGTTAAAATACAGTTTTTGAAAAAAATACACGTTCGTGTATCCCATATTTATGTAACAATACATTTTGTAGAAACACGTTCGTAAAATTCCAAATAAAAAAAATATTGTTTGAATTTTAATCGAAAACTATGGTAATTCTTTGAAATAAAGCTGTGCTTTATAAATTCTAATACGGATGAAATTAGTTCCATATCCATTAGCGCCTTTTTAAGATCGGCGCCAATGGGGATGTATTTTACATATTTCTTGTCTGTTTTTTGAATTCTGCCTGCTTTTATTTTCCAATCATAAAGAATTTGGTGCCATTTTTTAGGTTAAATATCTCACTCCATCTTAAATAGATGATTTCCTCTCTACTACCAACAGCAAGTATAAACAACCTAAAAACATCCTTCATCCAAGTTTGATACAAATTCATTTTCTTGCCATTGTTCTGTACTAAAACAAGGTGATAGGTATCCACAGCATTCCGTATAGCTTCAAAATCCTCCTTATCGATGCTCTAATAGAGTCTATGGCTTAAGTAAACTTGCAAACCACTCTAGGTTGGTTTGCATTGTTTTTAAAACCATTCTTGGTTCATTAGGTCCATGAGCTTGTCTTGGTAAAACCAACAGCTTCACTGGAATATTTCTTCTTCTTAATGCATTGTAAAACATAATAGAATTACCCAAAGGAACTCTTTGATCAGCTTCCCCGTGTTGTAGCATCACAGGTGTTTTTACATTTTGAACATATCTTATAGGTGAATGCTCACTATACATTGACCAATTATTCCAAGGATCTGATTTAAAATAAGAAGGTAAAAATCCTTCAATATCATCGGTCAAATTTTGAAAGCCAAGATCCACAACAGGCGCTCCAATGGAAGCAGCTTTAAAACGATTCGTATGTCCAACAATCCAGCTACTCATAAAACCTCCATAACTCCATCCCATTACACCTAACATAGTCTCATCTGTAACGCCCATTTTTATCACTTGATCTACACCAGTCATTAAGTCAATATAATCTTTACCACCCCAATCCTGTCTGTTGGCCATTCTAAAATTACTTCCGTAACCACTTGATCCTCTTGGGTTTGGTCTCAAAATAGCATATCCGTCTTCACTTAAAGCAGCTATTGGATAAGTTCCCTGATTAGTAGCAATACAAGTTTGACCAAAATTGCCAGCAGGGCCGCCATGTATATTTAATAATAAGGGTACTTTTTTTCCAGCAGTATAGTTTAAGGGATAAGTTAATAAACCTTCTATCTCTAAACCATCGGCGCCTTTCCATTTAATTAGTTCTGTTCTGCCTAAAGGCAATGAAATATTGTTCGCATTAATAGAAGTAATTTTTTTTGGCGCATACTCGTTTAATTTACTTACATATAATTCAGGAAACTGTGATGTGTTTTGTAAGGTGAAGGATACATAAGTATTTGATGCATTTATTTTAGCAGCACCTATATAATTTTTTTCACCCTTACTTAATTCAGTAATATTTTTTCCATCCACACTTAATGTGTAAATACTCGTCAATGTTTTATTGGTCTCCGACCAGACAATATTTTTTCCATCTGCTGTCCAAC
>NZ_JBIIPN010000129.1:0-7305 GCF_044342615.1 Daejeonella sp. | reverse complement strand
TATTCTTGAAATCATGTGCCAAACGAAGTGTAGTGTCAGCGGTCATATTTACTCCCGTTCTACCCGGAACGTTATATAAAATGATCGGTAAAATGCTTTCTTCCGCTATCGCCTTGTAATGTTGGTATATTCCTTCTTGTGTAGGTTTATTGTAATAGGGGCAGACTGATAAAATAGCGTCAAAGCCTTTGCTGTCAAACTTCTTTAGGTCGTTTATAAGCTCTAATGTATTATTTCCTCCTAATCCTGCTACAAGTTTTACGCGTCCATCAACATGTGATATCGTAGTCTCCCAAACCGCTTTTTTCTCGTCGCTGCTCAAGGTAGCCGACTCGCCAGTAGTTCCTAATGATACAATGTACTCAACACCGCCATTGATAATATGATCTATCACATTTTTTAAAGCAGCGTGATCAACAGTTCCATCAGTTTTAAATGGAGTGATGATGGCTACTCCCGTTCCATGAAACTTGTTCATTTATTTTTATCTATTTTTTTGATTTTAATTGAAAATGTCTCAATATTAAGAGGATTTTTTAAATATTCAGGCATTTTCTTAAAATTATTGCAACATTTTGATTAAATCTTCATCAGAAATGATTGGAATTTGAAGTTTTATTGCTTTTTCAAGCTTCGCAGGCCCCATATTGTCGCCAGCAACTAAATAGTTCAGTTTTGGTGAAATACTGCTCAATATTTTTCCCCCATTAGCCTCAATCAAGTCTTTTAACTCATCGCGACTATAATCTCCAAATACCCCCGAAATAATAAATGTCTTGCCCTCAAATGTATTGCTCTCTAAAATAATACTTTTATGCAAGGATTCAAACTGTAATCCATGATTCCTCAAGGCTTCAATCTGCTCAATATGTTTGGGATCCTTGAAATATTCAATCAGACTCTCTGCAATGCGCTCACCTATCTCATCTACGCTTTTTAGTTCCTCAAAGCTTGCACCCATCAATTGGTCGATATTTTTAAAATGTGCCGCCAGCTTCTTCGCCACTGTTTCTCCCACATACCTAATTCCAAGTCCGAAAAGTACCTTTTCAAACGGCATAGCCTTCGATTTCTCAATACCTTCAATCATATTATTGATCGATTTCTCACCAAATCGATCCATCTGCTTTAATAAATCTACCTTCTGTTCTAAAGTGTATAAATCGCTAATGTGCTTTACAAATCCTCTTCTGTAAAATGCATCAATGGTTTCATCGCCCAATCCATCAATATTCATCGCCTTACGGCCAATAAAATGCTGCATTTTGCCTATAATTTGTGGGGGACAACCTTCATCATTGGGACAGTAATGAACGGCTTCTCCTTCTTTACGGATGAGAACTGTCTCACATTCGGGACATACATCAGGATAAACAACTTTTATTGCTCCTAGGTCGCGTTTTCCAGTATTTACAGCAATTATTTTGGGGATAATCTCGCCACCTTTCTCCACTAAAACAGTATCACCCAAGTGTAAATCTAAACGTTTAATTTCATTGGCATTGTGCAAAGTGGCTCTTTTAACTGTAGTGCCAGCCAATAAAACGGGCTTTAAATTAGCTACTGGAGTTACAGCTCCAGTTCTCCCAACTTGATAAGTCACCTTTTCTAAAATGGTTTCTACCTCTTGTGCCTTGTACTTGTAGGATATCGCCCATCGAGGAGATTTAGCGGTAAAGCCTAATTCTTGCTGCTGACTAAAACTATTGACCTTGATTACTATTCCGTCAATGTCATAACTCAATCCAAATCGATGCTCATCCCAATAATTGATAAATTCTAAGACATGATCAATGCTTTTGCATAATTTGGTGTGCTCACATACATGAAAACCCCATTTTTTTACAGCCTCTAAACTCTCCCAATGGGTGCTGAAATTATTCTTATCGCTGTATAAAAAATATAAAAAGCAATCTAATGGTCGCTTAGCAACTACCGCCGAATCTTGCATTTTTAATGTTCCAGATGCAAAATTTCTAGGATTCGCAAATGCTAGTTCATTGTTTTCAATACGCTCATTATTAAGCTTTTCAAATGCTGCTCGATGCATAAATATCTCACCTCGAATATCAAATGATTCGGGTAAGGATTCTCCCTTTATTGTTTTAGGTATGCTGCGTATAGTCTTTACATTATTCGTTACATCATCTCCCTGTGTCCCATCTCCTCGCGTAACTGCACGTATCATTTTTCCATTTTCATACGTAATGTTAATGGATAATCCATCGAACTTTAACTCACATACATACTCAAAATCATTGCCAATCGATTTTCGAACACGCTCATCAAATTCCTTTAAATCTTGTTCATTATAGGTGTTCCCCAAGGATAACATCGGCCATTTATGCCTTACCGTTTCAAATTCCTTGGTGATGTATCCGCCAACTTTGATAGTCGGCGATTCTGGATCTAAATATTCAGGGTACTCTTGCTCTAATTTGGCTAGCTCTTCAAGCTTTTTATCGAATTCAAAATCTGAAATTTCTGCTTGTGCTAATACATAATATTTGTAATTATGCTCATTTAGCTCTTTTACAAGGCTTTCAATCCGTTCTTTTATTTCAAATAGTGACATGGAGCGAAGATAATTTTTTCAATTGATAATTTGAATTTGACAGCCAATTTGTTCTCCCTTTCATTCCAAAATTAATCTATTTGAGAATTATTTATATGCTAATTTATTTTATGTTGATGGGGCTATTACCAGACTGATTTCATCATATATTTCCATATAATTTTCCTTCAATAATTCATGGTATTCAATAAGTATTGCCGAAAGATTTTGCATTTGCTCCTCATTCAATGGATCTTTCCAAATACGCATGCAAATACGATTTAAAGCATACATGATGTTTTCGCTTTGGCGATAGCTGTTCAGGTAATTCGACTTTATGAATTTCTCAAAAAATGTAAAGAAATGATCCGTATCATTTACATTGTTTATTTCTAGAAATCGTTGTAGTAATTTTCTATCTGATTGGCGTAGGTGGACATATAAATCTTCGGCATCCAAATGATTTTCTGTTAGTAAGGTGCTATCGAGCATCAACTCTAAGGAAATATGGGCTAAAAACGAGGGTCTTACAACCGAATTTTCTAAAGCAGGAATGATTAAATCTCGAATGGCATGGGTATGCCCATGAAAAAAATTGGAATTGTGAAAATGGCGATCAACTGCTAAATGTCGCTTCCAACCCGTTAAAATAGAATGTTCAACTTGACTATCATACAGTTCAATCTTTTTTTCTGGATGTAAATTCCAATCCTTTCTCGCATTTTTTACTAAATCTGGCAAAATAGTGCCCAACACCAAATGTGGGTCTTCACTATGCCGGTCGAAGTAAAAGTGAGATAGGAAATTCATTTTTTCTTTCTTTAGGATGGAATTAATACCTATTCTGTAGATATACCTAATGTTATAAAAATACGAAAATTTTACGATGCATGGGTTTTATCAATTCTGCTATATTTGTAGCTCTAATGAGCCTTAATATAAAATGAACTTTGTAGAAGAATTACGCTGGCGAGGAATGCTGCACGATATCATGCCCGGAACGGAAGAGGAGCTGAATAAAAAAATGACCTCTGGGTACATAGGTTTTGATCCTACAGCAGATTCGCTGCATGTGGGACACTTAACGCAAATTATGACCCTCATACATTTTCAAAGAGCAGGGCATAAGCCTGTAGCTCTTGTTGGTGGCGCAACCGGTATGGTTGGCGATCCTTCTGGGAAATCGGCAGAGCGTAACCTACTCTCAGAAGATGTTCTTAACCATAATGTGAAATGCCTCGAAAGTCAGCTGAAAAAATTCCTCGACTTTAACTGCGGTGCCAATAGCGCCGAAATGGTGAATAATTACGATTGGTTTAAAAACTTTAGTTTCCTTGATTTTATTCGCGACGTGGGTAAACACCTAACCGTCAATTATATGATGGCTAAAGACTCTGTAAAAAAGCGTTTGGAAGGCGAAACGGGAATGTCTTTCACTGAGTTTAGCTACCAACTTGTGCAAGGTTATGATTTCTACTATTTATGGAAAGAAAAGAATTGCCAAGTACAAATGGGTGGTTCTGATCAATGGGGTAATATTGTTACCGGGACCGAATTAATCCGCCGTAAGGGTTCTGGGAACGCTTTTGCAATTACAACTCAATTGATTAAAAAAGCAGATGGTACCAAGTTCGGTAAGACTGAAAGTGGTGCAGTATGGCTCGATCCTGCTAAAACTTCTCCCTATAAATTTTATCAGTTTTGGCTAAATACTACCGACTCCGATGCTAAAAGCTGGATTCGTATTTTTACGCTTAAATCACAGTCAGAAATTGAAGCTCTTGAAAAGGAACATGATCTTGCTCCACATTTAAGAATCTTGCAAAAGGCTCTTGCTGAGGAGATTACTATCCGTACTCACTCGCAAGAAGCACTACAAACTGCTCTCAAAACATCCGATTTTTTGTTTGGCAACGGTACCCTCGAATTCCTGAACTCACTCTCAAAAGAGGATGTTCTCGAAGTTTTTGAAGGTTTACCTCAATTTACTATTTCTAGAAATGAGCTTGCAGGAGGTATCAATGCAACAGATCTTTTGGCCGAAAAAACAAGTGTTTTCCCTTCAAAAGGGGAAGCCCGAAAAATGATTAGTGGGGGAGGGGTATCTATAAATAAGGAAAAAATTGCTGATCCTGCGCTTATTCTTACTACCGATAACTTAATAAATGGCGAGTTTTTGGTCGCGCAAAAGGGTAAAAAGAACTATTTCTTGATTAGTGTTGGATAAACTAATTCTGGTTCTGCATTATTCATTTATCGGTGCCTAAATTAACATAATGTTTATGCAAGAGCAGATTATCGATTATCATAAAGCCCAACTAATTGAGTCTGAGCTTCAAATTAAACGCTTGGATAGACAAATTAATGTCTATTCATTTCTGCGCCTTTTTGCCCTAGCATTTGCTTTAATCATTTTTTATCAATGTATTAAATACGATCAAATTTGGCTTTCCATTCTGACCGTTTTTCTCTTCATTCTCGGATTTTCGTGGCTCGTTTCAAAACAAAGTGCCTTCCAAAAGCTTAAAAAATATGTTAGGGCTTTGGCTGATGTTCACGCTAATGAACTCAATAGCATCGATAGAAAAGGGTCTTTGTATTCAGATGGTTCGACCTTCACAGATGACCTACATCCTTACTCATCAGATTTAGATATTTTTGGAAAATCTTCCCTCTTTGAGATGATAAATCGCTGTGCTACAGTCCTTGGAAATACTATTTTAGCAAATTGGCTTCTTAAACCTAGCTCTACCCTTGATATCAGAGAACGCCAGGAAACACTAAAAGAATTAAGTGACAAACTGAAATGGAAACATAATTTTCAAGCAGTTCTTCTCTTTGCTAATACTCCTTCCGAAGATAAAGTGAAGGATTTATTTCGCTATTTAGAGGCTAAAGCCGAAGATTCGCCGAAGTGGATAAAATACTATGCTAACATTGCTCCTTGGCTCTTTCTATTCTTTTCAATTGGGACTTTCTTTGTTCCTTATTTATCCCTAGTACTTTTTGTTCTCCTTGTTTTCAACTTTTTTCTTAACCAAAATTTTAATGCTCGGATTCTAAAAACAGATAGTATTATTGGTAAAATGAGTAATATTCTTACTCAATTTTCGGAGGCTATTAAAGCGATTAAGACTGAAGAGTGGACTTCAGATTTGGCTAAGAAATTAGCCTCAGATCTAAAAAATAATGAAAATGCTAAGTTTTCTGAACAGATTAAACGTTTTTCACTATTAATAAATCATTTAACATTCGGGCTGACTAGTATTGGTGTTATTCTAAACGCTGTTATGATTTGGAATATCCGTCAATTATTTGCTATTGAGGATTGGAAAAAGCAAAATCATGGTAATTTGAAGGAGGCTTTCGACTTAATTGCAACCTTTGAAGCGCTAATTAGTCTGAGTAGCCTAAATAGTAATTATCCTGATTGGTGTTTTCCCACTATCCAGGAAGGGGAACATTATACGCTAAATACCAAAGATGTTGGACATCCATTAATTTCATCTCAAATTCGCGTGACTAATAATTACAGCTTGAAGGATGAATTAAAGATTGATATCATTACTGGTTCAAATATGGCTGGTAAAAGTACTTTTCTGCGAACGCTCGGTATAAATACTGTTTTGGCTTTATGTGGTGCACCATGTTGTGCAAAAGAGATGACATTAAGTAGAATGATGGTATTTTCTTATATGCGTATCCGCGATTCTTTAAATGAAAGTACCTCCACCTTTAAAGCTGAATTAGATCGATTGCAGGCATTATTGAAAATTCTAGAGGGACCAGAAAAAATCTTCTTTTTAATTGATGAGATGTTACGTGGTACAAACTCAATTGATAAATACTTAGGTTCTAAAGCGGTTATTGAGCGCTTGATTGCCCAAAATGGTGTAGGAATTGTAGCAACCCATGACTTACAAATTGCCGAACTCGAAAAAGATTATCCCAATTATATCCGTAATTTCTATTTTGATATTCAGGTGGAAGGGGAGGAAATGCACTTCGACTATAAGCTTAAACCCGGCGAATGCAAAACCTTCAATGCCTCTTTATTACTTAAGCGAATCGGCATCTATTCTGAAAAGGGATAATCAAAGCCTTTCAGAATTTGCAACCATAAAAAATCCCTTAAAATCAATGATTTTAAGGGATTTTTTTAAATTCAGTTTTTCAATCTTATCTGACAACTCTCAATTGAGATGTGAGATGTGAGATGTGAGATGTGAGATGTGAGATGTGAGATGTGAGATGTGAGATGTGAGATGTGAGATGTGAGATGTGAGATGAGGAGCATTGAATCTCAAATATTATCTCCGCCCAGCTTAACTGTCAACTACCAACTAACAACTCTCAACTGCTAACTGCTAACTGACAACCGATAACTCCCAACTGATAACTCTCAACTCCCAACTGCCAACCGATAACCGACAACTGCCAACTGACAACTGATTACAATTTCTTTATCTCAATATTTCTATACCATACCTCATCTCCATGATCTTGAAGTGAGATTTTTCCAGATTTGTACGTTGCAAATCCTGGCATGGTATTAAACTTACTTCCAGCAACCATCTTATTCCATTGTTCATCCCAAATAGTGGTTGATACAACGTTTACACCGTTCATCTTGAAGTCAAGCTTGCCATTGTTTGAAATGATTTCAACTAGATTCCATTCACCTACTGCTTTAACGGGCTCTGAACTGCTTGCAATTAGGTCATAAAGGTCGCCAGCACGATGTTTATTGA
>NZ_JBIIPN010000128.1:0-7328 GCF_044342615.1 Daejeonella sp. | reverse complement strand
ACTTAGAACTCCTTTTCATGTAGTTGAAGACATAAAAAACACTTCCTCATTTAGCTATAATTATATTGATAAAGACGGAATCCCAAGCAGAATGAATATCCGCATCTCTGATATTGAGAAAGTACATGCAGAGAAAATAATAGGAATAAAAGACGCCATTTCTGATTTAAAAGTGGAAGATCTTACACTTTTTCCTAATTTTTCGAATGGAAAAATGGGGATTTCATTTAATGTATCAAACAACACTCCATTAAAGCTTAAGATCCTTAACAGTGAATTTAAGCAGGTTTATAGTGATGAAGCGAGCAGTTTTAACGGAAATTATAGCAAGCAAATATCTATACCAAAAAATGGGATTTATTATATCGCCATTAAGCAAAACAATAGCTGGTTTTTGCGAAAATTAATAAAGAGTTAATTGTTTATGAAGAGGAAACAGAAAGCCCCGTCCTTTATAGGAACGGGGCTTCTGTTTTTTAATTAATTCGCTAATTAGAACGGCAAATCATCATCTCCAGGAGCTGAACTAATATCAACTGGATTAGCCATTTCTGGCGCTGATGAAACTGATTCTGAAGCACCAAGTGGTGTTAATCTCCAAACTGAAAGGGTATTAAAATAAGATGTTTTACCAGTTTTATCAGTCCAAGGACGACCACGTAGATTAAAAAATAATTCTACATTATCTCCAACTTTAATATTGTCAAATAAGTTAACCTTATCCTGTACTGCTTCAAACTTCACGTATTCCGGATAAGAAGGATTCTCTGCATATTCAAGTATAAGCTCACGTTTTTTGAATTTCTCACTCACAGTAATTACCTCTGAGATTTCATGTACTTTTCCTTTTACTTCCATTGTATTTTTCTTTTTATGATCGACTCTATTTTTTATTCCAGATCAATATCGGGAATTATTCGCTGTTTTTAACAATCGAATACAATTTGTAAAAGTATAAATTTCAGGCCGTTTTTAATTGCTAACTTTGTAAATTATTATGCAAGTTTTCCACACAAAAAGTAAGATCATTATTACCTGCAATAATCGACTATCATCGTATTTGCAGCAGGAAGTTGAAGCGCTAGGTTATAAAATAATCAGAAGCTTCGCCACAGGCCTCGAATTGGAAGGCACTTTGAATGATTGTATCCCATTAAATCTTCACCTGCGCTGCGCTAGCCAGGTTTTATACTCTATCAAATCTTTTACCGCCGAAAATCCAGCACGCCTTTATAAAGAGTTGATGGACATTGCCTGGGAAGAATTAATTGACTTTACTGGATATTTTTCAGTTACTTCAACTGTTGATAATGAGACTATTACCACCCCTCTCTTTGCCAATTTAAAAGTGAAGGATGCCATTGTTGACCGTATCAAAGAAAAGAAAGAACTCAGACCTAATACCGGTTCAGATGCCAATAAAGCAGTTATTCACCTCTATTGGAAGGAGAATGATGCTGAAATATTTATCGATACTTCAGGCGAAACCTTAGCTAAACATGGATATCGTAAAATTCCAGGAAAAGCTCCAATGCTTGAGGCTTTAGCAGCTGGAACAATTATGGCTACTGGCTGGGATAAAAAGAGCCCTTTTGTAGTACCCATGTGTGGATCTGGCACCCTTGCTATCGAAGCAGCATTGTTAGCATGTGATAAGTTTCCAGGTCTCTTTCGCATGAATTATAGCTTCATGCACATTTTAGGTTATGAAGAGGAAGTGTTTTTCGCCGAAAGACGGAAGCTGAAAGATCAGTCCAAAAAAGAAATTGATTTCCGCATCGTAGCCACAGACATTTCAGAAGATGCCGTAGATGTTTCCATAAAAAATGCACGCACAGCAGGTGTTGATCATCTTATCGATTTCTCTGTATGCGATTTTGCCGATACTGATGTACCTCCTGGACCAGGAATAGTGATGTTTAACCCTGAATACGGGGAGAGACTGGGGGTTCATTCTAAACTTGAAGCAACCTATAAACGTATTGGCGACTTTATGAAGCAGAAATGTAAAGGCTACCGTGGCTATATATTTACTGGAAATCCTGATCTAGCCAAAAAAATCGGCCTCCGTGCTGATAGAAGAATTGAGTTTTATAATGGAAAGCTAGATTGTAGGTTACTGGAGTACGAATTATATGAAGGAAGTAAAAGAGAGCCAAAACCTGTCGAGTAAAGACATCATAAACCAAACTGTACAGTTTGTGAAGGAAAGTCTGCAAGGTGCAGAAACCGGACACGATTGGTGGCATATTGAACGTGTATGGAACAATGCCAAACTTCTTATAAAATCAGAAGATGTTGATCCATTTATCGTAGAACTTGCTGCACTTCTTCATGATATTGCCGATAGTAAATTCAATAATGGCGATGAGGAAATTGGTCCGAAAAAAGCTGGCGAATTCTTAAATTCTATTGGAGTTGAAGATGAAATCATCATTCATATTCAACAAATAATCAGAAACATGTCTTTTAAGGCAAGTCTTGGAACCTTAAATTTCACTTCAAAAGAAATGGAGGTTGTGCAAGATGCCGATCGTCTGGATGCCATTGGCGCCATTGGTATTGCAAGAGCATTTACTTACGGAGGATTTAAAAACCGTGAATTATATAATCCCGAAATTCCACCAGCGCTCAACATGAGCAAGAAGGAATACAAATCTTCTACTGCTCCAACAATCAATCACTTTTATGAAAAGCTTTTGCTGTTGAAAGATAAAATGAATACCCAAACAGGCCTTCGCATTGCCGAAGAAAGACATAAATTTATGCTTACTTACCTCGAACAATTTTACAATGAGTGGAATGGAAAACAATAAGAGTTTTAATTATTTTGCTTATGCCAGCAATTTAAAAAAAAGCAATTTAGAGCAGTTAATAGGCAGTAAAATCGATAATTTTCTGGATGGCCGTCTGCTCGACTATGGCTTCCGTTTCAATGTAAAAAATGCAGATGGCAAGGCAAGAGCAAATATCATTGTTTCAGAATCTGAAGATGTTTTTGGCGCCATCTATGAAATTGAGGATACTATCAAAGAAAAACTTTTAGCCAGCGAACCTGGTTATAAACTGATTGAGGTTAATATTGAAACCCAAACAGGCTATGTTCCAGCACTTACATTTATTTCGGATGAAGATGTAGAGGGACTTTACCCTGCAAAAGAATATCTAAAAAGCATTAACGAAGGTGCAAAAGAGCATAAACTACCAGAAGAATACCTCGAGTTTATAATTTCGATGTCTAAGTAAAAGCCAAAATCCCGAAATAAATCAACATCATTATGCTGCTGATAAGCGTCATACGCGACATGTTTTTAAAATTTGCCTCAGCTGGATCTTTATAAACGGCATAAAACCACTTTATAAATAGAACTAAAACTGGGGAGCTTATAAATAAAAAAAGCCAAAAGTAATCGCTTAAGCCAACACTTTCCCAATAAAAATAGACGAGTATCCCAGAAAGCAGAAAAAGGATAGCCGAAAAATAGAAAGAACCACGGATACCCAAAACAATACTTAATGTAGTGTCCCCACGCTTCAAATCCTCAGCATGTTGATAAATTTGAGTTAGCGGATAAGTAGCACCAATAAGGCAGGAGGAAATTAATCCCGCCAAAATAAAATTGAAGTCCCAATCTTCAAAAAAACTAAAATTTCCAATGGATGCATAAGTACTCCAATAAATAAAAGCCCCCTGAAAAATAAAAACGATTAAGAAACTAATGATCGGATATTTTTTAAACCTAAACCTCGGGTGACTATACATTTTAGAGATGACTCCATAAATTAGAACGGCCCAGAAAAGAATCCATCCTACAAAAAATGTAAGAACTAGGGCAATTGCATCTAAAAGTAGAGAGAAGTAATACAGACTTTTATCAACTGCTGGTGGTTTTTCAATCAGAGCAATACTTCCTTCATCCTTGTCAAAATAGCTGTTATAACCATTACTTGCCGGATAAACCAATAAATGCCAAATCACAAAGGTCAAAATTGCATCAAAAAGCCTAATATCAGTCGCTTGGGAGAGCGCAAATAAAAAAACAGGTAATAAAAACACTGAAAATAATAGCCTTAAATGCAGCAAAGCCGATAGACTTGGAATAAATTTCCTGATAAAATTCATTCCCGAATTTAACATTTTAAACAAAAAATTTAGGGCTTATACATTGAAAGAATTATGTCATTTCTTGTGAGATGAAAAACAAATCCTTAAAATTTTGTATTTTACATGAATATGAGTAGTTGTATAAGCGCAATTGGTACCGCTAATCCCCAATACCGGATTCCACAGCATGATATCTATAATTTTATGGTCAAAGCATCTGGTTTAAATGCCAGCAATGCCTCCAGACTTAAACAAATCTATGATCATTCGGGAATTGACTTTCGCCATTCGGTGATTGCCGACTTTGGGAATACCGATAGCCAAAAAAATACCTTATTCGGTAGGATGGAAGATTTTAAAGCCTTCCCAAGTACGCGCCAAAGAATGGAGATTTATCAAAAATCAGCTTCTGAATTGGGATTTAATGCTGTAAATGACTGTTTTGCCAATCATGGAGAAGATATAAAATCAAAAATTACCCACCTCATCAGTGTAAGCTGTACGGGCATGCATGCTCCTGGGATAGACATTGAGCTCGTTGAAAAATTAGGCTTAAATAAATATGTTGAACGCACCTGCATTAATTTCATGGGCTGCTATGGTGCATTAAACGCACTAAAAGTAGCTGATTATATCTGTCGTGCTGATGAGAATGCCAAAGTATTGATTGTTTCCGTTGAGCTATGTACACTTCACTTTCAAAAAGAAAATACACTCGATAATTGGGTGGCCAATTCTTTATTTTCTGATGGTGCAGCAGCAATGATTGTAGAAAATAAATCAAAAACAAATGGTAATAAACCTAAGCTAATACTTGACACTTTTTATTCCGAATTTTTAATCGAAGCTAAAAACGAAATGGGATGGTATATTGCTGATGCTGGTTTTGAAATGAAACTAACATCTAAAGTTTCGAAGCTTATTTTAAAGCATATAAAATCCATTTCAAATGAGCTATTGAGCAAAGCCAAATTACAATTCAAAGATATTGGGAGCTTTGCCATTCATCCTGGCGGTAGAAAAATTTTAGAGTCTGCTGAGTCTGCCTTAGGCTTTTCGAAAGATAAAAACCACTTTAGCTATGACGTTTTAAAGGAATATGGCAATATGTCGTCGGCAACCATAGTTTTTGTCCTTAAAAAATTATTGATGCAAAAGCATTGGGAAAGTGATGAAAAAATAATGTCTTTTGCCTTCGGACCCGGCTTAACGGTTGAATCTATGATCCTAAAAAGAAATTAAATGCCAGATTTTAATCAAAGAAGCACTCAAGAAGAGATGATGGACGATTTCTCTCTTCCACATCAAATCATCGATCCAATCATGGATGAATTAGAAGTTGTAAACAAACTTCTTGGTGGTTATGCGGTGTTTTTCAATGCCTTCGAAAAAATAGAGGTAAAGGATGGTATGATTATCAGCGATTGGGGTTGTGGTGGTGGCGATTCATTGAGGGTAATTGCCAAATGGGCGCGCAAGAGAAATTTAAAAATCAAATTAATAGGTGTTGATGCAACCGAATCAGCAATTGAATATGCGAGGCATAAATCAGAAGATTTTCCCGAAATATCCTATATTCTGTCCGATGTAATGAGCAATCAATTACTCCAAAATCAATTTGATATCGTAATCTCAAGTCTCTTTACACATCATTTTATTGATTCAGATTGGATTAAGCTAATTCAAAAAATGAATGACTGTGCTAGTAAATATGTAATTATTAATGATTTACATCGGCATTGGTTTGCGTATTATTCTATCGGACTAATAACTTCCATTTTCTCGAATTCTGACATGGTTAAACATGATTCAAAAGTTTCAGTCTTAAGAAGTTTTAAACGATTAGAACTTGAAAAATTAATTCAAAAAGCCCAAATAAACGCGTTTAAAATTAAATGGATGTGGGCTTTTAGATGGCAAATAATAATTGATACCAGTAGTAAACTCGCTTAATTCTAAAATTATGAAGAGTGATATACTAATTATTGGCGGCGGCTTGGCAGGATTAACATCTGCTATCCTTTTACAAAAAATTGGCTATCAGGTGCGATTAATAGAAAAAAAGAAATATCCTTTCCACCGAGTTTGTGGCGAATATATTTCTAATGAGGTGCTCCCATTTTTAAAATCGCTCGATATTGGAATTGATCAACTTGAATACTCACACATCAATCGCTTAGCGGTAACATCGGTCTCAGGAAAAATTTTAAATGCCAATTTAGCCTCTGGTGGATTTGGGATTAGTCGCTACACCCTTGATAATCAACTTTTTAAACAAGCCGACAAATTAGGTGTTGAATTTATTTTTGATAAGGTAAACGAGATACAATTTCAAGAAAATCACTTCAAGGTTATCACTTCAAGCAATCAAATTTTTGAATCAAACATAGCTATTGCTGCTTATGGTAAAAGATCCAATTTGGATCAAAAATTAAATCGCTCATTCTTTTACAAAAGAAGCCCTTATTTAGGTGTAAAATATCATATAAAAACCGATTTTCCAGACAATTTAATTCGTTTAGATAATTTTGAAGGAGGTTATTGCGGACTCAGCAAAATTGAGGAAGATAAATTTTGTTTTTGTTACCTATCCGAAACAGCCAATCTAAAAAAATATGCTGGTATCCCAGAAATGGAGGAGCAGGTACTATATAAAAATCCTTTTTTACGTGAAGTATTTAAAAATTCTGAATTCTTATTTGAAAAGCCGGAGGTAATTAATGAAATTTCCTTTGAACGCAAGAGCTTAGTAGAAAATCATTTAATATTCTGTGGTGATGCAGCCGGAATGATTACACCCCTTTGTGGGAATGGAATGGCCATCGCAATACATTCGGCAAAAATTTTAGCAGAAAGCATCACTAAATTCCTAAAAAAAGATAGTTATTGGAATAGAACTGAACTCGAGCAAGACTATATAAGCCAGTGGGAAAAACAATTCGCCTTGAGATTAAAAAGCGGCCGATTAATTCAAAATTTATTTGGAAGTACCCTTGTTTCAAACCTAGCTATTTCATCGCTAAATAAACTCCCTTCTTTAACACAATTTTTAGTTAAAAAAACACATGGAGAGGTTTTGTATTAGTTGGAATATGATAAAGTCTCACCTTAATATACGATTTTTTTACTAAAAAACCAAGAAAATAAGATACAATCCGCTTTAAACCAATAACATCAAAATTTTATCATTATTTTGCACTATGAAACTATGGGTCCTTGTTTT
>NZ_JBIIPN010000127.1:0-7355 GCF_044342615.1 Daejeonella sp. | reverse complement strand
GAAGTAACAATTGATAATGATTCGGGCTTTTGTTTTGGGGTAGTTTATGCTATCGATATGGCTGAAGAAATTTTGGCTGAAGATGGCTATTTATACTGCCTCGGAGATATTGTTCATAATGATGAAGAGGTTAGTCGCTTGAAATTAATGGGTCTCAAAATAATTTCTCATGAAGACCTTATCCATATTAAAAATGAAAAAGTTTTAATTCGTGCACATGGTGAAGCACCAGAAACTTATCGTACGGCGCTTGAAAATAATATCACACTTATTGATGCATCCTGCCCAGTAGTGTTAAAATTGCAGAATAGGATTAAAAATACCTACGATAGCAAAGAAAAAGTCTTAATCTTTGGTAAACACGGTCATGCTGAAGTAATTGGTTTGCAAGGCCAAACAAATAATGAAGCCCTTGTTTTTCAGGATATTGCTGAACTTGATAACGTTGAGCTTCCACAAAAATTTACTTTATACAGCCAAACAACAAAGAGTACCGATAAATTTTATCAAATTAAGGATGAACTCATTAGCCGTGGCTACGAAGTCAAAGCCAATGATACCATTTGCAGACAAGTATCAAATAGGTATGATGACTTAAGAAAATTTGTTGTTCATTATGATAAAATAATCTTCGTTTCTGGCAAAAAATCTTCTAATGGCAAAGTTCTTTTTGAGGTGTGTAAGCAAACCAATCCGAATACACACTTTATAAGTAGTGAAGAAGAATTAAGTTTAGAGATGTTTAATCCTCAAGAAAAAGTAGGTATTTGTGGTGCCACCTCAACGCCAATGTGGTTGATGGAAAAGGTAAAAGCGGCAATCCTAGAATATTAGTATTAACCTAATGATGAGTTCAGATAAGTCGTACAAGGGTGCTTTAATTGCATTTATTGTAATTGCATGTTGGGCTTTCTCGATCATTTCTTTAATGAATTGGGAGGTTAATTTCGAAAATCCCTTACTTTATCTGTTTATCTTAGTGCAAATGCATTTGTACACGGGTCTTTTTATAACCGCCCATGATGCCATGCATGGTACTGTATCAGCCCATCGGAAACTAAATAATACTATAGGTCAAATTTGTACTGCATTGTATGCTTGCTTTCCTTTTAAAGTATTAAACACCAAGCATCATGACCATCATCGATATGTTCATACAGAAAAAGATCCCGATTATTCTGAAGGTAATTTCTTCGTTTGGTATTTTAGTTTTATAAAACAATACCTTTCTTGGTGGCAAGTGGTTTTAATGGCAATTATTTTTAATATCCTTAAAATTTGGATACCTGAATCGAATTTATTCTTCTTTTGGGTGCTGCCCTCGCTTTTAAGTACGCTTCAGTTGTTTTATTTCGGGACCTGGCTTCCTCATCATGGAGAGCACGATAATAAACACCAATCAGGATCACAGCGCAAGAATCATTTGGTCGCTTTTTTAACCTGCTACTTTTTTGGATATCACTACGAGCATCATGACTCGCCCGGAACTCCTTGGTGGAAGTTGTGGCAAATGAAAAATTTAGCCGACTAATTGTTGTTATAAAGTCAAATGGAGCGAAGTATTTTTATTAATCGTTCCTTAGACTATCTTTGCATTTCATAATTTATATATGGGTAAGCAAGGTGTTTTATTAGTAAATTTAGGTACTCCTGATAGTCCCTCAACAAGTGATGTTAGAACCTATCTTGATGAATTTTTGATGGATGGTCGAGTAATCGACTTCCCCGTTGCAGCTAGGGCTTTACTCGTTAAGGGAATCATTGTTCCGTTCCGCGGACCGAAATCTGCCAAATTGTACAAAGAGATTTGGTCGGATACTACAGGTTCTCCTTTGATGCATTATAGCATCATTCAAAAAGACATGTTGCAACAACGTTTGGGTGATGATTATCATGTTGAGCTTGCCATGCGTTATCAAAATCCATCTATTGAAAGCGCCCTAAATAAATTAAAAGATGCGCAGGTGAATAGCATTAAAGTTATTCCTCTGTTTCCACATTATGCTTCTGCTACCACCGGTTCTGTGATTGAAAAAGTTATGGAGCTTGTTAGGAAGTGGCAAACAATTCCTAATATTTCATTCATTAACTCTTTTCATGATAATGAAATCATGATTGAGGCATTTGCTGAGAGTGGCAAAAAACATAAACCTGAGACTTACGATCATATCTTATTTAGTTTCCACGGACTTCCGAAGAGGCAGTTACGTAAGGCCGATCATTCCAAGCAACATTGCCAAAAGGTTGAAAATTGCTGCTCAGTTATGACTGAAAATAATAAGTTCTGCTATTCTGCACAGTGCTTTGATACTGCCCGCTTAATTGCAGAAAAGCTTGGTTTGCCGAAGGAAAAGTACACCGTTTGTTTTCAATCCCGTTTAGGGAAAGACCCTTGGGCTCAGCCTTACACTAGTGTTGTTCTAGAAGAACGTGCAAAACTCGGTGATAAAAGAATTCTTGTATTCTGCCCCGCTTTTGTAGCTGATTGCTTAGAAACTGTTCATGAAATTGCGGTTGAATATGCCGAAGAATTTGAAGAGATGGGCGGAGAGCACATTCAATTGGTTGAAAGCTTAAATGATAACCCAAAATGGATTGATGCCTTGGAGGGCTTAGTAAAGGCTTAAAATTAGAAAGTGCCTTTACTGTAGATAAAATCTAAAAATTTTTGAGTAGCACCGGTCTGGCTTTGAACGTATCCCAGGGCGGTTTGTCCACTTTTAATTCTATTTTCTTCCTTGAGAAGGAAATTAACATCAGTTTTTAGTTCCTGCGAATCTTTAATTGAGAACGCAGCACTTTTCTTTATCAATTCCACTGCCTCCTTAAATCGAGCATAATTTGGTCCGAAAATTACTGGTAATCCAAAAGCTGCAGCTTCAAGGGTATTATGAATACCTACGCCAAAACCGCCACCGATATAGGCAATTTCGCCATATTGATAAATTGATGATAGTATTCCTATACTATCAATAATTAGGACTTGGCTAGCTGCTATAGTTTGAGGTGAAATTCCTCCCTCTTGTATTTCTGAAAATCTAATGGAGTTAGGGAACAGTTTTTCAATATTTTTTATTCGGTTTTCGTTTACCTCGTGTGGAGCAATAATAAATTTCCAATCTGGCATTACTTCGATTAGTGTTTCAATCAACTGTTCATCTTCAAGCCAGGTGCTTCCAGCAATAAATGAATGATTGTTTTTGCAAAATTCTTCTACTTGGCTGATTTTAATAGGGTTTTTAGCATTAAAATCTACCCGGTCGAAACGTGTATCGCCGCTAACACTTACGTTTTTAACGCCAATTTCAGCTAGTAAATGTCTGCTTTCTTCATTTTGGACAAAGAAATGGGAAACCAATCCCAGCATTTTTCGATGCAATCCTCCATACCACTTGAAAAAAGCCTGTTCCTTTCTAAAAATCCCCGAAATGATGTAAAGTGGTGTTTTGTTAGCGTTTAGGGCCTCAAAATAGTGATACCAATACTCATATTTAGTGAAAACGGCAATTGTGGGATTTAATAACCGGACTAATTTTCTTGCATTTTGCTTTGTATCTATCGGTAAATAAAAAACATGGTCTGCTAATGGATAGTTTTTCCTGACTTCGTATCCTGATGGCGAAAAGAAAGTGATTACAATTGGAGTGTTTGGATGATCTGATTTTAATTTCTCTAATACTGGGCGCCCTTGTTCGAATTCACCTAAGGATGCAAAGTGAAACCAAGCATATTTTTTATTTTTTTCGAGGCTCTTTTCGATACGCTCAAAAAGCCCTTTTCTCCCCTGTATCCAAAATTGTGCTTTTTTGTTCTTTAGTGAAAAAATTGCGATTAAGAGTGTATAAAGGCATATTCCAGCATCATATAAAAAAAGCATGTTCGAATTAAATTATTTTCTTTATCGAAGTTAGTATTATATTTTTTATTTTCGTATTTCTCTATTATTGAGAAAACAGCTTTTAGGTCTTAAAAGCTGAAAAATTCATTAAAAATAAATAGAATCGACAATGTAGGCCAAATGTCTGGCTAAAATTATTGTTTAAAACACGAAAGGCTTATGAAAATAGCGGTTGTAGGTACGGGTTATGTTGGTTTAGTTACAGGAACTTGCCTTGCAGAAACTGGAAACACGGTTACTTGTGTTGACATAAATGAAGAAAAGGTTAAAATGATGCAGGCATTTAAATTGCCAATCTATGAGCCAGGACTTGATTTATTGTTCCATAGAAATATTGAGCAGGGTAGATTAATGTTTACTACAAACCTTGCCGATGCTATAGCTGATGCTGAAATAATCTATCTCGCATTACCTACTCCACCTGATGGTGATGGTGCAGCCGATCTTAGCTTTGTGTTAGGTGCGGCCAAAGACATTGCTAAAATCATAACAGATTATAAGGTTATCGTAACTAAATCAACTGTTCCTGTTGGTACCGCAGATAAAGTTATTAAGGTTTTTAAAGAACATACTTCTATAGAAGTTGATGTGGTTTCAAATCCTGAATTTTTACGTGAAGGGGTTGCTGTAGAGGACTTTATGAAGCCTGATAGGGTAGTGGTTGGGACTGAAAGTCTAAGAGCTCAAAAATTAATGGCCGAATTATACGGTCCTTACGTGAGACAAGGGAATCCAATTATTTTCATGGATGCTCGTTCTTCTGAACTTACAAAATATGCCGCCAACTCTTTCCTTGCCACAAAAATTACCTTCATGAATGAAATTGCCAACTTATGTGAAATAGTTGGTGCCGATGTTGATGCCGTTAGAAAAGGTATCGGTTCGGATGATCGTATTGGCAAACGCTTTTTATTTCCAGGTGTTGGCTACGGTGGTAGCTGCTTCCCTAAAGATGTTCAAGCTTTGGCACATTCAGCAAGAGAGAATAATTACGACTTTAAGATTCTTGAATCTGTAATGGATGTGAATGATGTTCAAAGGAAAAAACTCGTTGAAAAAATGCGTAAGTATTATAACGGGGATTTAAAGGGCAAGAAAATTGCTATCTGGGGACTTGCATTTAAGCCGGAAACAGATGATATCCGTGAAGCTCCAGCACTTTATATCATTGAAGAATTGCTTAAGGATGGTGCTATTATCAGTGCTTTTGATCCTGAAGCTATGAATAATGTGAAAAAAATTGTTGGAGATAAAATACAGTTTGGCGATAATCAATATGATATTTTAAAGGATGCAGATGTTTTAGTTATCGTAACTGAATGGTCGGTATTTAGAACTCCTGATTTTGAAAAAGTGAGCTCACTTCTAAAAAGTAAGGTTATTTTTGATGGCCGGAATTTATACGATTTGCAAAAAATGATAGACCTTGGATATTATTACAACAGTATTGGCCGAAAAACCATAAGCATATGATCCCCAGAAAACGTATTTTAATTACAGGTGCAGCAGGTTTTCTTGGCTCACACTTATCCGACCGATTTATCAAAGAAGGCTATCATGTGATTGGGATGGATAACCTCATAACAGGTGATCTGCGAAATATTGAGCACCTATTTCCTCTTGAAAATTTTGAATTCTATAATCATGACGTCTCTAAATTTGTTTATGTAGCGGGTGATCTAGATTATATCCTTCACTTCGCGTCGCCAGCAAGCCCAATTGATTATCTTAAAATTCCTATTCAAACGCTAAAAGTTGGTTCTTTAGGTATTCACAATTTGCTAGGATTAGCACGATCTAAAAAGTCAAGATTATTAATTGCTTCAACATCAGAAGTTTATGGCGATCCAACAGTAAATCCACAGCCTGAAGAGTATTGGGGAAATGTGAATCCTGTTGGACCAAGAGGGGTATATGATGAAGCAAAACGCTTTCAAGAAGCCATGACAATGGCCTACCATACCTTTCATGGCTTGGAAACACGCATCGTCCGAATATTTAATACTTATGGTCCACGAATGCGCCTAAACGACGGACGTGTATTGCCTGCATTTATTGGGCAAGCACTTAGAGGTGAAGATCTTACCGTTTTTGGCGATGGTTCTCAAACACGCTCTTTTTGCTATGTTGACGATCTAGTTGAGGGCATTTACCGACTACTTTTATCAGATTATGCTTTACCTGTAAATATTGGTAACCCAGATGAAATTACCATCAAAGAATTTGGGGAGGAAATCATTAAATTGACAGGTACTAAGCAAAAAATGGTATTCAATCCATTGCCAACCGACGATCCTAAACAAAGAAGACCAGATATCACCAAAGCAAGAGAAATTCTTGGATGGGAGCCTAAGATTGGTCGCGCAGAAGGTTTAAAAATTACTTACGAATATTTTAAATCACTGCCTGAGAAGGAAATTAAACATAAGGATTTTACTTACTATAATAATAAATAATGCCTGCAAGCAAAATTTTAGTCACCGGCGGTACTGGCTACATTGGTTCACATACCGTTGTCGAATTGATTAACGCTGGCTATGAGCCAATAATTGTCGATAACCTATCCAACTCTAGTCCACAAATAATCGATCAAATTTTTAAAATTACCGGCAAAAAACCTGAGTTTTTCAATTTTGACTTATGTGATGAGAATTTAACGACAGATTTTCTTAATGCCCATCCTGACATTGAAGGAATTATTCATTTTGCTGCATTTAAAAGTGTTGGTGAATCTGAAAAAGAGCCACTAAAATATTATAAAAACAATATTTATTCTCTGGTAAACCTCCTTTTAGCTTCTTCAAAAAAGAAGATGAATATGGTTTTTTCTTCTAGTTGTACCGTTTATGGTGAGCCTGATAGCTTACCTGTAAATGAGCTTGCACCAGTTAAAAAAGCTGAATCTACTTACGGGAATACCAAACAAATTGCCGAAGAGATTTTAAGTGAGGCTGCCCGTGTAAATGAGAATTTGAAGGTGATAGCCTTGAGATACTTTAACCCAGTAGGCGCGCATGCCTCTGCTTTAATTGGCGAGCTTCCTATTGGTGTTCCACAAAATCTTGTTCCTTTTATTACGCAGGCAGCTATCGGTAAGAGAGGAGATATTATTGTCTTTGGAGATGATTATGATACCAATGATGGTACATGTATCCGCGATTATATTCATGTTGTGGATCTCGCTAAAGCGCATGTAGCGGCCATTAAAAACTTAGAGTCAAATCCAGATTCATTTGATATTTTTAATATCGGTACAGGTCGCGGGAATTCTGTTTTAGAAGTTATTCATGCTTTTGAAAAGGCTACGGGTGAAAAACTGAAGTATTCAATTGGGCCAAGAAGACCAGGTGATATTATTCAAATTTATGGTGACGTTACAAAAGCTGAACGTCATCTTTCTTGGAAAGCTGAACTTGGCTTACTTGAAATGATGAGCTCCGCATGGGAATGGGAGAAG
>NZ_JBIIPN010000126.1:0-7436 GCF_044342615.1 Daejeonella sp. | reverse complement strand
ATGCCAGAAGAAACTGTCTATTTTTACAAGCGTTGGGAGCCTGAATATCTTCCTTGGTTTTGGTTAAATATTATAATCAATTTCTTAGCTCCTTTGTTAATTTTAATGGCGAGAGATTCTAAGCGTCAAATGAATAGATTGATGTACGTGTGTATCATTTTATTAGCTGGCCACTGGTTAGATTATTATATGATGATTATGCCAGGTACTGTAGAATCGCATAGAGGTTTTGGAATAATTGAAATTGGTATCGCAATTGGTTTTGTAGGATTGTTTACTTTCCTTACTTTGAACCAATTGAGCAAGAGATCTCTGGTGTCTAAAAATCATCCTTTCTTAGAAGAGAGCATTAATCACCAGATTTAATAAATATTCTTAATAGCAAAAGAAAATACGACGAATAAAATGAGGTTAAGAGAAATTTTTAATATCAGAGCTGTAGCTGCATTGTTAATAGCAAGCACCTTAACTGTAATGGGTAATACCGTGTTTGCCCAGGTGCAGGATTCTACGGTTAGTTCAACAACAGCGGCCATTGATTCAGCAGCTAAAACAGCTGATTCTGAACTTTCGGCTTCATCTTTACCATTAATTAGTACTGCAGTAGATACAGTGGCACGCTATAAAAATATGCAGCCACTTGTTGAAACTAAGGACTACTCAGAGGCTTATCGTTCAGGCTCTTACTATCTACTTATGTTTTTACTTGTTTGCGTTTTTATTGCAATCATTGGCAAAATCTTGAAAGTATATGAGATAAGTCGTGAAATGCAAGGACATAAGTCTAAGTTAGATAACAAGGCAATTCATGGTGTGCTGTTAGGAATATTCTTAATCGTAAGTCTTTTTGGTGTTTACTGGTCTTATTCCGTGCAAGGTCCTATGAGTATTCATGAGTCTGCATCTGTCCATGGAATAGATATCGACTTCATGTTCAAAATCACCACGATTTTAACAACTATCGTGTTAGTTCTAACGCATATAGCACTATTCGGTTTCTCATTTAAGTATAGAGGATCTGAAAACAGAAAGGCATACTTCTTTCCTCATAATAATTCACTTGAAAGAATCTGGACTATAGTACCGGCAATTGTTCTTACAGTACTTGTTTTATTAGGGTTCTTTACTTGGAGAGGAATTACTAATGTTTCTCCTGAAGATCAAAAGTTGGCTATGAATATTGAAGTAGTTGGTGAACAATTTAAATGGTCACTAAGATATGCTGGTGCTGATAATGAAATTGGTAGACGTAACTATAAATTAACTACTCCTACTAATGGTTTAGGTATTGACTTTAAGGATCAAAAGAGTTGGGATGATAAGCTTACTAGTGAGATTGTAATTCCTGTTGGAAAGCCTGTTCGTTTTACTATTGGTTCTAAAGATGTTTTACACAGCTTTTACTTACCTGATTTCAGAGTTCAAATGAATGCTGTTCCTGGTATGCCGACTTATTTCCAATTTACTCCACGTTTGACTACTGCAGAAATGAGAGAAAAAAGGAATGATCCTAAATATGATTATGTTCTTCTTTGTGCTAAAATTTGTGGTGCTGGGCACTATAATATGCAAGCTAAAGTTACTGTGGTTACTGAGGCAGAATATGCTACTTGGATTGCTAAACAGTCACTTTATTACAATGATGACGTTAAAAAAGAACTTCAGCTGGTAAATGAAAAAGCAGCTGATGAAAACAATAAAATTGCTTTAAATACTAATACTATTATAAACTAATTATGGCAAGCACTGCAACACACGATTCCGCTGTTCTTCATCAACATGATAATCACGGACACGATCATGGGCATCATAAAGAAACATTTCTAACGAAATATATCTTTAGTCAAGATCATAAAATGATTGCTAAACAATTCCTTATTACTGGAGTAGTTATGGCTGTCATTGCAATGTTATTATCTATATTGTTCAGACTTCAATTAGCTTGGCCTGATAAGAGTTTTCCATTATTGGAGACTTTCCTTGGCGAAAAATGGGCTGAAGGTGGTCGTATAAAGCCTGATTTTTACCTTGCTATTGTTACCATCCATGGTACAATGATGGTATTTTTCGTGTTAACCGCTGGCTTAAGCGGTACATTCAGTAATCTACTAATACCATTGCAATTAGGAGCTCGTGATATGGCTTCTCCCTTCTTAAATATGTTATCATATTGGTTGTTTTTTACAGCTTGTGTGATTATGATGGGATCTTTCTTCGTAGAAAGTGGTCCAGCGAGTTCTGGTTGGACAGTTTATCCTCCATTGTCGGCTTTGCCTAAAGCTATTAGTGGCTCAGGTACAGGTATGACTTTGTGGTTAATTAGTATGGTTGCATTCGTCGCTTCTTCATTAATTGGAGCATTGAATTACATATCAACTATTTTAAATATGCGTACTAAAGGTATGGATATGTGGAAAATGCCATTAACAATTTGGGCATTCTTTTTAACCGCTATTGTTGGTGTATTATCATTCCCTGTTCTAGTTTCTGCAGTTGTACTTTTAATTTTTGATCGTAGTTTCGGAACTAGCTTCTATCTTTCTGATATTGTTGTAGCTGGTCAAGTACTTCCAAATCAAGGTGGTAGCCCTGTATTGTGGCAACACTTATTCTGGTTCCTTGGCCATCCAGAAGTTTACATCGTAATTATGCCTGCTTTAGGTATTACCTCTGAAGTTATTGCTACTAATTCAAGAAAGCCAATTTTTGGATATCACGCGATGGTTTATTCTTTAATTGGTATTACAGTCCTTTCATTTATTGTATGGGGGCACCACATGTTTGTTACCGGGATGAATCCATTCCTAGGTGGGGTATTTATGATTACAACTTTGATCATTGCTGTTCCATCTGCGGTAAAAACTTTTAATTATTTAGCTACTATCTGGAGAGGTAACCTTCGATTTACTCCTGCAATGCTTTTTGCTATCGGTTTAGTTTCATTCTTTATCTCGGGTGGATTAACTGGTATCTTCCTAGGTAATGCAGCATTAGATATCAACTTACACGATACTTATTTTGTTGTTGCTCACTTCCACCTTGTAATGGGTTCTGCAGCTATTTTTGGTATGCTTTGTGGTGTCTATCACTGGTATCCTAAAATGTTCGGAAGAATGATGGATGCTCGTTTAGGGTATTTACACTTTTGGGTAACTTTTATTTGTGCATATTTAGTATTCTTCCCTATGCACTTTATGGGTATCGATGGCGTTCCGCGTCGTTACTATGCTTTCACTGAATTTGCATTTATGCAGGAATGGTTAACTGTTAACGTATTCATTACTTGGGCAGCCATTATTTCAGCATTAGCTCAAGTGGCATTCTTATGGAACTTCTTCTATTCGATGTTCTATGGCAAGAAGGCTCCACAAAACCCTTGGGATTCTACTACCTTAGAATGGACAACACCTGTTGAGCATTTACATGGTAACTGGCCTGGAGAAATTCCTTCAGTTTATCGTTGGCCATATGATTATAGCAAGCCTGGTCATGATACAGACTTTATTCCTCAAACAACTCCTTTCTCTGAAACAATGAGCTCAAATCTTCCTCACGATTTTGAGGATAATCCTGAAGCTGAACGCATTCAAGAAGAGTGGGAAAAGCAAAATGCAAAGACCCCTAAGGCTACTGAGGAAGTTTAATTTAAAAACTAATAGTAAAGAGCAGGCAGTATTAACGTACTGCCTGCTTATTTAATAGCCTTTTGTTTTGCGATATCAAATATTATTCTCAAATGTTTGTCTTCTGCATATTTTAAGAATGTAAATTGAATATCATTTATTTTAAGGTTTAAATGATATATCCATGGAGATACTGATATAAAGATATTTCCTTTGTACTTTTGAACTCGCCTGAAAACAATTTTTATAATGTTATAGTCAGGTATAAATTTGTGAAATAGAAAACATAGTGAGGAAATTCATATCCGATTTCAATAAGCTTATTAAATTAAGGCTAACGCTAACAGTTGTATTTTCAGCTTCTATTTGTTTTCTAATGGGGAGCAAATTTCAAGGGGAAATAAATTGGTTTAACTGGCTAATCCTTACTATTGGTGGATTTTTAGTTACAGGTGCCGCTAATGGTTTTAACGAAATTATTGAGAAGGATCTTGATAAGTTAATGAAGCGCACGATGGATCGCCCTATTCCTTCTGGACATATGACTACGGGACAAGCTTTAGTTCTTAGTCTGTTTATGGGAATTGTTGGTACAATGCTTTTAGTGAAACTTAATTTCCCAACTAGTTTATTGGCAGTATTCTCTATATTTCTGTATGCTTTCGTTTATACACCAATGAAGAGAAAATCGCCAATTGCTGTTTTTATAGGAGCTTTTCCAGGAGCTTTTCCACCGCTTATTGGGTATTTTGCTGCATTTGAACAACCTCAAATTTCTTGGATTCCTGTAATTCTTTTCTTAATCCAGTTTGTTTGGCAATTCCCACATTTTTGGGCTATCGCTTGGGTATTGGATGAAGATTATAAACGTGCTGGTTTTAGATTGCTTCCTACTACAAAACAAGATAAAACAAGTGCCATCATAACTTTGATAACTACCATAATTTTAATTCCTGTAAGTTTGATGCCCACACTATATTTTATGCCTAGTGGAGCAGCTTTTGCAGGCAATATTTATTTATTCATTGCTATTATAGCAGGCCTTTATTTTACTTGGAAAGCTATTTTATTATACAAGAATATGGATGTTACATCTGCTAAAAAATTGATGTACACATCTTTTATTTATTTACCCTTATTACAACTAACTTTATTGTTTGACTTTATAGCAAAATAAAAAATCATGGAAATCAATAGTGTACAAGTTGAGGATAGACAGAATTTTAAAGCAAGAAAGTTTTTAATGTGGCTGTTTATAATTTCTTCTTTTATGATGTTTGCTGCTTTAACTAGTGGTTTCATCGTCTATACCGAAGGAAACGTTGAACGTGGCATCAAGGTTTTACTTCCTAAGCAATTTATGTATAGCACGCTTCTCATATTAATAAGTAGCTTTACAATGCATATGGCCTATTTGTCTGCAAAGAAATTACAATTTGCTAATCAAAAATTATACATAGGACTAACTATTTTACTCGCACTAGCATTTTTCTTTAGCCAATACTCTGCTTGGCAATCACTATATGACTCTGGAGCCTATTTTGTTAATTATAATGCCTCTCAGTCTTTTATTTACGTTTTTTCTGGTGCCCACTTACTTCATATTGTTGCCGGAATATTTATGCTGATTTATGCATTTATAGGCAAAATCCGCAATATTCCTCAAGTACGTAATATATTTCGTATGGAAGTAACATCCATTTTTTGGCATTTTATAGATATCTTATGGATTTATCTATATGTTTTCTTACTTTTGAATCAATAATAAATCAATATACCATAGTTTAAATGAGTACTACTGTATCAAAACTAGATGAACTAAAAACTGACGCCTGGAGTGGCGGCAAGTCGCCTTTTTCTGTAGAATATGGAAAACTAATGATGTGGTTTTTCCTTTTGTCAGACGCCTTTACATTTTCAGCATTTCTAATTTATTATGGAGCGCAACGCTTCAGTAAAATTAGCTGGCCCGATCCTGATGTGGTTTTCCAATCAATTCCGGGTGTAGCTGATCATGGATATCCGCTTGTTTTTGTCGGAATTATGACTTTTATCCTTATTATGAGCTCTGTAACAATGGTTCTTGCCGTTGAAGCAGGTCACCGTAATTCAAAGAAGGAAGTTGTTTGGTGGATGATTGCAACCATTATCGGTGGTTTCATGTTCTTAGGTTGCCAAGCATTAGAATGGTCTCACTTACACCATGAAGGATATTGGTGGGGCGCATTTCCTGCATCTTATACAGGTGTTGACACTGTTGGTGCTCTTCAGTTTTCGAATCTCTTCTTTACGATAACTGGATTCCACGGATTCCACGTATTTACTGGTGTTCTAATAAATGTCATCATCTTATTCATGGTATTGGCCAATGTTTTTCAAAAGAGTGGCAGCTACCTAATGGTTGAAAAAGTTGGTCTTTACTGGCACTTTGTAGACCTTGTTTGGGTATTCGTATTTACATTTTTCTATTTAGTTTAAAATCCTGATAATCGATATATAATGTCAGCAGAACACACAAATCACGAGCATGCTTCAGAGCATGAGGGAATGAGCAAGAAAAAGATCTGGCAAGTTTTCTTTTACCTATTAGGTATAACTGCTATTGAGTTTTTTATAGCTCTTTATATGATACCTCAGGGATTAATGGGACACGGAATGGGTAATTTTATCTATATCGTATTAACACTCGTTAAAGCATTTTATATTGTTGCATATTTTATGCACCTGAAATTTGAGAAATTTGCTTTAAAGACTGGGATTACTGTTTCTTTGATTTTTATTATTTACTTCATTGTATTAATGTTAATTGAAGGATCTTACCAATTTGTTCAAATGAATTAATGAGTTTGCCCTCATTTCCCCTTAAAAAGATTCTGGTACTGTTAATTCTGTTAGCAGTACCAGGAACTGTTTACTATCTCCTAAAAGAGAAAGGTGTCAATCGATACCGCCCCTTACCAATCTATGGTGAAAAGCAGGTTGCCAAAACCTTCACTTTAAAACGTCGGAAACAAGTACCTGATACTATTTACCATGTTATTCGTGATTTTAATTTCTTAAATCAAAATTCCGATACAGTAAAATTCCCATCTGATAGTAACCAAATTACTGTTGTTAATTTTTTCTATACTAAGTGTCCAGTTTTTTGTAGGAATATGAACAATGAATTGGCAAGAGTCGCTAAAGTTTATAAAAATAATAGACTTATGCGTTTCATTTCTATTAGTGTAGATCCCGATAATGATACACCATCAGTGCTAGCTGAATACAGTAAGCCCTTTGTATCAGAAAATAAAAAATGGGATTTTGTAAGTGGAGATAAAGACCTCATCTTTTCCATTGCCAAAAATGATTTTCTTGTAGATGTAATTCAAGACACTATTAATAGGAAAGAAATTATCCATACACCAATGTTAATTCTTCTAGATCCACAAAAGAGAATTAGAGGTTACTACGATTCAAGTCGCGGACCAGAACAGGTGAACCTGCTTATTGATGAAATTAAACTTTTGATTACTGAAGAATTAAGATCTATTAAAACCCGTTAAATTTTACTTATTGTTGAATCTATGAACGATAAATTTATCTCAAAGCTAATTGTAGGAATCTCAGTTTTTGTGCTGATTGTAGTAATTATTCTTCAAAGTAATGTGCTCAATATTTTCCCAGATAAAACAGCTATTCCTGAATGGGTATTTTTCCTCCCTAAATTCAACGCAATAGTTAACGGAACGTGTAGTGTATTACTGCTGATTTCACTCTACTTTATAAAAAAACAAGATATTGATAGTCATAAGAAGACCAATATTCTGA
>NZ_JBIIPN010000125.1:0-7549 GCF_044342615.1 Daejeonella sp. | reverse complement strand
ATTATATCGAAGCATGTCTAGTACTCCAACAGCTGGGAAAGCTACTTTAAACAATTCTGGGCGCTGAGCCATAGTTGCAGCAACCAATAAACCACCGTTTGATCCGCCAGAAATTGCTAAATACTCTTTAGAAGTATATTTATTGTTGATTAGGTATTCCGAGGCAGCGATAAAATCATCAAAAACATTTTGCTTTTGCATTTTAGTCCCAGCAAGGTGCCATTTCTCACCATATTCACCACCACCGCGTAGGTTTGGAACGGCATAAATTCCCCCTTGCTCCAATAAAATAATATTTGAAGTACTAAATGCTGGAGTTAAGCTCACGCTAAAACCACCATAACCATATAATAGCGTTGGGTTTTTACCATTCATCTCAATTCCTTTTTTGTGGGTGATGATCATCGGCACTTTTGTCCCATCTTTTGAAGTATAAAACACCTGTTTAGAAACATATTGTGAAGGATCAAATTGCACACCTGATTTTTTATATTCAATCGACTGACCCGTAGCAATGCTGTATTTAAATATTGTTGGTGGATAGATATAGGATGTAAAGGTGTAATAAAGCTCTCTTTCAGACTTTTTAGCACTAAATCCACTTGCAGTTCCCACACCTGGTAGCGTTACCGTTCTTTCGAGGTTGCCATCCATATCGTATTGCAACACCAAAGAGGTAGCATCCTTCAGGTAATTCGCAAAAAACTTGCCTCCTGCGGTACTCGCTTCGAGTACGTTATCAGTTTCCGGAATAAAATCTTTCCAGTTTTCAGGTGCCGGGTTAGTAGCATCAACCGTTACCACTCTATAGTTTGGAGCTTTGTAATTGGTATAAATAAACAATTTACTTCCTTGATTATCAATGATAGAATGATCGTTTTTGAAGTCATTAACTATTTGAGTAATCGGACTTCCAGGTTTTGATAAATCTTGGATATAAAGCTCGTTTCCAGTAGTAGAAACTGCGGCAGTAATCACTAAAAAGCGCTGGTCGTCGGTTAAGCCACCATTAATATATCTACGCGGCGTTTGATCACCACCAAAAATCAATACATCCTCCTTTTGAGAGGTACCAATTTTATGATAAAATAATTTATGGTACTGAGTTAAGCCAGAAAGCTGACTACCTTCTTTAGGTTTATCATAGCTGCTGTAGTAAAAACCTTCATTTCCTTTCCATGAAAGTCCTGAGAATTTCACATCAATTAAGGTATCACCAACAACAGATTTATCAGCTGTTTTTAATACGATAACCTTTCTCCAATCCGATCCACCTTCTGAAATTTGATAGGCAACATGGCTGCCATCTTTTGTAAACTCAATTCCGGCAAGAGATGTTGTTGCATCTTTTGAGAACGTATTAGGATCTAAGAAAACCTCAGCTTTCGTTTTGTCGGTTTGACGATAAAGCACGTACTGATTCTGTAAACCATCATTTTTATAGAAATAAGTGTATGCACCCTCTTTAAAAGGAGCAGTAAACTTTTCGTAATTCCAAAGTGTTTCTAAGCGTTTTTTAATTGCATTCTTAAAGGGGATATTCGATAAATAGCCCTGAGTTACTTTATTTTGAGCCTCTACCCAATCATTGGTTTCTGTAGAACGATCATCTTCAAGCCAACGGTAGGAGTCATTTATTTTAGTTCCGAAATAAGTATCCGAAACATCGATTTTTTGGGTTTTAGGATAGTTCATGGATTTATTAGGTGGACTGGTATGTTGCGCTATTCCACTAAGTGGACTGATCAACACAGCAATTGCGAGCATTGTTTGATTTAATCTTTTCACTGGATTTATAATTTGTTTATTGCTAAAATAGAGAAATGCATCCCACAATTGGTCATTTTTAATTAATTTTTTACACTAATTAAGGTGGACGGTCTCTTAAATTAAAAATTATGTATTTTTGAAACGATGTCAACAAAGAAAATATTTTTTGCTTCCGATTTTCATTTTGGTGTACCCGATTATAATACGAGTCGTGAGCGTGAGAATCTAGTTGTGAGTTGGCTCGATCAGATTAAGCATGAGGCCAGTGAAATATACCTGCTTGGCGATGTTTTTGATTTTTGGTTTGAATATGGCTCGGTAATTCCGAAGGGATTTATTCGATTTCAAGGAAAAATTGCCGAAATTGTTGATTCAGGTATACCTGTTTTCTTTTTCAAGGGCAATCATGATATGTGGATGTTCGACTATTTCAAGAAGGAGCTCGGTGTTCAGATTATTTCGGATGAGCTGATTATAGAAAGAGGTGGGAAAAAGTTCTATTTACACCATGGTGATGGACTTGGACCAGGGGATACACAATATAAGATACTAAAAAAAATCTTCAGAAGCAAATTTTGTCAATGGTTTTTTGCTAGAATCCATCCCAATTTGGGTGTAGGGATTGCTACTAGATGGTCGATGAAAAGCAGGCTTCAGAACAATAAAAAGGAAGAATTTAGAGATATTTCGGAGGAGTGGTTGGTGACTTATTCTAAAGAACTACTAACAAAGGAGCATTTCGATTATTTGATTTTTGGGCATCGCCATTTGCCACTTGATATCCCGCTTGGCGGAAGCAAATACATAAATTTAGGTGAGTGGATTAATTTCAATTCTTACGCTGTATTTGATGGCGAAAATTTGGAGCTTCGTTATTTTGAGAAGCCTGATAAGGGATAAAGCCAAAGCCAACTCTTTCCCCGGCTTCGAGAACCTCAGCCACCGGGTAAAGATGTCGTTAGTCTAACCAACTAATTAGAGAAAAGAATAAGGAGCAAGGAATAAGGACAGAACCCAATTAACAAGGAAGTTCATTATTTACCTCCCAATCATCTCCACCCAGCCTGACAACTGATAACTACCAACTGACAACTACCAACTAATTAGAGCCTTCTAATTGATACTCATTCCTGATTACGTATAAACTTCCATTATTATCCAAAAAAGCCGTATTTTTGTATGCCCAATTTAAAGCCTCATGTATAAGCTTTAAAAGAGGCTATTTCAATTAAATTTATGTTACAGAAACTAGAATATATTAAAGAACGCTGGCAAGAAGTGGAGCGCGAGTTAAGCAATCCGGCAACGATGAGCGATATGAAGCGTTTTGCCCAGCTGAATAAGGAATATAAAGACCTCACCAAAATTGTTGATGAGTACAAAATTTACAGCAATGTAATCAGCAATATTGAGGCAAATAAAGAATTGCTTGCTAATGAGAAGGATGATGAGTTGCGTGAGATGGCGAAGATGGAGCTGGATGAACTTATTCCGCAGCAGGAGCAATTAGAGGAGAAGATTCGTGTGATGTTGATACCACAAGACCCAGAAGATGGGAAGAATGCCATTGTAGAGATCCGTGGTGGTACTGGAGGAGATGAGGCGGCACTTTTTGCTGGCGATTTATACCGAATGTACACTCGTTTTTGCGAACGTAAGGGCTGGCGCATGGAGGTGGTTGATGTAACTGAAGGTACTGCTGGTGGTTATAAAGAGGTTGTGTTTAATGTGAATGGTGAAGATGCTTATGGGCAATTGAAGTATGAGTCGGGAGTGCATCGCGTACAGCGAGTACCAGATACAGAGACTGCCGGAAGGGTACATACTTCAGCTGCTTCGGTAGTTGTTTTGCCAGAGGCGGATGAGTTTGACGTTCAGATTAGCATGAATGATGTGCGTAAGGATTTATTCTGTTCATCTGGTCCTGGTGGTCAGTCGGTGAATACGACCTACTCAGCCGTACGCTTAACGCATATACCGACAGGTATTGTAGCGCAGTGTCAGGATCAGAAATCCCAATTAAAGAATTTTGATAAGGCATTTGGGGTATTACGTAGTAGAGTTTATGAGTTGGAGCACGCTAAGATGTTGGAGGAGACTTCCAAAAAGCGTAAGACGATGGTTGCTACAGGTGATAGATCTGCGAAAATTCGTACTTATAATTATCCGCAAGGAAGAGTTACAGAGCATCGTATAGGTTTAACAATTTATAATCTTCCGAATGTGATGAATGGCGATATTCAGGAAGTTATTGATCAATTACAGTTGGCGGAGAACGCTGAAAAGATGAAAGAGGGATCAATTGCATAGAAAATTCCTTGTTTTTCGGCCTAATTTTAAACATTCTCAGAATGTTAATAATTGAAAAACAGCTGTTTACGATTATATCTAAAATTAAACTTTTTATTATTTGCACTATATAGGTTATTCCCGTATATTTGCCTCACTTTTAAGAAAAACGGTTAAACGTTAATCAAAAAAGGATGATTCCGTAGCTCAGCTGGTAGAGCATTACACTTTTAATGTAGTGGTCCTGGGTTCGAATCCCAGCGGGATCACAAAAAATACTTATCTTTCCTGTTAAGACAGGATTAACCTTTAGAGGAGATAAATCTAGTCAAACGGACCGGTAGTTCAGTTGGTTAGAATGCCGCCCTGTCACGGCGGAGGTCGCGGGTTCGAGTCCCGTCCGGTCCGCAATAAAGCCCCCAAACGTAAAGTTCTGGGGGTTTTTTGCATTTTGGGGTGGATTGGGGTGAATTTTTTGGAATTAAGAGGAAGGGAATGCCACCCTGTCATCCCCAACAGTGTTGGGGACGGGTTCGTTCCCGTCCGGTCCGCAATAAAGCCCATAAGCGTAATTTTATGGGCTTTTTGCATTTTGGGGTGGATTTGGGGTAAAATTTTTGGAAGGTAAGGGGAGTCAGAAGACTCCTGACATTGAATAATCCGTAGAGTCCGCTGCGCTAAACTCTGCGGACAGTGGGCTTGTTTGTGGAATTGGCTAAAGAACAGTACTCCGTTCAACGTATTCGTATTAATTTATTAAATACTACATTAACAGTTTAAGATTCCAATAGAGCTATTTAAAGTTCAATCATTTTTACTTATAATAATTCCATACTTTTTACTTTCCAATTGATAGTCTATTAGATCGAAAATGTATTTTCCATCAGTGTATGTAATAAAAAGTTTATCACTTAAATTTCCTCTTTTAAGCTCTTTTATAGGAATATTTCCCAACTCTGCAACCAGAAACTTATAATCAGATTCATTCATGATATAGTCAACACTTTGATATTTTGATGTCTTTGAATACGCCCTTTGAAACCAATATTGAGCAACGATTCCCTTATTATTTGAGGGATTGTTTAGATGCCCATCAAAGTACCATATAAAAGTTTTATATTTCTCACTATTTTTAATTCGCTCAAAGACCCACCCTTTATCTGATAGAATTTTAAATGTACTTAATGAGTCTGTTTCTATTAATTCCTTTAGATTTTCAAAAGAAATTCTTTGGGCCTTTAAACTCAGAGATGAACAAATTAATAGCAAAAAAAGAGTTGAGTATTTCATTATTAGGTTTAGTTACCCTTAAAGTTAAAAAGAAGTTTAGTAGATTGGTCATTAAGTTTTAATTCATTTTTAAATCAACTAGAAATTAGGAAATCGATGTCTAAAATACTTTTTAAATTGTGTACAATAATGCTATTTTCATTATCTACATTTTCTCAACAAAAAAAGCCTAGTGTCCAACTTGAGATTGACAGACTGTATTTAAAATATAAAAATATAAGTAGCACAACCATTTATTTTCCAGGAGGAAGTGAAACTTGTACTTTGGATAAAGTATTAAATACAAGCGGGAAACCTAAAGAAATAATTATGAGTGGGATGTCCTTTGATGTTAAATCTGTGAGTAAACTAATTAGTTATTATATAAATCAAAAAGCCGCAAAAGGCTTTAAAGAAGATGGTAAGTTTAGTTATAGTGGAGCCTGGGAGTCGAATATGGTTGAATCTAGGTTAGATTATTTTGAAAATAAATGTGATTTTACTTTTTTAAAGGGGAATGAATATGCAATTGTGCATTGTGAGAAAGTAGACCCTAATAAAATATTATTACTTTTCGATGATGCTTTATCTGGAATCAATAAGCCAAAGCCTTATTATAGGTTTACTATTACAATTGGAGATATGAGGCGAATGGCTGGTGATAACACAAAATCATTCGACTTTTAAATTAATTACCTTCAGGATTAATTTTGACAATAAATGCCTCTTTACGCCTTTTAGAGAGAATTTTTTCACAAAAAACAAATCTTTTTTCTATGCTATATTTCCGAAATTAACTTCGAAAATTCGCGTAAATCTGCGGGCGACAAAAGATAGCTCCCGCAGATTTAGCGGATCAGCGTAGATTATTATTTAATGGCCTTAAAGCATGGATTATAAGAAAGAATATACTAAAAATTGCCCATATTCCCAAATAAAACCACTAAATGCGTTTCCCTTAAGCTTTAAATTGTAGATCAGAGGAGTCTGGAGAACCTCCTGATTTGCCAATCCGGAGAGGCGCTAGGCTAAACTCTCCGGACAAGGAGGAGTCTGAAGACTCCTGACATTGAATAATCCGTAGAGTCCGCTGCGCTAAACTCTACGGACAGTGGGGAATAAATATATAGTAAGACTTAATTTTGCAGTAAAATTGTGGATAGATATAGATAGTGAGATTAAAATTTAATAGAAAATGTGAACTCAAGTGTCTATATAAAGAAAAAATCTCCCTTTAATTTCTAATTAAAATATTCCCTAAACGTACAATTAGTTTGAAATTATTTTTTCAAATTTATATAATTCATTAATTCTATTCATTTTCGCAATTGAAACTTCATAAATTAGATCTTCAATTGATTCATTTGAACTTCCTTTGATTTCTATTTTAATTTTAGAACCACTATCGGATATAAAACTTAGAAATGTTTTTTGAGTGCCATAGTAAAAAATTATTAATAACACTGAAATACCTGCCATAATTGATATAAATATTAGTTCACCTCTTCCAAGCTTAAATTTATAATCTAAGACCATTGCAGGAATGGAAAGAAGAAATATTGCTATTGGCCAAAATAAAAATTTGTATCTAAAATGCTTTTTTTCAATTGAACTTATGTGTTCTAAAAATATACTTGTTTCGTTTGAAAATTTTCCATTTTCTTCTTTAATTTTTAGACGATAATTAGTCAGAGTGATCGCCCATCTCTCTGTCGGTGTATTTATTTTATATTCTGAAGGCAATAATTTCATGATATTCTTAGATTAATTTTGCACAAATCAATAATTATTTAGTTTACCGTACACATTGATATACTTTGTCAGTGAAAAATTTCCTCAAAAGTAGTTAGTCATTTATTTTTAA
This sequence comes from Daejeonella sp., assembly GCF_044342615.1. Taxonomy (GTDB): domain Bacteria; phylum Bacteroidota; class Bacteroidia; order Sphingobacteriales; family Sphingobacteriaceae; genus Daejeonella. The sequence continues at coordinate 357 of NZ_JBIIPN010000125.1, read as the reverse complement.
AAATGGCATTTATCAGTTCAACTGAGTAAATATAATACATACAAATTAAACAAATTATTTTTTCGAATTCCTAATTGATTTTGGATTTTTATTTTTCACTTCCTCAACAATTACTTGTTCGGATAGGTTTGCATATCTATTTAAAGTATCGTCTTTTTTTATCCCCACCATTCTTTTTAAAATAGTATTATTCATTCCTTTTGAAATTGAAGAGATACCGCTGTGCTAAAATCTAGCGGACAGTTTTTTTTCCTTTTAAGTATTTGGGATATTTCGTTTTCAGAGACACCAGCCCAGATGTCTAATGAAATTCATAATAATTTTTCAAATGGATAATTTAATATAAATTATTTATTT
>NZ_JBIIPN010000124.1:0-7638 GCF_044342615.1 Daejeonella sp. | reverse complement strand
AAGGCTGCTTGCGCATTAACTTGTTTTGAAGCAATAATTAACAGTAAAGCAATAAAAAAAGAAGGAAAAAAGGTTTTTGCTTTAATATCCTGAGGTATATATTTTCTCATTTGGATTTATTTTTAATTTAAATTAAAAAATAATGTCTTAGTATTAATTTATTATCGTCACCGGTATACTAACCACCACTGTTTTAGCTGGACCATAGCTTGTGCGGTTTGTCGCTACAAAAGTGGCAGTATAAGCACCTGCTGTGCTATACTTATAACTAAAGCTTTCCAGTTTATTATCTGAAAAACTTTTTATGGCTGTTCCTTTATCGGGCGTGGTAGCGGTACCATTAGCTAGAGTAGTACGATCTTTATAACGATACTCCTTGCCAGGTTCTCCAGAATAGAAGGTGATAAAATCGGCATCACCATCAAAAAGGAATTTCACTTCACTGTTTTTTACAGCATAGAAATGACTATCCCAAAAGGGAATTTCTGATGCCGCATCATAAGCAGGCTCAAAAACTTCATTTTTTTGACAAGCATTCAGCATAAATAATACTGCTACTAAGAATAGGTGTCTTAAATATTTCATATTTCAAATTCGATTAAAACCAACCAGGATTTTGTGTCATACTCTTATTTAGAGATAATTCAAGCGTTGGAATGGGCAATAAATAATGTTTTTCCGCAGCGTTTGTATAAGCAATTGCGCTATACTTTAAGGCAGTTGACGCAGATGTTTTTATATCTGCTTCTACAGCTTTTAACACTGGAATAAGAACTTTCCAGCGAATTAAATCCATTTTCCTTAATCCCTCAAATGCTAATTCACGAGCTCTCTCACCCATAATTGCATTTCTAAAGTTTTCTTTTGAATCTACTCTAACATCTGCCAAGGGATTAGCAGCATCAATAATAGGATAGGTAGTAGATGCTAAAGCACGTGATCTTACCGCATTAAAATTCTGTAAAGCAAGAGCTGATGGTCCGTTAAGCTCATTCTCGGCCTCGGCATACATCAATAATACATCCGCGTAGCGAAGCATTGGGAAATTAGTTGGCGACCAATCAGCACTTTTTGGAATCACCACTTCATATTGTCTTCTCCATTTTGCAGAATCACGATTATAAAATTCTGTTACTGCATGATTAACCGGCGTTGAGTTGGTATTAGAAGTATATCTAAATGGAGCAATATTCCAATCTCTTCTCACATCAGTTAATGTAGTGGCAGTACCGTACCTTTTAAATAATGTAGCAGTAGGTGCTATAGCGGCATATCCATAACCGGCAGTACCCAAACCTGCATCAGCACCTGTAAATCTAATGGCTTGCTGATTTACATGTCGGCCACCCTCTTTGGTAGTTCCAACATTATTACCAAAAAACTCAATTTCCCAGATCGTTTCTTTTGAGGTAAGATCGTATAAATCAGCCGATTGATTAATGAATATTTGCTTATAGTCTGGGTGAAGCTTATGAACTCCTGATAATATTACCTTTTCGGCCCATGATTTTGCGAGTGCATATTTAGAAACATCATTTAAAGGGAATCCTGCCATTTTTAAGCAAACGCGGGCTAAAATACCTTGCACTGCCGACTTAGAAATAGTACCTGGGTGGGCAAATGCATTCACCATACCTTCAGCAGCAGTCATATCCTCTAAAATTTTAGCATAAACTGTTGCTGATGCGGTTCTAGCTCTATTTACTTCTACTGCCGAAGTAACTGGCTCAATAATTAAGGGAACATCACCCCATAAACTCACCAATAAGAAATAGGCATGTGCTCTTAAGAACAAAGCTTGGCCTTTGATATTATTCCTTTTCGCTACATCCATAGCAGGCTTATCCACATTTGCAAGGAGTAAGTTTGCTCTGTTTATTGCATCATAAAGTTGTTTCCATGTAGCTCCTAACTGAGTTTCGCTAGCATCATGATTGTATTTATGCACAAAAATGGTTGCATCATCGCGTTTACGGAAACTTTCATCCGTACCACTCGTTAATTCGAGTGCCAAATTACGAGCATAAGTCCCATCTTGAGCAAAAGCATCATAAACGCCTGCAAGTGCTGTATTTAAATCCTGCTCGCTACTATAATAATTTACTGGAGAGATAAAGTCTTGTGGGACAGTCTCTAGGTATTTCTTGCATGAGCCAGCAGTCAACAGCACCAAACTCAAAAAAATATATCTTAACTTTTTCATAATTGATACCATATAATTATAATGAAACATTTAAGCCAAAAGTGATGGTTTTGGCACGTGGATAAACTGAATAATCAAAGCCTGGTGAAAGGGCTGAGCTAAAGGTTGAAACCTCAGGATCTAAACCTGAATATTTTGTCCAGGTATATAAATTCTGAGCTGATGCATAAATTCTTAAACTCTTAAGATTGATCTTATCTAGATATTTACTAGGCAAATTATATCCGAAGGAAACCGTTTTTAATCTTATGAAAGAAGCATCTTCAATAACACGACTTGAGTAAGCACGAGGACCTTGCCCACCAACCCTAAACATCGTATTATTTTGATTTTCGAGAGACCAAGCATCTTTTACTGTTGCAAATTGATTTTGCGTTGCCGTACCATTACCACCTTCAAATTGTAAGCGATTGGCATTAAGTGCCTCGCCACCGTATGAAAACTGCATAAATACGTTCAAATCAAATCCTTTGTACCTAAAATTATTGGAGAAACCACCGATAAAATCAGGGTTAGGATTTCCGATTACAGTAAGATCCTTACTATCTATTACTCCATCACCGTTAATATCTTCGTACTTGATCCAGCCTGGTCTAACATTTGAGTCGTAGGTTGCAATACCACTTTTAAGTGCATAAACCCCGGGACTAGTTTCATTGAAGTCGCTCAATTGATAGTTTCCTTGCCAGATATAACCATAAAACTGAGCAATTGGCTGATTGACTTTAGCGATGTATGCTGGAATATCACGCCATTTAGGATTACTTTGATTATCCCAATTTACAAGGGTTAATAATGAGCTTTGATTCTCTGTTAAGCCTAAAATTTCGTTTCTATTGAATGAGATATTAAAATTGGAATTCCATTTAAAATTCTTTGAATCAACATTAACTGTATTTAAGGTAAATTCTAAACCTTGGTTTCTAACTCTTCCAATATTTTTAAATGCGCTCGAATAACCCATGCTTGGAGGCAATTTAGCATCTAACAATAAATCGCGGGTTACTTTGCGATAAGCATCAAACTCTATAGATACACGATTATTGAATAAGCCTAAGTCTAAACCGATATTACTCTGTTCCGTAGTCTCCCACTTTAATAAATTATTCCCTAAATCAGATGGCCAAGCACCGTTGCTTAATGAATTATTGAAAGGATAGTAAGGAGTTACGTTTGCACTGATAGCCTGCAAACTCAGTTTAGGAAGAGAGGCAAAATCAGAAACTCGGTTATTTCCAGTCACACCATAACTTGTACGCAGTTTAGCCTCAGAAATAAATTTAAGATTTTTCATGAATGGCTCATTACCCAATTGCCATGCAAAAGAGCCTGATGGGAAATAACTCCAACGATTTTCTGCAGCAAATTTGGATGAACCATCTGATCGTACAGAGGCTGTAAATAGATATTTAGATTTAAAATTATAATTAACACGGCCTAGAAAAGAAGCCAATTTATTTTCAGAAAGTTCAGAAGTCATGAAACCAGGTATTCCTTCATCAATACCACTTAAACCTAAACTTTCGTTAGGTATAAATGTGGCGCTAATTCCGGTTGCATTGTATTTAGAACCTTGAATGGTAAATCCTGCAAGGACGTCCAACTTATGGTTTTTATTGAATCGTTTAGAATAATTTAAGGTGTTTTCATTGAGATAGCTATTACGCTCAATCACATCAATAGATCCATTTACACCATTAATTCTTCCTGAAACTGTATTTGGACTCGCCGAACGGGTTTTAGAATTGTTGAAATTCTCGTTTTTATTGGTTTGTTGAGTAATACCTCCTGTAATTCTCAATTTAAAATTATTCCAGAATTTATATTCTGCGTAAGCATTAGAAGTAAGAACGGTGCTTTTACGATTTCTCAATTGATTGAGGGCCGATGTAACTGGATTGAACAATCCATTAGCTGAAGTAGGATCAAACAATTCATCTGTATCTTCCTCTTCTAGATCTGCTAAACTTCCCTGCGTGATTGGACGATAGCCCCAAGCACTATTTAACAAGCTAGTACGATTATCGGAACCATTTAATTGCGATGGAATAGTCCCATAACCAGTAAGTAAACTATAATTGGTAGTTATACCAACTTTTAAATTAGGATTAAAGTTTTGATCAAGTGTAAACTTACCTTGCTTACGGTCGTAGCCCGAGTTAATAATTACTCCATCCTGCTTTAACATGGATCCAGAAATGGAATATTTTGTATCTTTTGTACCTCCACTCAAGGATAGAGAATGACTAGCCATAGGGCTAATTCTAAAAATTTTATCCTGCCAATCAATGCCCGCTACATCTTTATAATAATCTAATGTACGATCGCTTGTCCAGCCGTTTTGAGGAGTTGCCGGACCAATATAAATATTGCCTGCAGCATTGCCATTTCTAGCAATCTGGTAAGTGATATAATCATAAGCTCCCAACACTTCCATACGCTGTAAAATTTCTTGAGTGCCATATGAGCCATTGTATGTGATAACCGATTTTCCTTCCTTACCTCTTTTGGTAGTAATTAAAATGACCCCATTAGCACCACGAGCACCATAAATTGCGGTTGCAGATGCATCTTTTAACACTTCTATAGACTCAATATCGTTTGGATCTAAACTATTGTTTTCTGGTCCTTCGATAGGGAAACCATCTATTACATATAAAGGAGAGTTATCTTGGGTAACTGAATTATTCCCTCGAATTACAATGTTAATAGCTGAACCAGGCTGTCCATCTGATGAGGTAACATTCACACCAGCTAAACGCCCTGCAAGCGCTTCCTCAAATGATCTAACAGGGGCCTTCTGTAATTCATTCATTTTAACTGAGGCAACTGAACCTGTTAGGTCTCTACGAGCAACCTCACCATATCCAATAACCACTACCTCACTAAGGCTTTTTGATTCAACAGATAAAGTGACTGATATACTTGTATTTTTACCTACAACACGTTCCTGACTTAGATAACCAATGTAAGTAAATACCAACACAGCTTGTGCATCAGGTACATCTATCTGATATTTACCGTTTATATCAGTGACAGCAACTTTAGTGCCTCCTTTAACGTTAACATTCACACCTGGCAGCGTTTCGCCACTGACATCTTTTACAACCCCACTAACTTTGATAATTTGTGAGAAAAGCGGACTAATGCCACAAAAAACAAGTAGAATTATCAAGGGTAATACACGTTTTTTAAAAGTTTTTTTCATTCTTCTGTTTATCTACTATTTGCTTTTTAAATAATCGTTTTACTAAAAATGATGGTAATAATTTTAAAAACTACAGCATCTTTATTAATCAATTAATAAGTGCTATGTGTAATCTCATTAAATTATAATTAATAAAACTATCTAAAATTTTCAGCTGCTAGAACTTTAGGCTCTTTTATCAAAAGATTTTTAAGAAAAATCTACGAAAACGTTTTTTTAACTAATCAGAATGAATTAGAGGCATAAAATGAGATGAAAAAAGCTTTCATGACTAGTTTAACAAGCTTTCTAGCTAAAAAAGGTAGATACTGAGTTACTTTAATCACTAAATTTAAATTCTCAAGCTATTGAGTTTAAAAAAGAATGAAAATATACAGCAGAGCTATTTGGACATTGTTTTTCGGCATAATTGGCAATGGTTATTTGCTGGCGCAAACAAAAGTTATAATTAATGAATCTATTTTAGGCAAACAAATTGATGATTCTTTTGTAGGCTTTTCTTTTAATCCTGCTTACTCTTCCCAATATTTTAGCACCAACTACAACGGTAGCAATACAAGAGCCATATCCGTGCAGCTATTTGAAAATTTTAAGAATTTGCAAAAACCCAGTGTCAGAATTATAGGCGCAAACAATAGCTATTGGAGGAATGCAAGTAATTTCCCAAACGCACCCCAAAATTGGAATAACAACCCTAACGATATCCCACTAAACTATTTCCCAACCACAACTCCAGTTTTTAGCACAGTGATTGATCAAACAGATCTAGATAATTTCCAAGGATTTTTTAGCTCCCTAAGTTTTGCTGTGCCCTGTATTTTGGGAATTAATAGTTCTGTGATTGATAAAAATCGCACAATTGACATGGCTAAGGTCTCAAAATCTACACTCATTTCTCCTAGTAGCTTAGAATTTGAAATTGGTAATGAACCTGATGCTTTTATAAGTAATTCGAGGAGACTTAATGGATATGGACTGACCCAATATTTACAAGAGTATAATTATTTAGCAGATGCCATTAAAAATTATGGACAAGCTGCTGCTCCTGCTCTAGCTAAAACAAATACTGGATCATGGGTAGATGATATTGGCAATTTTTTAGATCAAGGAACAAATTTATCAACCTTAACCTATCACGATTACCCACTTGGAAATAACAATATAAGCACAAATACTACAAGCTATCTTAATAAATTTTTATTGGATAAATATACCAAAGGGGTTGCTGACGGAATAATTACTAGTATTAATGCCGCTTCCCAGAAAAATAAAAAGCTAAGAATGGGTGAAATAAATACGATTGCTGCCGGTGGCAATTATGGTTCTAGTAATAGCTTTGGAGCAGCACTTTGGGTAATTGATCTGATGTATGAATTGGCGAAAGGAGGAGCTTCAGGGGTTAATATAGCCACAGAAGGAGGAAGCAAAACATGCTATTCCCCATTTGAATATAGATCTGATTTACTCAAATCGGGAAATAAAGTTTGGGTCAGGCCCATTTATTATGGCATGTTGATGTTTGCTAGAGCAGTACCCAACTCCTCAAAATTATTACCAGTCAATTTTACAACAACGGTAAATCCTGATCAAATTAAAATTTGGGCCACTAAAGATAAAAATCAAAACACAAGAATTATGCTGATTAATCGTGGTACTAGTATAAATGATCAAAGCATTACTCCAATAGAAATTTCATTAGATAAAAGAATCCAGGCAGCAAAATACACCTTGCTAGAAGCCAATGGTGGTATTGCAGATACTAGTAATGTCACATTAGGGGGACAGAAAATTGATTTAAACTCAGGGGAAATTAAGGCGGCTAATAACCTAATTATCTCACCTGAAAATATTGGAAATACTTCAACGTACAAAATTGACCTAAAAGCAGGTACTGCGGTGCTATTGGAGATTTTGGCTAATCAAAATCCAACGGATATACTACTATCTAATAATAGTATCGCAGAAAATGTTCCAGCCAATACTTTAATTGGGACTTTAAGCACCATTGACCAAGACTTAAACGATACTTTTACCTACACATTAGTGGCTGGGCAAGGCGATGCTAATAACAACGATTTTAGCATCAATGAAAATCAATTGAAAATTAAAAATAGTCCCAATTTTGAAGGTAAAAATACCTACAGCGTCAGACTAAGAGCCACAGATTTTGCAGGTGCTTTCACCGAAAAAGTGTTTAGCATACAAATTACAGATCTAAATGAAGCAC
>NZ_JBIIPN010000024.1:0-24567 GCF_044342615.1 Daejeonella sp. | reverse complement strand
ATATTTTCATCTATCCTTATTTTGTTGTTCCCGGCAAAAATGTGGTTCATGGTATTGATGCGATGCCAGGAATTAATCATTTTTCAGTTGATACACTTTTGAAGGATGTTGAGAAATCCTTGAAAGTTGGACTAAACAAAGTGTTGCTTTTTGGTGTTGGTGAAGAAAAGACGGAGGATGCTAGTTCATCTTTTGATAAAAACTCAATCGTAGCAAATGCAGTTCGTGAATTAAAAAGAGCTTTTGCCGATGATATTTACGTGGTTACCGATGTGTGTACTTGTGCATATACTACGCACGGTCATTGTGGGATACTTCATGACAATTATGTACAGAATGATCAAACTGTTGATATTTTAGCTCAAATGGCATTGGCGCATGCTCAGGCAGGTGCTGATATGGTTGCTCCTTCGGATATGATGGATGGACGAATTCGTGTTATGCGAGAAAAATTGGATCAGCATGGCTTTGTAAATACTGCCATTATGAGTTATAGCATAAAATTTGCTTCAGCTTATTATGGTCCTTTTAGAGAAGCTGCTGATTCTGCGCCAGGAAAGGGCGATAGAAAGGCCTATCAGATGGATTTTAGAAATCCTCGTGAAACTATGCGCGAATCTGCTCTTGATGAGCTAGAAGGTGCTGATATTCTGATGGTTAAGCCAGCATTGGCCTATTTAGACGTTATTCAAAGTTTAAGAGCTAGCACCAATCTGCCAGTTGCTTGTTATAATGTTTCTGGCGAATATTCGATGGTTAAAGCAGCGGCAGCAAATGGCTGGATTGATGAGCAGAAAGTAGTCATGGAAAATATGTACGCCTTTGCTAGAGCAGGAGCTAATATTATAATTACTTATCATGCTAGAGATATTTTGGAGAAAAACTGGATGTAATTGAGTTGGCAGTTGACGGTTGTCAGTTGACAGTTGTCAGTCGAACGACATCTAAATAAATAGAAATTAATCAGTTGACAGTTATCAGTCAAACGACATCTGAAATAAATAGAAAATTAATAAGTGGACAGTTAAAAGTTACTAGGCAAGCGGCATTTGAAATAATTATTTAATGATTATTTTCCATTTAGTCTGACAACTGACAACCGATAACTGACAACCGAAAAAAAAATAAAATGTTAGAATCAATAAAAAAGATATTTTCAGGATCAGAGGACGAGCCCATTGTTAATTCTACGGTTAAACCGGATATTTCTAGAGAGAAGTCGGCAGAATTGTATGAAAAATCAAAAACTTTTTTCCCTGGAGGGGTAAATTCGCCAGTTAGAGCCTTCAAGTCGGTTTATGGAACACCACTATTCATTCAAAAGGGTGATGGTTGTTTTATTTGGGATGCGGATGGCAATCAATTCATTGATTTTTGTGCTTCTTGGGGTCCATTAATCCTGGGTCATAACAATACTGCAGTCCGTGAAAAAGTAACTGAAGTAATGCAGAATGGTATGAGTTTTGGGGCTCCTACAGCTCTTGAAAATCAGTTAGCTGAACTAATTCTTAAGCATAATAAATTTATTAAAAAGCTTCGTTTTACGAGTTCTGGAACAGAAGCTGTTATGTCGGCGGTTCGTTTGGCACGTGGCTATACCAAGCGCGATAAAATTATCAAATTTGAAGGTTGCTACCATGGTCACCTTGATTCATTATTGGTTAAAGCAGGTTCAGGATTAGTTACTTTTGGTGAAACATCATCGGCTGGAATTCCAAAATCTGTGGCAGATGAAACAATTGTTATTCCACTGAACAACATCCAAGCTGTAGAACAAGCATTTGATCAATTTAAAGATCAAATTGCGGCTATAATTATTGAGCCTGTTCCGGCAAATAACGGGCTATTGCTTCAGACAAAGGATTTCTTAGAATTCTTACGTAGCATTTGTACAAAAAATAAGTCATTATTAATTTTTGATGAGGTTATTTCCGGATTTAGAGTCGGATTTGAAGGTGCTGCAGGCTATTATGATATCCAACCAGATATTATCACTTATGGTAAAATTATTGGCGGTGGATTGCCGGTAGGGATGTATGGCGCCTCTGAAGAGATTATGGGCATGATCTCGCCGGATGGCCCTGTTTATCAAGCAGGTACCTTGTCCGGAAATCCGGTTGCTATGGCAGCAGGAATTGCGCAACTTACAGAATTATCAAAATCAAGCTTTTACAAGGATTTGAACGCTAAAACCGCTGAATTTGTGGAGTCGATTCAACGCTATGCAACTGCTAAAAATTATAAATTCAAGGTTTTTACAATAGGTTCTATTTTTTGGTTCGCCTTTACTGATTTGGAAAGTATCAGCTGTGCTGAAGATATCGATCCAGCAAGCATGGAAAAATTTAAAATCATGCATAGAGAGCTATTAAATCGAGGTATTTATCTTGGTCCCTCGGGTTATGAAGTCGGATTTGTTTCATCAGCACACTCGAAAATTGAACTAGAGAAGGCAAAACGTGCTATTTTTGAGAGTTTGGATATTGTTTTCAAGGGATAAAGAGCATGAAAAGACCGCTTATCATATTTTATGGACTAATTATTTACACCGTAATTCAAGTAATATGGTGGGGTAGGTTACTGCTTGCTGCAAAGCCTGATAGTCTGGGTATGATAATCGGTGAAAGTTCTGTTTTTATATTTATTTTCCTTGTTGGTGCTTTTTACATGCATAAAGCCATTAAGGGCGAACGTAAATTGCATAATCAGCAACGTAATTTTTTACTTTCTGTAACGCATGAGTTAAAATCGCCATTGGCTTCCATTAAATTGTATTTGGAGACTATTATTAAGAGAGATTTGGATGCAGATCAGCGAAAGTCATTTTTAACTAACTCATTAAAGGATATTGAGCGTCTTGATGATTTGGTAGAAAATATGCTCATTGCCACAAAAATTGAAAGTAAGTCCTACACTTTTCCTAAAGAACAATTTAATTTTTCACAGCTTGTTAACTCTGTTGCAGAGCGTTTGCAATTGCATACCTGTAGTTCTCATGTGATTAAAACGAAGGTTGATCCCCTGATTTTTATCAATGGTGATAAATTTGCACTTACATCAGTAGTAACCAATTTGGTTGAAAATGCCGTAAAATATTCTCCACCTTGTGCCGAGGTGAATGTAATTTTGAAACAAAAAGGTGCGCAAATAACCTTAATTGTTTCCGATTTTGGGATTGGTATCAATGATCAAGAAAAATCACGTATTTTTGATAAATTTTATCGAGTGGGAAGCGAAGAGACTCGCAAAACAAAAGGGACAGGTTTAGGCTTGTTCATTGTGAAGCAGGTTCTTGACAAGCACCAAGCTACAATTAAAGTGAAAAACAACAACCCTTCGGGGACTATCTTCGAAGTTATATTTAACGCACATGCCAATTAAACAAAGAATACTCCTAGTAGAAGATGAAGAGCATCTTCTCGAGGCCATCAAATTAAATTTGGAACTTGAAGGATATAAGGTTTCAACAGCTACAGACGGTAAAAAGGCCTTAAAAGTTTTCAAGGAAGAACGCTTTAACTTAGTGATTCTTGATGTGATGCTACCCGAAATTGATGGTTTCCAAGTTGCTGAGACTATTCGACTTGAAAATTCGGAAGTTCCAATTATGTTTTTAACAGCTAAAAATACGAGCGAAGACCGTGTTATGGGCTTGAAAAAAGGTGCTGACGATTACTTGGTAAAGCCTTTCAACCTAGAAGAATTGATTTTAAGAGTTGCCAATCTTGTAAAGCGTAGCCTTAAAGGAGATGAGCTGAAGGAATTAAATTCATATAAAATTGGAGATAAAACCATTTATTTCAATTCATTTGAGTTAAAGAGTGACGATGGAACAATAACTCCACTTACTAAAAAGGAGACGATGCTTCTTAAATTATTAATTGAACGTCGCAATGAGGCGGTTTCAAGAGAGCAGATTCTTGAAACAGTTTGGAATTATGATGTTTATCCATCCACTAGGACTATTGATAATTTCATTCTGACATTCCGTAAATATTTTGAACCAGATCAGAAGAATCCAACATATTTTCATTCCATTCGTGGGGTTGGGTATAAATTTATTGATAACCACTAAAAATGCTCACTAGAAAAGCCCGACTTTGGGTTCTTGCAATTGCAGTACTTTTACTCTTCTGGACTATCTATCAGCAGGTTTATGAAGTGACGGCGGCCGTAGTTTTAATGATTGGCTTCTTAATTTGGGGTTATTTTAGAGAAGGAACAGTGGTAATGGCAGCGCGAGAATTTCATGCCAAAAACTACGAAGAAGCTGAAATTTTATTGAAAGAAATAGAGGATCCTGATCGTTTAGGAAGGCATCGTCGTGGTTTTTATGAGTTTATTTATGGGAACTTAGAACTTCATAAACAAAATTATGAGGAGGCCGAGAAGCATTTTCAAATTGCAAGTCGCTTTCCACTACGTAACCAAAATGATAAAGCCATTGTATTGGTACATTTGGCAAACATAAACCTTCGTAAGAAGGATAAAGAAAAGGCGAAAGCCTATGTTGAGAAAGCTAAAACCTTTAAAATCTCAGCGAGAGTAAAAAATATTATCGAAAAGATTGAATCTGAAATTTAAATAACGTGAGCGCGAATAACATTCAAGAGAGCCTATTTTTAAGGGCTGCATTTTCAAAAAGTACCGAGCGACCTCCAGTTTGGATGATGCGTCAGGCAGGTAGATTTATGCCCGAATATTGGGAAATAAAAAATAAATACTCATTCCTGGAGATGTGTAAAACTCCGGAAATAGCTGCAGACGTAACCATGTTGCCTGTAAACCTTTTAGGTATTGATGCAGCAATTCTGTTCTCAGATATATTGGTAACGGCAGAAGCGATGGGTGGCGATTTGAGCTTTACGCAAGGTGTGGGACCGAAATTTGCAAATCCTGTGCGTAATCAAGCAGATGTTGATAGACTTTTGACTGATGTGGATGATAAACTTCAATACGTTGCTGATGCTATAAAAGTGATTCAGCAAAGGTTAAATGGCAGCATTCCTTTAATTGGCTTTGCTGGCGCTCCATTTACGGTGATGAGTTATCTTGTTGAGGGTGGATCGTCAAAGGATTTTAAATTGACTAAGCTGTTGATTCATAATCATCCTGAATTAGCACATCAATTGCTTGCTAAAATTGCAAAGGTTACTATTGATTATTTAAATCTTCAAATTGATGCAGGAGTAAATGCTTTACAATTATTTGATAGTTGGGCTCTAGCTTTATCATGGGATGATTACAAAGAATTCTCACATAATTATAACACGGAAATTATCTCTAAACTGAATAGAAAAGATATTCCAATCATCTCATTCTGCAAAGGAAGCTCCGTTTTTGCACCTTTAATGGCCGAATCAAAGCCCGATGTGATTTCTATCGATTGGAATGCAGATTTACTAGATATTAAGAGAACTTTACCTTCAGGAATTGCAGTTCAAGGGAATTTAGATCCTCATATTTTATATGCTGATAAAAAGGTGATAAAGGAAAGAATTCATCGTCTTTTTGAACGTATGCGTGGCGAAAATGGCTTTATTTTCAATTTGGGGCATGGTATTATGCCAGATATCCCTTTTGATAATGTAAAATATGCTGTTGAATTAATGAAGGAATTTAGATATTAATTGAAAGCCTAGCTTTTAATTATTAGCAAGCAAGATATGGCCTATTTATACTTAAAATCCATTCACATCATTTTTGTGGTCAGCTGGATGGCAGGCTTGTTTTATATTGTACGCCTATTTATCTATCATGTGGAGGCTAATGAACGCCCAGAATCTGAAAGATTAACCTTGCAAGCTCAGTTTGAGATCATGCAACATAAGCTTTGGTATATAATCACAACCCCAGCTATGGCGCTTTCTGTATTAGCTGGCATAGGCATGATTTGGGTAAACCCCAATTTGTTGAATATGAGTTGGATGTTGGTTAAACTTGCTTTTGTTGTTGGTTTGTTGATCTATCATTTCATGTGTCAACAAATCATGAATAAGCTAAAGCAAGGGGTTTTTACTTGGACATCCACCCAATTACGTTTATGGAATGAATTGGCAACCATATTTTTGGTAGCCATTGTGTTTACCGTTATTTTGAAAAGTGCGGTAGATTGGATTTATGGCTTAACGGGACTAATTATTTTCAGTGCTGTGATTATGTCGGCCGTAAAAATTTATAAATATTATCGTTTAAAAGGAAAATAAATTAGATTCTGTGTTTCTTTAATATTAGATTTATATTATTGAAATGAAAAACAATTTGTCTGATTTATAATCCCCAATGAAGAGATTTCTGCTTTTTTTATTGCTCCTCAGTATCTTTAATACTTCGATTGCACAAATCTCAACAGATAGTTTAGAATATCGAATACGCCCTGATAGCCTCAAAACAGGGGAGCTCCAATTAAGTGTTCAAAGTTTCAATTTTATGAGAAACTATGAATATTTCAATAAGATTCAAGATGGTTATACACTTTTTGGGACTCAGCTTGAGCCTCAATTAGTTTATTTTGCACATCCTCGTTTAGTTGTCACAGCAGGTTTACATCTACATAAAGATTTTGGTGCTAAAGGCATTTATAGAACCCTTCCTCTTTTTAGCGTGAAATATAAAAATGGTAATACTACGCTTATCAATGGTGTTTTGGAAGGGAATATCCATCATCGCATGGTAGAACCTATCTTTGATTTTGAAAAGAGAATTACTGATCCTGTTGAATATGGGACCCAGTTTCTTATTGAAAATAAATCTTTGTTTTTTGATGCCTTCATTAATTGGAAGCGCATGATTTATAAGCCATCGCCGGTACAAGAGGAAGTACTAGGTGGAATATCCGCCAATTATAAATTGTTAAAGGGTTCGAATATTCAGCTATCTATTCCGCTACAGCTGACCGTTTATCATAAAGGAGGTCAGATTGATGAGACTCCAGATCCTCTCGAAACATTTGTAAACTCTGCTGTTGGCCTAAAGATAAAAGTACCTATGAAAGGTTTTTTCAACGCTTTTAGGACAGAGAACTATTTAATTAAATACAATGATTTTTCCTTTACCCGTATTCAAGCTTTTAGCAAGGGGCATGGCTGGTATTTAAATGCTGGAGTTGACACCCATCATGGATCTTTAATGGGAACATATTGGAATGGGATGTCCTTTATTTCACAAAATGGAATGCCCCTATATCAAAGCGTTTCACAACATATTAATCATGTTGGCCATACGGAAAAAAACAGAAAGTTAGTCATGCTTCGTTATTCGTACCAGAAGCAATTAATTCCCAATCTATACCTTGATTTTAGATTTGAACCCTACATGGATTTAGGTCGCCCAGCTGGGACAAGAAAGATTGAGTTTTCTAATTCTTCTTTTTTGGTTTATAAACAATCTTTTAAGCTTTTGAAACCGAGGGTGGAGAGGTGATTAAACCGATTTTCCTTGCAAATCCCATTTTATTTTCGTATATTCTGTAATTGCGTAAATAACTCTACTTCTTTATCCGTCAAGTTAATGGGTATTTGAACGCTATATTCTATGTATAAATCCCCGAAAAGATTTTCCTTTTTATAAAGAGGAAAACCTTTACCTTTTAATTTTACTTTTGTACCATTTTGGGTGCCAGGTTTTACGTTCAACTTAACTTTTCCATTAAGGGTTTCAATTTGAATTTCACCACCTAAAATAGCGGTGTATAAATCAATTTCATTGTTTTTATGAAGATCATTGCCTTTACGTTTAAATTCAGGGTCTTCATTTATTAAAAAAGTTAGGAAAAGATCGCCATTCGTTGCACCATTTCTTCCAGGAGCTCCATGTCCCTTAATTTTTATAGTTTGTCCGTTTTCAACCCCTGCCGGAATTGTAAGTCGGATGTTTTTACCATTTACCGTGATAGTCCGTTTTTGCGTGCTATAAACATCCCTTAAATTAAGTCGCAGTTCTGCATTTAAATCCTGGCCCTTTACATTGGCTTGTCTTCCCGAACCTCCAAACATGGAACTGAAAAAGTCAGAGAAATCACTCTCTCCGAAATTTCCATTATAGCCTTGCTGTCTTCCAGAGTTTCTTGGCCCCGCCGATTCATATTGATTAGCATGTTTCCAATCCTTGCCAAACTGATCGTATTTTTTCCGTTTATCGGGGTCACTCAATACCTCATTAGCCTCATTTACTTCCTGAAACTTCTTTTGTGCATTTTGATTATTTGGATTTACATCGGGGTGGTATTTCCTTGCTTGTTTTCGGTAGGCATTTTTAATTTCCTTTTCGGATGCATTCTTGTCAATGCCTAAAATTTGATAGTAATCTACAAATGCCATGAAATAAGATTTATTTGAGGTGAAATGAAAAATGCACCATAAAGACCAGAATGAGACTAATGTAATGAATTTTTGTCATTTTTTGATGATGAATTTTTAATTATTTTATTGTGGATGCAACTCTTTTTTAAAGTTTAGCATCTTACCTTTAAAGAATATGAATTTGACTCACGTGTACACGATTGATAGTCTGCTTGAGGGATGTAAAATGGGTGATCGAAAAGCCCAGGAAAGTCTCTATAAAAAACTTTCATCAAAAATGATGGGTGTTTGCATGCGCTATGCAAAGGATACGAATGAGGCGGAGGATGTTTTGCAAATGGGTTTTGTAAAAGTTTTTCAGAAGGTTTCTGAATTTAGAGGGGAGGGTTCTTTTGAGGGTTGGATCAGACGGATTATGGTGAATACGGCGATTGAATCTTACCGTAAAAACCTCAGAAACTTAAATTTAGTGGATATTGAAGAGGTTTATGATCAGCCTCAAAGTACTTTTGATATGAGCGGATTAGAGATGAAGGATTTGCTGAAACTAGTGCAGCAGTTATCAAATGGCTACCGATTAGTATTTAATATGTACGTGATTGAGGGTTTCTCACACAAGGAAATAGCTGCCGAGCTCGGAATCAGTGAAGGGGCATCAAAGTCTCAGTTATCAAGAGCGAGGTCAATATTAAAAGAAAAAATAATTAAAATGGAGGGCTTAAATTATGCATCCCATATCGGATAAAGAATTGGATAAATTATTTCAGCAGCGTTTTGAAGATCTTCAAGTAGAACCTTCAAAAGAGGTTTGGGAAAAGATTTCCAATACCTTGGATAAGAAAAAACCAGCGAAAAGGACTTTTTCTATCTTCTGGATGGCTGCTGCGAGTATTGTAGTAGTACTTTCTTCCGGACTATGGTTCACAAGAACAGAAGAGAAAATCATTGCTCAAAGTAGTCCTGAAATTGTTCAAGAGGAAAAGGAAGTGGTTGAGCAAGATGCTGTAAATAAGAGTTTTAATACTATTAGCAAACAAGAATCTGTCCCGGTTTTGATAAGTAAGTCATTGGAAAATAAAGTAGCTAATGATTTGCCAAAAGCAGAACCAACCTTAGTAAATGAAGTTGTGAAGGTAATTCCCGAAACAAAAGCTCCTCAAGAGCAGTCTGGGGAAGTTATTGCTTCGAATGTAATCAAGAGACCGATTATCATTCAGCCTAAACAGCCAGTGAAAGTCCCGACGAGGTACTCAGGTGATCAATCATCTCTTGACCTCAGTCAGCCGGATTTGAGTCGTGCAGAATTAAGCGCATCAATCAGTGATCAAGATCGAAATTCTACAGATGACTTTAATTCAAATATTAAAAATAGAAAGGTTAGAGGGGTAGGTGGACTAGTAAACTTTGTGATTGCGCAAGTAGATAAACGTGAAGATAAACTGATTGAATTTACAGAAGGTGACGAGGGCACTGAAGTGTCAGGAATAAATTTGGGACTATTAAAAATAAAAAGTAAGAAGTAAAATCTATTGAAATGAAAAGAACATTAATTTTTAGCATCCTGTGTCTTTTAGTAACAGGCCTTAATGCACAACAAACAAAGGATACGGTACTTGTGGGTACACGTGATACTACTAGTGAATACAAAAAAAGTGTAGTGATTAAAATTGGCAGTTATGAATATTTAAAAAAGGATAGGAACAAAGAATATTTAAAAAAGGATACGAACAAAGTAGAGGTCAAGCCAAAAGATAAGCTCAAACTTCATTTTACTGCCACCCGTTTTGATTTTGGTATCAGTACCTATCTTGATAATGGTAGTTTTACCTTAAGTCCTGCAAATTCTTTTTTAGAACGCAATAACTCAAAAACTAGAAATTTTGCATTTGATTTCTTAGAAATGGGCTACCGTTTTAATAAAAATTTTAAGATTTATACTGCTGCAGGGCTTGATTGGACGCACATGCGCTTAAGGCAAAATATTACCATTCAAAAGTCTGCACCTACCCTTAGCTATGTAACTGAGTCGGTTGATTTCAAGAAGAATCGTTTTTCAAGCCAGTATCTTCGTATCCCTTTGGCTTTTCAATTTCGTTCAAATCCTATTAAAAAAGGGGATAGAATTGAGTTTGTGATAGGGCCGGAAATTGGATTCTTGTTAAATGGAAAAGTAAAGCAGGTGAGTAAAGAAAATGGCAAAGAGAAATTTAAGGATGATTATAATTTAAATCCTTTTAGATATGGAGCCGTTGCAAGATTGGGTTATGGCGGAACAGGAATTTACGTAAAATATTACGGGAATGATGTTTTTGCTGAAGGCCAGGGCCCAACAGATTTTAAAAACTTAGCATTCGGAATTTCATTTGGCATGTAAAAAATATCTTCAGAACCCCGCCTTTGCAATCATGCTTAGGCGGGGTTTTTTATTATATTTGAATCCATGTCGCAGCCTATAATTTCTCTCCAAAATATCAGTAAGCATTATTCTGAGGATTCTTCAGCGGGTGTTAACTCAATAAATCTTAGCATTCAAAAAGGTGATTTTATTGCTATTGTTGGCGAAAGTGGAAGTGGTAAGAGTACTTTATTGAAGTTAATTTACGGACTTTTAATGCCCGATTCGGGCGAGATTGAATTTAAAGGTAAGCCTCTTCATGGTCCCATAGAGAAATTAATCCCGGGCCACGACTCGATGAAAATGCTCAATCAAAATTTCAACCTCAATATTTATGCGAGGGTTTATGAAAATATTGAAAGCATGCTCTCAAATGAAGATTTGAAGTCTAAAAAAGAGAAGGCTCAGTCCATGATGAATTTTCTAAGAATTGATCATTTAGCCAATAAAAAAATCATTGAGTTGAGTGGGGGTGAGCAGCAGCGTGTGGCACTAGCAAGAGCAATTATTACTGAGCCAGAGGTTTTATTGTTGGATGAGCCTTTCAGTCAGCTGGATGCATTATTAAAAACTCAATTCCGTGCCGACTTAAAAAGGTTGAATGAGGAGCTTGGAATTACAGTGATTCTGGTCTCACATGACCCTGTAGATGGATTAACACTTTCAAATCAGATGATCATTTTAAAAGATGGAATCTTGATGGAATCGGGCAAGCCAGATCAAATATATTTAGCGCCAGCATATATTTATACAGGAAAACTTCTAGGTAATGCCTTTGTTCTATCTGCTGATGAAGGCCAAAAGATGGGATTGAAAACAAAAAAGGAGAACTTAATGATTTACCCTGAATGGGTACAACTAAAAAGTAGCTGGAGCAGTAAAGGATATTTAATAAAGGATATTTTCTTCAAAGGTTTTTATGAAGATTTGCTATTAGAGCGTGATAATGTTCAGATAATTGCGATGAATCCTAGGCCTGGAATTTATGCTAAAGGGCAGAAAGTGCAGGTGGTAGTGGATAAGTATTTAGAATATTAAGGCCGACCTATTTGGAAATAGGCCAGCCCTAATTCTTTAAATATTTTTGGCTAACCAATCGCCAACTTCACTAGTTTTATAGGCTTTATTTTTTCCTGAAAGATCTTCAGTGACAATGCCTTCAGCTAATGATTTGTTTACCACTTGACGAATTAATTCGGCTTCTTCTTTTAAACCAAATGCATCTTCAAACATCATGGCAGCCGAAAGTACGGTTGCAAGCGGATTTGCAATGTCTTTGCCTGCAGCTTGAGGGTATGACCCATGTATAGGCTCAAATAAAGAGGTGTGAAGGCCTATCGATGCGGATGGCATTAATCCCATAGAACCCGAAATTACTGATGCCTCATCCGTTAAAATATCACCAAAAAGATTTTCTGTGATCATCACATCGTAAGTGCTTGGCCATTGAACTAGGCGCATAGCTACAGCATCAACAAATTCATAGTTAACAGTCACTTCTGGATAGTCTTTTTCCATGTCTTGCACAGTTTCTCTCCATAAACGTGAACTTTCAAGTACATTGGCTTTATCAACACAGCATAGTCTTTTGCTTCTTGTCATGGCCATTTCAAAACCAAGTTTAGCTAGGCGTATTATTTCATCACGTGTATATGTACACGTATCAAAAGCAGTGTTCCCATTGTCTTTTCTTCCACGTTCACCAAAATAGATTCCTCCAGTTAGCTCACGAAGAATAATCAAGTCGGTTCCCTCAATTCGCTCTCTTTTAAGTGGAGAGTTATCTATTAATGAAGGAAATGTGAATGTTGGACGAACATTTGCAAATAAGCCTAATTTCTTACGCATTTTTAGAAGACCTTGCTCTGGGCGGACAGTTGCTTTAGGGTCGTTATCGTATTTTGGATCACCAATAGCTCCAAAAAGAATCGCATCTGCAGCCATACAAACTTCATGAGTACTATCTGGATAAGGCTCGCCAACAGCGTCAATAGCACAAGCTCCTGTTAATGCTGATGTCCAGTTAATTTCATGATTAAATTTTTTCGCAACAGCATTACATACTTTTACCGCTTGGTCAATTACCTCCGGACCAATTCCATCTCCAGCTAAAAGGGCTATGTTTAAATTCATATTTTTAGTTATTAGTTATCAGTTGTCAGTTATCGGTTATCAGTTGTCGGTTGTCAGTTGTGAGTTATCAGTTGTGAGTTATCAGTAAAGCGACAATTAAAATTAGATGTTTATTTATATTGTTATTTGTCTTAAGATATTTAAAAAGAGTATAATTCTTGGGCTATTATGGATTAAAGATCTCCGTAATCACACAAATCAAACAAATCATAGTTCAGACATTTTTTTAGTATCTAGTAATTAGTATTTAGTAATTAGAAATGTGTTATTTAGAACTATTTTGATAAATGACTGTGTCTTATTCTTTTCTCCATATTCCTTTCTCCCTATTCCTTACTCTTTTCCATCCACTATATCAGTTGTCGTATGTCTGTCAACTGCCAACCGATAACTGACAACTCAATTATATAATATTCAACATTTTCTGTGTCGATTTTATCGCACTTACCGTTTGATCTGAATCCAAACCCCTTGTGATAAATTTTTTATTGACTGTTTCCCAAGTAATAATTGTTTCACAAAGGGCGTCAGAATTACTACCTGGGGCCACTCGCACGGCATAATCAATCAACTTCGGCAAACATAGATCTTTTTTAGCATAAACTTTTGTGAGGGCCTTCATAAAGGCATCAAATTGTCCATCGCCTTGTGCATTTGCTTCAAAAAGTTCGCCATCAATTCTAACAGATATTGTAGAAGATGGTCTTAAACCCTTAGAATGCGTTAATACATAAGATTCAACAACCACCTTATCAACGGCAGTATTACTGTTTAGCACATCCGAAATGATATAAGGTAAATCTTCTTTTGTAACTGTTTCCTTCATGTCGCCGAGTTCGATAACGCGTTGGGTGACTTTTTTCAGATCCTCATCACTTAATTTAAGTCCCAGTTCTTGTAGATTTTTCTCAATATTAGCCTTTCCAGATGTTTTTCCGAGTGCATAGCTTCGTTTTCTGCCGAATCGCTCGGGCAGAAGGTCGTTAAAATAAAGGTTATTTTTATTATCACCATCTGCGTGAATACCAGCAGTTTGCGTGAATACATTTTCACCAATAATGGGTCTATTTGCAGGAATTCTGATTCCTGAAAAGGTTTCAACGAGCTTGCTTACTGTATAAATAGCTTCTTCATTAATATTATTTACTAGCTCAGGCATAAAATCATTAAGTGCAGCCACTGCACTAGCAATGGAAGCATTTCCTGCTCTTTCGCCCATGCCATTAACGGTTAAGTGTAAACCATTGGCACCTGCTCTAATTGCCTCTAAAATATTTGCATTTGCCAAATCATAATCGTTATGAGCATGGAAATCGAGATGCATCTCAGGGTATCTGGTTTTAATTTCTGAAATGTATTTAAAAGTCTCATTTGGTGTCAAAACACCTAAAGTGTCGGGCAATAAGACCCTTTTAATAGACTGTTTAGATAAAAAATCGAGGTATTGAAACACATATTCAGGGGAGTTACGCATCCCGTTGCTCCAGTCTTCAAGGTAAATATTAGTAGAAATATCTAATTTTTGTGCTTGTTCAATTATGTTTTTAATTTCAGAAAAATGTTGCTCTGGACTTTTCTTTAGCTGATGAGTGAGGTGGTTTAAAGAACCTTTAGTCAATAAATTTTGGACCTTCACACCGGCCTTTGCCATCCACTCGATCGAAACCCCTTGATCAACAAATGAGAGTACCTCAATTTTCTGGGTATAGCCATGGTAATTAGCCCAGTCCATAATAGCCTTAACGGATGCAAATTCCCCTTCAGAAACTCTTGCAGAGGCAATCTCAACGCGATCAACTCTAAGTTCTTCAATTAGCAGCTGTGTGATGGTCTGCTTTTCAGATATTGAGAAGGAAACTCCGGAGGTTTGTTCACCGTCGCGGAGTGTTGTATCCATTATTTCTATTTTCCTTTTTTCCATTTGACTGCTTTTATTTATAAAGGAAGTTTGCTGGCAAATTCTTCTATTTCAGTTTTGATATTTTGCAGATAATCGATGTCGTCGAAGCCATTTATCATGTTATCTTTTTTGTAGGCGCTAATCTCAAATGTTTCTTTTTCGCCGGTAGATAAAATGCTGATGCTTTGCTCCGGTAGGTTAACTTCTAATTCGGTTTTAGGATCTGCTTCAATAGCACGGAAGATTTTTTCGGCAAATTCCGGACTTACTTGCACGGGTAAAACACCAATATTTAGGCAATTGTTCTTGAAGATATCGGCAAAAAAGCTCGAAACCACACATCTGAAACCATAATCGTACACCGCCCATGCAGCATGTTCTCTTGATGATCCTGAGCCAAAATTCTTCCCACCAACAAGTATTTTGCCACTGTAAAGAGAGTTATTTAGTACAAATTCGGTTTTGGGTGTATTATCTGGATTATATCTCCAATCTCGGAAAAGGTTATCACCAAATCCCACACGCTCTGTAGCTTTTAAAAAACGTGCCGGTATAATTTGATCGGTATCCACGTTCTCTATCGCTAGAGGAACTGCAGTACTTTTAAGTATATTGAATTTATCGTAAGCCATTTTTATTCTTTTTGATATTCGCTTTTTAATTAAATGAGAGTTCTAGGGTCAGTTACTTTTCCAGTTATTGCTGCTGCTGCTGCAACAAGCGGACTAGCAAGCATTGTTCTTGAACCCGGTCCTTGGCGGCCCTCAAAGTTCCTGTTAGAGGTACTTACTGCATATTTCCCTTCTGGAATTTTATCATCATTCATGGCAAGGCATGCAGAACAACCAGGCTGACGTAGGGTAAATCCAGCTTCATTTAAGATATCTAACAATCCTTCCTCTTTAATTTGGGCTTCCACAATATGGGAACCAGGTACTAGCCAGGCAGTTACGTGATCAGCCTTTTTCTTGCCTTTTACAATGGATGTAAATGCTCTGAAATCTTCGATACGTCCATTGGTGCAGCTACCTATAAATACATAGTCAACTTTTTTGCCCATCATCGACTCGCCTTCATTAAAGCCCATATAGTTTAATGATTTAGCATAAGATGCAACACCACCTTCTACTTCACTTGCGTTTGGAATAGATTTTGAAATTCCCATACCCATTCCAGGATTTGTACCATAGGTAATCATAGGCTCAATAGAGGCGCCATCGTAAGTGTACTCTATGTCGAAAATAGCGTCTGCATCAGACTTTAGGGATTTGTAATAGGCTAATGCTTTTTCCCATGCTTCCCCCTTCGGACTAAATTCACGTCCTTGAACATAGTTGATAGTGGTTTCGTCTGGTGCAATCATCCCACCTCTAGCACCCATTTCAATACTTAGGTTACATACCGTCATACGACCTTCCATGGTCATGTTTTCGAAAACTTCACCGGCGTATTCAACGAAATAACCAGTTGCTCCAGACGTGCTAAGTTGAGAAATAATGAATAAAGCCACATCTTTAGGAGTTACGCCTTTGCCAAGCTTTCCATTGATATTGATTCTCATTTTCTTAGGCTTTTCTTGCATGATACACTGAGTGGCAAGAACCATCTCAACTTCGGAAGTTCCAATTCCAAAAGCAATTGCTCCAAAAGCACCATGTGTAGATGTATGTGAATCTCCACAAACGATAGTTGCCCCGGGTTGAGTAATTCCATATTCAGGTCCTACAACATGCACAATGCCATTTTTTTGATGTCCTAATCCCCAATAGCTGATGCCGTATTCATTTGAATTCGACTCCAAAGCTTTTAATTGGTTTGCGGAAAGTGGATCTTGAACAGGTAAATGCTGATTTATTGTGGGGGTATTGTGATCTGCTGTCGCGAAAGTCCGACCCGGATACAATACTTTAATACCTCTGCTTTTTAATCCGAGGAAAGCCACCGGACTAGTAACCTCATGAATTAAGTGTCTATCAATAAATAATACATCGGGACCACCTTCAATCTTTCGAACTACGTGAGAATCCCACACTTTGTCAAACAATGTTTTGCTCATTTTTTTTTAGTATTTAGTACTTAGTACTGAGTTATTTTATACAAATTTGTTTAATGCGTCTAGATAGGCATTGGCAGAGGCACGAACGATATCAGTGCTAAAACCATAACCTTTATAGGATTTTCCATCATCTGTAACGCGCATATCAACCTTGCTCACATCATCACTTCCACTATGAATTGCGTGGATATTAAATTCTTTGATGTTAAAGCTTTTACCAATAATTTGCTCAATTGCCTTAATTGTAGCATCTACAGGGCCATTTCCTTTGGCTGTGGCTTCGCTATCTTTGCCTTTATAATGAAGAGTTATAGTGGCTTCGGGACTAGCCTGGTCGCCGCAAACTACTTTCAGAGCTTTTATTGCTAGTCCGTTTTTATAATTATTTTGTGTTTCATGCCCCATCAGGAACAAGATATCATCATCTTTTATCTCTTTTTTACCGTCTGCGAGAGTCAAGAAACGCTCATAAACCTGATCAAGGTCAATACGTTCAATGGTATAACCCAAACGTTCTAAGTGGTGGTTAAGGGCATGGCGACCACTACGAGCGGTTAAAATGATCTCAGATTGATCAATTCCAACATCCTCCGGGTTTATAATTTCGTAGGTTTCTCTATTTTTTAAAACTCCATCTTGGTGGATGCCTGAGCTATGTGCAAATGCATTTTTTCCGACAATTGCTTTATTTGGTTGGACAGGCATGCGCATCATGCGACTAACCATTCCACTTAATTCATATAAATGTTTACTATTGACTTTATGCGTAAAATTCAAGTTGTGATGTGTTTTAAGGATCATCACAATTTCTTCCAAAGCTGTATTTCCTGCACGCTCACCTATTCCATTAATGGTACATTCTACTTGTCGGGCACCATTTTGAATACCAGCAATACTATTTGCTGTTGCTAGACCTAGGTCGTTATGACAATGCACTGAAATAATTGCTTGGTCAATATTTTTAACGTTTTCTTTCAAAAAACGAATTTTTTCACCGTATTGTTCGGGAAGACAATAGCCATTAGTGTCTGGAATATTTACAACCGTTGCACCAGCAGCAATTACTGCCTCAATCATTTTTGCTAAATATTCATTGTCAGCTCTGCCGGCATCCTCAGCATAGAATTCGATGTCTTCAACAAAACTTTTAGCGTATTTAACCGCCTCAACAGCACGCTCCAAAATTGCTTCACGATTGCTATTGAACTTATATTTTATGTGATTATCGGATGCACCAATGCCCGTATGAATACGTGGTCTTTTGGCAAATTTTAGAGCCTCGGCGGCACAATCAATATCGCCCTTATTGGCTCTGGTGAGGGCACAGATGATTGGTTCACGTACGGCTTTAGAAAGCTCAAGTACACTTTGAAAATCACCGGGACTTGAAATTGGAAATCCAGCCTCAATAACATCTACACCAAGAATCTCAAGAGACTTGGCGATTTCTATTTTTTCTACCGTAGAAAGCTGGCATCCAGGCACTTGCTCTCCATCTCTAAGCGTGGTATCAAAAATATAGATGCGGTTTGGATCGTGTAACATATCTAATAATTATTCAAGCATTTCTGCTTTTTGCTTCCCAAAAAGGGAATAAAATTTTAATAAACTAAAATCTGTAATACAGAATTAAATAGAATTTAAGCTTGCAAAAATTCGCAAGCTTAAATTCATTAAACTTATTTTTCAGGTTGATTTTCAGGGCGTAAGCTTCTTACCGCCTGACCTGCCTGCCAAATTTCGCTATCATGTAAAGTCTTGAGTTCTGCTTCAAGTTTTACACGGTAGTCTGGTTGGCTATTTAATTTTATTGTTCTTTCTGCTTCTTTCCCAGATGCTACGCTTTCATACAGTTCATCAAAAACAGGTTGAGTTGCATCGCGGAAACGTCCTTTCCAGTCTAAAGCACCACGTTGTGCAGTTGTAGAACAATTAGCATACATCCAGTCCATGCCATTTTCTGCAACTAATGGCATCAAACTTTGAGTTAGCTCTTCCACAGTTTCATTGAATGCTTCAGAAGGTGAATGTCCGTTTCTACGTAAAGTATTGTATTGAGCTTCAAAAATTCCAGCGATAGCACCCATCAAAGTTCCACGCTCACCTGTAAGGTCAGAGTAAACTTCTTTACGGAAATCAGTCTCAAATAAATATCCAGAACCAACGCCAATACCTAATGCAATTGCGCGATCTCTACCTTTTCCTGTTGCATCTTGGTGGATAGCGAAAGATGAGTTTAAGCCTTTTCCAGCTAAGAATAAACGGCGCAATGAGGTTCCAGAACCTTTTGGAGCCACTAAAATAACGTCAACATCTGCAGGTGGGATAATTCCTGTTTGTTCTTTGTAAGTGATACCAAAACCATGAGAAAAGTACAATGCCTTTCCAGGAGTTAAATACTTTTTGATTGTTGGCCAAAGTGCAATTTGTCCGGCATCTGATAAAAGATATTGAATGATTGTTCCTTTTTCAGCGGCTTCTTCAATTTCAAATAGAGTTTCGCCAGGCACCCAACCATCTGCAATAGCTTTATCCCATGTTTTTGAGTCTTTACGCTGACCGATAATTACCTTAATGCCGTTGTCGCGCAGGTTTAATGCTTGCCCCGGACCTTGAACTCCGTAGCCAATTATTGCTACAGTTTCATTTTTAAGTACTTCACGTGCTTTGTCTAAGGGGAATTCTTCGCGGGTTACTACCTCTTCAACAACCCCACCGAAATTAATCTTTGCCATTTTGTTTTGTTTTTATTTAATGTTATTTATTGTTTGTCTTCTTATTAATTTACATGGTGAAAATCTTTTGCCCATTATTAAGGAACTCATTTTCAGATGTTTCTTCACCAGGTTCAGCCTTTTCAAATTCACGTAATTTGCGGTTGAAGCCTTCACTATGTTTTATGATAGCTACTCTTGCACTTCGTACAAATTCTATTAACCCAAAAGGTTGTAAAATTTTTATCAAGGCATCTGTTTCTTCGCGGTGTCCGGTGGTTTCAAAAACGGTATAATCCTTACGAATTACGACTGCACGGGCACCATTTTCACGTAGAAGGCGCTCTACACTTGCTTTTTCGGCAATAATGTCTGTTGGGACTTTGTAGAGGGCAAGTTCTTGCCAAATTACCTCGTCGTTGGTGTTAAAATATACTTTCAGTACTTCCACTTGCTTCTCAATTTGTCGGGAAAGCTTTTTTACAATTTCCTCAGTCTCATTTACCACAATGTTAAATCTGTGAATGCTTTCAATTTCGGAAGGCGAAGTATTTAGGCTATGAATATTTATTTTACGGCGAGTGAAAATAATTGCAATCCTATTTAGGAGTCCGATTTGATTTTCAGTGTACACCGTTATATTATATTCCTGTTTTCCAGGTGCTTTTTCTATCTCGTTTTGATTGCTCATTTTTTTGTTTCTAATTTGATGAACATTTATTATTTCAACCTGATTTCACTCACGCTACATCCTTGTGGAACCATCGGGAACACATTATTTTCTTTAGTAACCATTGCTTCTAAGAGGAATGATCCCTTGTTATTTAACATTTCTTCTAATGCTGAGCTGAGATTTTCACGTTCAGAAATACTTCTTCCTTTGATGCCATAGGCTGCTGCAACAGCCACAAAATCAGGGCTCTGGATATCAACGAAGGAGTATCGATTATCGTTGAAAAGTTCCTGCCATTGTCTCACCATTCCTAAAAAACGGTTGTTTAAGATGAGGATCTTCACATCCACACCACTTTGCATGATGGTACCAAGTTCCTGAATGGTCATTTGAAAACCGCCATCACCAATTACAGCAACCACAGTTTTTTGAAGAGCACCAAACTTAGCTCCAATGGCAGCAGGAAGGGCAAATCCCATAGTTCCTAGTCCACCACTAGTCACATTACTCCGACTATTATTTAATTTTGCATATCTACAAGCCACCATTTGATGCTGTCCAACATCCGTTACAATCACAGCTTCACCTTTTGTTAATTCATTCAATTGATGAATCACTTCTCCCATAGTGAGTTCTCCGCTTGTGGGATGAAGCTCATTTTGAATTACTGCATCGAACTCATTTTTATCGAATGCTCTAAATTTTTGTAGCCATTCAGGATGATTTTTTTTCTCAATCAATTCAGTTAAGGCTGGGATAGTTTCTTTACAATCGCCCCATACTGGAACAGTTGTTTGAACATTTTTATCTATTTCTGATGGGTCGATATCTAAATGAATGATTTTTGCCTGTTTAGCATATTTATCTAATCGACCAGTAACTCGATCATCGAATCGCATTCCGATAGCAATAAGCACATCACACTCATTGGTAAGCACATTGGGGCCATAATTACCGTGCATGCCCAACATTCCAACATTAAGGGTGTGATCTGTTGGGATAGCGCCTGCACCTAATATTGTCCATGCGGCAGGAATTCCGCTTTTTTCTACTAGCGCTCTAAATTCCTGCTCTGCTTCACCTAAAATTACTCCCTGTCCCCAAATAATGAAAGGTTTCTTAGCCTGATTGATCAATTCTGCTGCCTGAACAATATATTCTTTTCTAATCAATGGCTTCGGGCGATAGCTACGGATATGATTACAAGGAGAATATCCACTAAAATCAAATTTTTGAAGTTGTGCATTTTTGGTAATATCAATTAAAACAGGTCCAGGACGGCCACTTCTAGCGATGTAAAATGCTTTGCTGATTACTTCTGGAATTTCATTTGCATCCGTTACTTGATAATTCCATTTTGTGACAGGAGTGGTAATATTGATCACATCCGTTTCTTGGAAAGCATCTGTTCCTAAGAGATGGGCAAATACCTGGCCTGTAATACAAACGAGGGGAGTGCTATCAATCATGGCATCTGCAAGACCTGTTACTAAGTTTGTTGCTCCCGGACCACTAGTTGCGAATACTACTCCAACTTTTCCAGATGTTCTTGCAAAACCTTGCCCAGCGTGAATACCACCTTGCTCATGTCTTACTAGAATATGATTTAATTTATCTTTATAATCGTAAATAGCATCATAGATAGGCATAATTGCTCCTCCGGGATAACCGAAAATAACATTCGTCCCCTCTGCAATTAAGGCTTCAAGTAAAGCTACAGAGCCCGAAACTTCTTTTGTTTCAATAGGTTTAGTTTCACTTAAAATTGTCTGGGCCTTTTCCATATTATTCTGTTTGTTTTCTTTGTGTGCGCAAATGGAATTAACATTCGCTCATTTTTTAATCTTCATCTGTTACGCAACCCTCTGAAGCGTTTTTTACTTGTTTGAAGTATTTGAATAAGACTCCATTTTTTACAGGAGGCTCCGGTTGTATCCAAACTTTCCTTCTATTTGTCATTTCTTCATCCGAAATCATGACATTAATTGAATTCTTGATGGCACTAATTTCTATAGCATCACCATCTTGAACTAATCCGATATTTCCACCTTCAAATGCTTCGGGAGTTATATGCCCTACAACAAAACCGTGCGTTCCACCTGAAAAACGTCCATCAGTAATTAGTGCAACCGAGGATCCTAAACCGGCACCAAATATGGCAGAGGTCGGCTTTAACATCTCAGGCATACCTGGAGCACCTTTGGGACCTACATTTCGGATAACAACAACATCACCTGCTTTTACTTTACCGCTACTAATGCCATGAATTAATTCAAATTCGCCATCAAATACACGTGCTGGACCGGTAAACGATTCGCCTTCTTTGCCACTAATTTTAGCTACGGAGCCTAGTGGTGCAAGGTTTCCATAAAGCATTTGTAAGTGGCCAGTTTTTTTAACCGGATTTTCATATGGTAGGATGACATCTTGACTATTAAAATCTAGATCAGCGGCATTTGCTACATTCTCGGCGAGTGTTTTGCCAGTAACTGTAAGGCAATCGCCATGAATCAGGCCTTTTTGTAAAAGATATTTTAGTACAGATGGTAAACCACCGATAGCATGAACATCTTCCATCATGTATTTACCACTTGGTTTTAGGTCAGCAATAACTGAAGTCTCATCGCTAATTTTTTGAAAATCAGACAATTCAAGCTTTATTCCAACCGATTTAGCCATTGCAATTAGATGCAAAACAGCATTTGTGGAACCACCAAGAACCATTACTGTAACTATGGCGTTATGAAACGCCTTTTTGGTCATAATATCTCTTGGTTTTATATCTTTTTCAAGCAAAATTCGTATGTATTTGCCAGCATCTAAACATTCCTGCTTTTTTTCAGCACTTAGCGCAGGGTAAGAAGAACTGTATGGGAGGCTCATTCCCATCGCTTCAATTGCAGATGCCATGGTATTTGCTGTGTACATTCCGCCACATGCTCCTGCACCAGGGCAAGCTCTTTGAATGATTCCTTGATAATCCTCTTCATCTAGATTCCCTGCTAACTTTTGCCCTAATGCTTCAAATGCAGAGACTATGTTTAGAGATTGGCCTTTGTATTGACCAGAGTGAATGCTACCACCATAGACCATAATTGCAGGACGATTTAAACGTCCCATCGCGATAATTGCTCCAGGCATATTTTTATCACAGCCAGGTAATGCGATTAATCCATCGTAGTAATGCCCTCCACAAACAGTTTCAATCGAGTCGGCGATTAGATCTCTAGAAACCAAGGAATAGCGCATTCCTTCTGTTCCATTTGTAATACCGTCACTAATTCCGATGGTGTGGAACATTAATCCCACCAAATTATTATCCCAAACGCCTTTTTTAACATCTTTTGCAAGATCATTGAGATGCATGTTACAAGTATTGCCATCGTAACCCATGCTTACAATGCCTACTTGAGCTTTTGAAAGATCTTCAGTTGTTAATCCAATTCCATAAAGCATAGCCTGTGAAGCTGGTTGCGTGGGGTCTTGCGTGACTGTTTTACTGTATTTATTGAGTGCCATGTATTTTATGTCTTGATCTTTTTCCTTTTTGGATTGATTCTGATTTGTTCTTTTTAAAAACAAGAATTATTATTCTTTAAACTCTAATTAAATAATGCAATTGATTGTTATAATTTATACTTGCAAGCCACGAATCAATGCTTTTTAGAAAGCTAATTATAGACCTGCATAAACCAATTTTTGACCATTATTTGACGATTTATTAATTTCTTAATTATTGTAATTTCAATTTAAGTTCTTATTGTTTAACTATCAATAGAGGATCCATTTATTTTCAATTAGAATAAAATATTGAATAATTAAAATCTACGGTATAATATTTTGTAAATATTTAATTATTCTATATAAAATATTGATATTATATACCAAAATGGTTTTGGGTTTTCGGTTCAAAAAATCGATTTCTCAACTGATTGAGGTATTTTCTGCTTAAAATCGGATTTATTGGCTAGGAATTGAAATTAATTGGAAACAAAAAAGCCCTTCTAATTTGGAGATTAGAAGGGCTTAAAAAGGGGGATATTTTTAGGAATTTATAGTTCCTTCTGCAAGCACCATAATTGAATTATTTAATACTTCAATTACACCGCCTTTGATATAAATAGTTTCTTCAGAATTATCTTTACGGATAATCACTTTACCATCCTCCAAAGTAGAGATGATTGGAGCGTGGTCTTTCAAGACTTCGAAAGATCCCATAGTACCAGGTACAGTTACAGATCTTACTTCTCCTTCGTAAACTTTTTTATCAGGTGTTAATATTTCTAATTTCATATTTTTTAGAATCGAGATGTTAGAATCGAGATTTGAGATTTGAGATTTTCTATTCTCTCATATCTATCGTCTCATATCTCACATCTGTTGTCTCATATCTCCC